>JAVXWN010000058.1:0-4709 GCA_032230645.1 Acidobacteriota bacterium | reverse complement strand
CGGCCAGATGCCGGCGATGACGGGAACTCTCACGTGCTCGATGCGACGGAGGAGGTCGCGCAGTTGCTCAACGTCGAAGACGGGTTGCGTGATGGCGAACTCGGCCCCGGCTTCGACCTTCCACTCGAAACGCTTGATCTCTTCGTCGAGGTTGACCGCGCCGGGGTTGACGCCGACGCCGATGCAGAACGAGGTGGGCGTGCCCGTCGGGTTGTTACCGATGTCGAGGCCGTGGTTGAGCTTGTTGACCATATTGGTCAAACCGATGGAGTCAATGTCGAAGACGGCGGTTGCGTCCGGGTACGGGCCCATCTTCGGCGGGTCGCCCGTGATGATGAGAAGGTTACGCAGACCCAGAGCCGCCGCGCCCAGAAGGTCGCTCATCATGCCGAGCAGGTTGCGGTCGCGACAGCAGTAGTGCAGCACCGTCTCCAACTCTATCTCGCGCTCGACGAGAACAGCCGTGGCCTGCGCGCTCATGCGTGTCTGCGCGCGCGGGCCGTCGGGGATGTTGACGGCGTTGACGCCCGCCTCTTTTAAGAGCCTGATGCTCTCAAGCGTCTTTGTCGCGTCGCAGCCTTTGGGCGGCAGCACCTCGACGGTCGTTAGGAACTCGCCGCGCGCGAGGCGACGGCCCCAGTTGGAGCGTTCTTCGAGCGGCGTGACCGGCAACTCCTCGGGCTTGTTCTCTTTGACGTGAACGGCGCTGGCAAGCTTGCCCGTGATGCCTGTGTGACGAGGCGAGAGCGGGCGCACGGCGTCCGAGATAAGCTTGATATGCGCGGGCGTCGTGCCGCAGCAGCCGCCGATGAAGCGCACGCCCGCTTGTATCAAACGCTTCGCGTACTTCGCCATGTACTCGGGCGAGCACATGTAGAACTGTCGGCCCTGCACGTCGCGCGGGAGTCCCGCGTTGGGCTGCGCCGAGAGCTTCTTCGTCGTGACCAGACGCATCTTCTCGATTGCGGTCAGAACGGTGACGGGCCCGACGCCGCAGTTGAGACCGATGACATCCGCGCCCCATTCGTCCAAGCGCGCGGTTAAGACTTCGGGCGTCGTGCCGAAGGAGGTGTTGCCGTCGAGCGAGATGGTCATCTGCGCGACGACGGGCAGGTCGCTCAACTCGCGCACGGCGCGCAGAGCCTCGCGCGCCTCCGAGATGTCTGAGAAGGTTTCGAGGACAAAGAGGTCAACGCCGCCTTCAAGTAAAGCCTCGGCCTGTTGCTTGTACATCTCCTTCGCTTCGTCAAACGAGGTCGGGCCGTAGGGCTCGATGCGCAGTCCCAAAGGCCCGATGGCTCCGGCGACGTAGCAACTCTCGCCCGCGGCTTCGCGCGCGATGCGCACGGCGGCGATATTGATCTCGCGCAGACGACCTTCGAGCCCGTACTGCTGTAGCCTGTGCGCGGTCGCCGTGAAGGTGTTCGTCTCGATCACCTCCGCGCCCGCGCGCGCGTACTCTTCATGGACGGCGAGCACAAGCTCGGGGCTCGTCAGATTCAACTCGTCATATGAACGATTGATGTAGACGCCCTTCGCGTACAACTGCGTCCCCATCGCCCCGTCGAAGACGGTGACATGGTCGCTCTCAAGAAGCTCTCTGAAGTCAATCATTGTCAGTTGATAGTAGACAGTCCAAATCAAAAAAGTCCCGCGCCAAACAACGCGGGACTTCTGTATGTAGAAGTTGGCGACGCGAGAAGCGCCGAGCTGTTTAGCTGTTTGTTTTACGTGGCCGCAAGTCGCCTTAACTCACCACGTCTTTTGTCAACGCGCTTATACGCCCACGGGCGCGCGGCTGTCAAGCGCCGACCGCGCCGGGGCCGAGGCGACACGCACGAACGCCTGAAGCGAGCCGCGCCGAATTTTATTGCCACGGCTGCCAAGTCCACATATACTCCGCCCCGTCGTCCCCCTTCGAACCCGACCCGGCGAGATGGTCGCAAAGTCACCACGGCCTTCACAGATTGAAATCCCGGCGACCCGCATGTTAAGCAGTAAAAGAATTGTACGCTTCTTCCTCGTCGCGGCTTGCGCTGTGGCGTTCGTGCGCGCCGCCGCCGCGCAGACGCCGCGTCCCGTGCTGCTCAGCGAGTCGGATTCGACGCGCGCCATCGCGCTCGACTCGGTAACACGCGCGCGCGAGCCATTCGCGCCCGAGTCGGCGATAGCTTGGAGCGCAGACCGGCGCACACGCATCACACTGTTTGCGATGAATCTCGCGCTCGGGGCTAGTGAAGACCCCTCGGCCGTGACGGCGGGAGCGGAGGACGCCGCTGGACGCCGCTACGCGCTCAAGGTCGAATACGTCGGCGCGGTCGCGGGCATGCCCTTAATCAGCGAGGTCGTCATCCGGCTCGGCGAAGACCTCGGCGATGTTGGCGACGTGCTCGTGTGGGTCAGCTACGGGGGGGCGTCGAGCAATCGCGTGCGCGTCGGGTTGGGACACGTCGGCGGTGGGCCCGCAGACGACGCGGGCGCGGTGCCGACTCAACCGCTACTGCTCGGCGGCAACGTGATTGCGAACAACTCTGGGCTCGAAGGCGTCGAGATGAGGCTTGAGGGCGGCGCACACGCCGAGACTTTGAAGACGGACGCCGACGGCTCGTACTCCTTCATCGTCGCCCCGCTCGGCAACTACACGCTCACGCCGCATGCGGACTTCTACGACTTCGAGCCCGCCTCGCGCTCCTTCGACGCGCTCTCGACGAGCAGGAGCGGTCTCTTCTTTGGCGCGCACAGGCAGACGCACACGATCTTCGGGCAGGTGCATGACGATGTGGGAAGGGAACTCTTCAACATCACGGTCAGGCTTACCGGCGGCGCGGGCTTTGAGCCACGGACTACATACACGGACGACAGCGGGCAGTTCACTTTCTACGACGTACCGGCCGGTTCGAGCTACACGGTCACGCCCCTCGACACGGACACCATCACTTTCAAACCCGAGGCCGTCGGGCCGCTCACACAGGACATCACGTTGAGCCTCACGGGCGCGCGCAGCACCTTCAGCATCAAAGGGGTCGTGACCGACGATGCGGTGCCGGTCAAAGGGGTGACGGTCGCGCTGCCGGGTTACGGGCGGCAAGCGGTCACCGACGCGAACGGCAGATACTCCATTAGTGGACTTGGTGCCGGTCTGGGTTACTTGGCTTATGCCTCGGCCGACGACTACACCTTCGACGTTGATGGGCAGATGATTGACAGTCTCGACGGCGACGCGGAGATTGATTTCGCGGCCACTCCGCACTTCGTCCTGAGCGGGCGCGTGGACGACGCGCAGGGGCGCGGCATCTTCGGCATCTTCATCACGCTCGGCGGGAAGCAGAAGGGCCGGACGTACACCGACGCCAACGGCAACTACTCATTCGTCGTCACGGCGCACGGCGATTACACGTTGACCCCGGCGAAGGATCAGAACTATTACGCCTTCACTCCGCAGAGCAAAGCAATCGGTGGAGTGGACGGCGGGCGCGGTGCGATGGACTTCAAAGCCGCGCTGTCGTCAAGCTCAAATCCATCTTACGTCCTTGAATTCGACGGCGGGCCCAAGTCGGTTGAGTACGCTCCCTTCTGGCCTTGGGACAAAGACCTCGGCCACTTCTTCTGGGAGGTCTGGGCAATGCCGGGCGACGATGCCGGGGCGACATACATGATCTCCGACGGATACGGCGGAGGCCACGCGCTTCTCTTTGGCGTCGCCAGCTTCAACAGCAGCGAGCCGGGTCGCTATCAACTGCTCGGCAACATCTGGGACGGGAGCGCGCTGACCTACTTCAGCAGCGACGAAGGCCCGGCTCCGGGCGAGTGGGGACACTATGGCGTGGGATGGGACGGCCAGTACATCGTCACGTACTTCAACGGCGTGCCGGTCGGGAGGACGAAGTGGAGCGGGCCGCGTCGCTCGCCGGGGCCGGCGGGCGGGGCGGGTCATCTCTTCATCGGCGGCTCGAACCACAGCAACTTCATCGGGTGCATCGCGCAGGTGCGCGGCTACGAGGACTCGAACCCACGCGAGGTGGGCGGCGCGGGCTCTATCTATTCTTCGTTCAGGCCGCAGACGGTCTTCGGTGTTGATGGGAATCTTCTGAGCTGGTACTTCCGCCCCGGCCCTATCATGTCAGACCTGTCGTCTCTCGGACAGGATGGTCAAGTACACTTCGGTGTCGTGCGCGGCTGGGCGACGACATACATCGAGCCGTGTCTTGAGTGCCCGTTGCCTACCTTCGTCGTTGACCCGACCGCTCCAAATTTCGCAGACCCCGAGCATCCGGGCCGTCCGCCCGCGCCCGTTGATAAACCCGCGAAAGCGCCCACGGGTGCGCTCGTCTTCGACTCCTTCTCGCGCGTCAACTCGACCTACGCGCTCGGCGGTACGGGCGGGCTCGGCTCGACCGAGAGCGGCACCACGGCGGGCGCGCTCACGTGGATAACAGGCACGGCTGCGGGGACGCCGCAGCCCTTCGGCATCCTCAACGGGCGCGGCGTGTTTCTTGCAGCCCGCAAGGCAATCACGTGGATTGATGCGGGCGCTGGCAACAACAACCTCGACCTACGCGTTGACCGCCGCGCGCGTCCTTGGGGGAGCGGTCAAGACACAGGTATCAGCTTCCGCGTGGTGGGCACCGACAATTACTTCTTCGCCTACACGGTCGAGAACGCAGACCCGACCGCGCGGACTTTGAGAGTCGGCTATGTCGCGGGCGGCC
>JAVXWN010000034.1:0-45211 GCA_032230645.1 Acidobacteriota bacterium | reverse complement strand
GTCGCTGCGCGGCCTCGCGCGCGCTCGTCGCCAAGTCGCCTGCGCGCGACGCGGCCGTGTCGTAATACTCGCCCGCTCTCGTCGAGAGCTGCGCGCCCGTCTCGCGTGCGCGGTCAACGCCCTTGCGCGTCGCGTCGGCAAGGTCTTCGCGCAGCTCGCGCCCCGACTTCGGCGCGAAGAGCAACGCGACGACCGCGCCCACCGTTGCGCCGATGGCGAAGTAGGTCAAACGCGCGCCCGCGTCCGACTCGTCGCCGCGCCCGCGTCCGCGCCCGTAATGTTCTGACATACGCCCTCCTCAAAAGGGGAAGCATCCGGATTTTGGAAACCTCGTGACCCGCGCCGCACTATAGCAAAAGCGCGCAAAGCGACGCAATGAAGAAGGGGTTGGGGGCCGGGGGTTAGGGGTGCGTCCAACGAACATAGTGTGCTTCGACGATATGGCACGCTTCGACGATAAGGTTTGAACCGGCTCCCAACCCCTAACCCCCATCTCTCTCTTCCCCTCCTTCGTACAGGCGGAGCTTGCGGTAGAGAGTCTTGCGACCGATGCCGAGGGTGCGCGCGGCGCGCGTCTTGTCGCCGCCTGTGTAGTCGAGCGTGGCCTCGATGGCGCGGCGCTCGATGGCGTCGAGCGTGGCGGGAACGTCGAAGGTGAGCGTGACGTTGCGGCCTTCGGATGCGGCACGCTCGCGCTCGCCGCGTGTGCGCGTGCGCTCCTCGCGCGCGGCGCGGCCGATCTGCTCAGGCAGGTCGTCGGGTTCTATCTGTCGCCCCGAAGCGATGATGACCGCGCGCTCGACTGCGTTCTCAAGCTCGCGCACGTTGCCCGGCCAGTCGTAGCTGACGAGCGCGCGCAGAGCCTCGCGCGAGATGCCCGAGATGAAACGGCCCGTCTTCTGCTTGTAGTGTTCGAGGAAGTGTATGACGAGCGTGTGAATGTCTTCGGGGCGCTCGCGCAGAGGCGGAAGCTGTATGGGAAAGACCGAAAGGCGATAGAAGAGGTCGCGGCGGAAAGTGCCCAACTCGACCGCCCGCTCAAGGTCTACGTTCGACGCGGCGATGACGCGCGCGTCCGACCGCAGCACTTCGTTTGCGCCGACGCGTGCGAACTCGCCGTCCTGCAACACGCGCAACAGACGCACCTGAGCAGACAGACTCATCTCGCCAATCTCGTCGAGAAAGAGCGTGCCGCCGTCGGCCTCCTCGAAGCGGCCACGCCTGCGCTGGCGCGCGTCGGTGAATGCGCCGCGCTCGTGGCCGAATAGCTCTGACTCCAACAACGTCTCGGGAATCGCGCCGCAGTTGAGCTTGACGTAAGCGCCCTCTTTGCGTCGCGAGTTGTAGTGGATGAGGTTGGCGAGAAGCTCCTTGCCCGTGCCCGACTCGCCCTGTATGAGCACGGAGGTCTGCGTGTCGGCGACGTTCAAGGCAAGCTCGCGCGCGCGAAGTATTGCGGGCGACTGACCGATGATGCGGTCTTCGGCGTGTCGCTCGTGCAGCGCGCTTCTGAGCCGCATCACCTCGGCCGAAAGCTGGTCGCGCTCAAGCGCGGTTCCGAGTTGCACGGCGATGCCTTCGACAAGCGCGACCTCATGTTCGTCGAACGCTTCGCGCGGCTCGCTCCAGACGAAGCCAAGCAGACCGAAGGTCTGCTCGCGTATGGTCACGGGCGCGACGAGCGCGGCACGGCCGCCGAGCGTGGCGTTGAAGGCGAAGCGCACTGGCTCAGGGAGCGAAGTGTCGAGCACGCGCAAGGTCTTCGGTTCGGCCAGCAACTCGACTACGGCGGGGAAGGCCGAGATGTCTATTGACTTGCCGTGCGACTCGATCAACTCGCGCACGCGCAGGGTCGTTGCGTGCGGCGCGGCCTTGAACGCAGCGAGGCTGATTGACTTGCCTGACGGCTCGACGACGCCCAGAGCGCAGTAGTCGGCTCCGACCAACTCGTTCGCGCGCTCTAAAACGTGCGATGTCAACTCGCCGAAATCCGAACGCGAGTTGAGCAGGTTTGCGATGCCGAGCAGGGCGCGCGTGCGGCTCGCCTCGCGCTGCTTGTCGGTGTAGAGGCGCGCGTACTGATAGCCGACCGCGATCTGCCGCGCGATTGACTGGATGAGCGCAACCTCTTCGTCGTCCCAGTGGCGCGGCGCGCGCGTCATGTGCAGACCCACGAGCCCGAGCACGTTGCCGTCGAGAACGACGGGCACGACCAGAAGCGAACGCGTGCCGAGACTCGGCGGCAGCAGCGAGGCGCGCGGGTCAGTCCCCGCAGCGGCCGTGTCGTCAAGACGGATGGGGCGCGCGAAGTCGAACCGCTCGGCAAGCTGTCCGAAGTCCACTGGGAATGAGGTGCCCAGAGACGACGGCACGTCGTCGGCCGCGCGCCACTCGTGGCTGATGCGTAGCTCCTCGCCGCGCACGAGTTGAACTACGTCGCAGCGGTCTACGTCCATCATCCGGCCCAACTCAGCGACGACGGCGTGGAGGAATTTGTCGAGGTCTATCTCGGAGTGAATGTTCGGAGCGAGGCGGTCAATAAGCGCCTCTCGCGCTTCGTGCATACGCGCCTTGCGCTCACGCGTGAGCGTCTGCACGTTCGAGCCCGAGATAGGTCGTTGAGCAGACAAAGGCGAAGTGTTCTCCTTCGGACGAAGCTTGAAAGTCTGATTCCGAAAACGGCGCGGCCGATGCGTGTGAGGAGAGAGCCCGTCACGTATCTTCTATCCGCGCGCCCCTCTGGAATTTTGTCGGGCGCAAATCATAGCAATCCCGTTCGGCGAAGGCAAAAGGAAAAGGCAAGAGTGAAGATGAAAGAGAGCGTGGCTTTCATCTTCAACAGAAGATGAAAGCCACGCTCTCTCTTATCTCTTCACTCTTGCCTTTTCCTTACTTCGTCAGGTTGAAGTAGGAGACGGCGTCTTCGGGGCTGAGAACGGGGTGGTAGGTCTTGCCGTAGCGGCCGGTGATGATGCGGACGTAAGCTTGCGTCTCGCCGAAAGGGGGTATGCCTTCGTACTTGTCCACGGTGCCCTCGCCCGCGTTGTAGGCCGCGAGCGCAAGCGAGACGTTGCCGTCGAAGCGCTTGAGGAGAAAGCGCAGGTACTTCGTTCCGGCCGTGACGTTCGACTCGGCGTCGCTGCGGTCGTCGCAGTTGAAGCGCTTGGCCGTCGCAGGCATGAGCTGCATCAACCCCTGCGCGCCGACCTGCGACGTAGCATCGTTCTTGTACTTCGACTCTTGCCAGATGACTGCATGAATCAGACGGGGGTCAACGCCCTCGTGCTCGCCGACGTGCAGGATGACGAGATCGAGCGAACGGTCGCCCGAGGTGGGCACGTCCGAGGGGATGTACTCTTCGACTTCGGCCTCGGCGGTCTTGGCCGCGACGGGCGCGAGCACGCGCGTAAAAGGACTGTCAATGAAATTAGAGATGAAGAAGATTGCGATTATCGCGAAGACGACGTTTTTAAAAGAGCGAAGGGGTTTCCTCGGGGTCAATTTCATCCTCGGTCGTTCTCCATGTGAGCTAGTGACCTCTTGCGTCCGCTTCTAAAGCGAGGTCGGCGATTTCTACTTGCACATCGCCTGCGATGCACGGGGTTTGGGGGCTACGCATGGTGGAAACGATCAAGCTCGCATCACTCAAATAGCGGCTCTATCGAAACCGCAATGTTAGAAGGATGAGATTGTCTTTCAGTTGCATTTGCTGCATGGAAACTTTGCAGCTAAATGCTTGAAATGTATGGCTTTAAGTCAACTGGTTCTAAGTCACTGACAGCTTACGGTTTGCCCTGTCTCTTTTCATGGTGAAAGCCGAAAAACTACCCCTCTGACTAGTTACGCGTACCGAAGGCAGACAAAAAGCCTCGTCTTTTTCGTCAACTTTTTAGCGGGTCAGATTGATGTAGTAGACGCGGACGCGCATGTTTGCATCGAAGGTTTCAAGCCGTTTGCAAGCGGATGTTTGTTCGTATAAATTCTCGGCAGGATGTTTCCAACAGAAAGCTTCTATATAGGACTTGAGCAACGGAGAGGCGTGAAGAGCGATGCCTATTTACGAATACAGTTGTAAGAAGTGCGGCGCGCACATGGAAGTGATGCGGAAGATTTCGGACAAGCCGCTCGCGCGCCACGCGAAGTGCGGCGGCAAGCTTGAGAAGGAGTGGTCAGTCAGCGGCATCCAGTTCAAGGGCGCGGGCTGGTACGTGAACGACTACGCAGCCAAGAAGCCGGACACGAAAGAGAGCAACGAGAGTAAGGAGTCGAAAGCCGACTCCGCATCTTCCAAGGCCGACTCTTCATCTTCAGACTCTTCATCTAATGCGGACTCTTCATCAAAGGCCGCGGGCGCGGAATCGAAGGGCGAGGCAAAGACGAAGGACGGAAAGAAGCCCGCAAGCACATCGACACGGGGCGGCGACTGAAGAACGAATAGAGACATGCGCGCTCAACTCAAAATCATCACGTTGCTTCTCGTCCTCTGTTGCCTGCTCGCTGGACTCGCGGCGGGGCAGGCGGGCCGCCGCGCGGGCAGCGAAGGCGAGGTTGGTAAGGAGCGCGGCGTCTTCCTCAACGTCACGGCCACGCGCGAGGGCGGCTCGGACGAGCGTGTCACGTCCAAAGAGATTGCGCTCTACGACGGCGGCTCTGAGCAGAGCATACAGAGCTTCACGCTCGACCCTTCACCTGCGCGCATCGTCATCCTCGTTGACAACAGTTTGGGACTGCGCGCAGACGTTGAGAAGTTGCAGAAGGCGACGCGCGAGTTCGCCTACGAGATTTATGAGGGCGATCAGGTGATGGTCGTCGGTTACGATCAGGAGGCCGAGATCATCTCGGACTGGACGGACAACGCGAAGAAGATCGAGGCGGCGCTCCCGATGTTTCGCAAGCGCGGCGAGCCGCATCTTTTCGACGCGCTCTCGGTCGTCGTCTCGGATGCGCTCGGGCCCTTCGTCGGCCGCACGCGCAAGCGCGTCATCGTGCTCGTCGCCGACGGATTAGATCGGGGCAGCCGCACGCACTTCCAGAGAGTCTTCGACGATCTTCTGCGACAGGACATCACCGTCTACGCGCTCCAGATTCCCGACCGCACGGGCGGTGCGCTCCGCCGCGACAGCCTCAAGCCCGCTCAGGCCATCGACAAACTCACCTCTGGGACGGGCGGCCGCATTCTCTCGGTCAACGACTCGCGCGACGCCGCCAAAGAGATATGCGACGAGCTACGCAAGAACCGCTACGTGCTCGCCTACACCCCGACGAGCCTCCCGCTCTACGACGCGCGCCGCCTCCTCATCGTCCCCAACGAAGGCATCAACGTGCGCTACAAACTACAACAGCCGGGGAATTGAAGGCCGTGAATCGTAAACCGTAAACAGAGATGATGTGCTTCTGTTTACGATTTATGACTTACGACTGTAGACATAGAACATGACGGCGATGATGATGACGAGGAGCGTTTCGAGTTGGAGGAAGTATTGCGGGTCGAAGCGCCCTGCGTCGTCGCGCGCGATGGGGTAGAGCGAGAAGGTGCCGAAGAGGAGTCCGACCCCGAGCCAGATGATTTGACGCTTCCTGTCCCACACTTTTCCCGTTCCCTCACACCACGATTTTCAGATTCGCGAGCGGAGTTTTTGCAGGCGGTCGGCGGCGGCTTCCAACGTCTCATCCTTTTTGCAGAAGCAGAAGCGCACCTGTCGCGCGCCGAGTTCGGGGCGGCTGTAGAAGCTTGAGCCGGGCACGCACGCGACGCCGACTTCGCGTATGAGGTGGCGCGTGAACTCAACGTCGTCGCGGAAGCCGAAGGCCGAGATGTCTGTCATCACGTAGTAAGCGCCGTCGGGCCGGAAGATACGAAAGCCAACGTCTTCGAGCGTGGGCAGAAGCAGGTCGCGTCGTCGCAGGTATGCGCGCTGAAGCTCGTCGTAGTAAGTGGGCGGCATGCGCAGGGCGTAGGCTCCCGCGCGCTGCAAGGGGGCGGCGGCTCCGACGGTGAGGAAGTCGTGAACCTTGCGCACGGCGTTCGTCACTTCGGGCGGAGCGATGACGTATCCGACCCTCCATCCCGTCACCGAGTATGTCTTCGACATCGAGTTGACGACTACGGTGCGCTCGCGCATCCCTTCCAATTGCGCCATCGAGATGTGCTCGACCTCGCGGTCTTCGCGCGGATAGAGGATGTGCTCGTAAATTTCATCGGTGAAGCAGAGCGCGTCGAACTCGCGGCAGAGAGAGGCGATGAACTCCATCTCTTCACGCGTGAAGACCTTGCCCGTCGGGTTGTTCGGGTTGCAGAGGATGACGGCCTTGGTGCGCTCGTTGAAAGCGGCGCGCAGTTCGTCGGGGTCGAAAGTCCACTCGGGCGCGCGCAAGCTGACGTAGCGCGGCGTTGCGCCCGAGAGAATCGCGTCGGGCGCGTAGTTCTCGTAGAAGGGCTCGAAGACGACGACCTCCTCGCCGGGGTCAACGGTCGCCATCATCGCGGCGATCATGCCTTCGGTCGAGCCGCAGGTGACGGTCAACTCCGTCTCGGGGTCAACCTCTATCCCGAGAAACCAACGTGTCTTGTCGGCGATGGCCTCGCGAAAATCTTTCGCGCCCCAAGTGACCGCATACTGGTTAACGTCGTCGGCGATAGCGGCGGCAGCGGCGCGCTTCAGGTCTTCGGGCGCGGGGAAGTCGGGGAAGCCTTGTGAGAGATTGACGGCTCCGTGCTTGAGCGCCTCGCGCGTCATCTCGCGGATGACGGACTCGGTGAAGCGGCTCGCCTTCTGCGAGACGTGGCGGTGCTTTGCGTTCCCCGGTGTCGCCATGAGCAGTTCGCCTCCTACACTTATTTGAAGTTGTCTCCCGGCGGGCGATGCTCTCACAAAGCTCGCGCGCGAAGCAAACATACGGAAGGATGGAAGTGGGCGCTGTATCGCATTCACTCCCGTCTTGCTTTGGTTTCGGCCCCGCGCGCCTTACAATTCCGAGACGGAAGCCCGTTTGTGAGTGAGAGCGCGGCGGCCTCTTCAATGTTATGAGCGAACAAGAGAAGTGCCCGATGGGCAAACATCCGTGGCTGGCGACATTCTTCGTGCTCGCCTTCGTGCTCGTCTTTCTCGCGCACAAGCTCGGGCTGTTGTGAGCGCGTCTTCAGCGGGGCGGCTGTTGTTGCTGCTCGGCTTCGGCGGCCTGCTTGCGCAGTTGGTCAATGATGGAGTTGATGGCGCTTGCGTGCGCGCCCGTAGGCGCGAGTTCGAGATACTTCTCGTAGGCCGCGACCGCTTCCTTCCAACGTTCAAGCTTCTCAAGATTTCTCGCTAGCAACTCGTAGAGTATCGGCTCGGTGTCGGAGAGTTGCGCGATGGCTTTGCGGAAAGCATCGGCCGCCTCTTCGTTGCGCCCCTTGTCTTCATAGACTATCCCCATGCCGGTGTAAGCTTCGGGTTGGAAGCCGCGCCCCTCGCGCAGCGCACGCCCATAGGCGGCGAGCGCGGCCTCGGGGTCTGCCAGCGAGCGAAGTATGCGACCCTCGACCGCCGAAGCTTCGGGGTAGATGGGACGGTCACTGCGCGCCGCCTTAATCTCTTCGAGCGCCGCGTCAAAGTCCTCCTGCGATTCAAGCGCGCGCGCGAGCCCGAGGTGCGCGTCCGCGAAACGAGGACGCAGCTTCAAAGCCTGCCGGTAAAGCTCGACGGCCCCGGCACCATTCCCCTTCTCGCGCGCATCTTCGGCCTGCTGAAAAAGTAGCTCGGCCTCCTCGGTCGTCTTCGTCAGCACGACGCTCAATGCACCGCGCTGCGTTGGCAGAAGTGTAAGCGTGCGCTCCGCAAACCCGCCCGCGCGCACGCGCAACGTGTGACGACCCGGCGTGAGCTTTAGTTGTAACTTGCCTTCCGCATCAGCCGCGCCGCATCGCACGTCGTCAATCCAGACGAACGCGCCCGGCTGCGTGTTGATGACGACCGGGCCCGCGGAAGAGGCACGCGCCGAACCGCGCGCGTGCCTCTGAGCGGAAGATGTGGGCATGGTCTTGGAAGGTGTGGCCGCAGACGTAGGCGGAGACTTTGCCGCGGTCTTCGTCGAAGGCTTTGCCGCCACCGGAGTCTTCGAGACTTTCGGTTGAGACTTCGCCGCTGCCGTGGGCCTACGTCGCTGCGCATGCGCGCCGTGCGCACAGAGCACGACGAGGCAGAGCACGAGCCCCACACAGAGCATCGAACGCTTCTTAAACACACTCTTCATTTCACTCTTCACTTCACTCTTCACTTACAAACTCACCTCACTCTTCCTCTTCGTTCGACACGCGGCGTGGGCGCGTGTTCGCGTCGGGCTGCGCGGTCGTCGTCTGCGTGATGTCGCGGCGGACGGCGCGCGCGCCGACCTCAGGACGAAAGCGACCCTGCTCATCGTAGAGGCGTCGGTACTGCAAGGTGTTTCGCACGACACCCTGCACGTAACCGCGCGTCTCGCGAAACGGGATGGCCTCGGCCCATTCGTCAATCTGGAGCGGCAAGGACGCGCGCCACTCGACGACGCGACCGGGGCCCGCGTTGTAGGCCGCGGCGACGTACTCGATGCGCCCGTACTTGTCGAGTTGCTCGCGAAGGTATCCGGTGCCGAGTCGAATGTTCAAGCGCGGGTCGCTCAAAAGCGTCTCGGTCGTGATGTCGCCTTCGACGCCGTAACGCTTCGCGGTATTGCGCGCTGTCGCGGGCAGCAGTTGCATCAACCCGTATGCGTTGGCCGAAGAGACGGCGCGCGGGTTAAAGACCGACTCCTGCCGTATGAGCCCGGCGACGGTGTAAGGGTCGAGGTCGCGCGCGCGCGCCTCCTGCGTAATCGTGTCCCAGTACGCGAGCGGGTAGAAGACATCCCACTCTTCGCGCGTCAACTCTTCGGGCTCCATCTGCGAGTAGTCGGGGAAGCTGCGCTTGAGTACGTTGAGGGCCTGCACGTTGTCGTTGCGCGCACGATAGAGTTGCGCCTTGGCGAGATTGAGGCGCGGGCTCGTGGGCGCGGCTTCGAGCGCGCGGTCGAGTTCGGCGTGCGCCGCTTCGTCCCACGCGACGACGCTCAACTGCTCGGCCTTCAAGAGCCGCACTGCTTCGGCGGGCCCGGCCGTCTCTTCGGCCGCCGTGATGGGTTTCAAATTCTCTACCGCGCGGTTGAGCAGGGCCGCGTCAGTCCTCGTCGAACTCTTCTTCAACGGCCCCGCGCTCTTCAACGCATCAAGCCGCTGCTTCGAGAGATAGCCGTACCAGTTGGCTTCGTAACGAACGAGCATCGCTTCGTAGAGCGTCTGTGCGTCGGCCATGTTGCCCGCGCGCTCCGAATCGCGCGCGGCCCAGTAGCCTGCCTTGCCACGATTGTCCGTGTTGCGGTCGGCGTAAGCGGCGAGGTGCTCGACAAGCAGGCGCGAAGACTCTGAGAAGTTCTTCGCGTCGTGCGCGGCCCAAGCCAACTCGAACTGCGCGCCCGCGACCTCGGCTTCACCGGGGAACTGCTGGACGGCCGCACGGTCGAAGTAGAGCGCGTCCGTCTGATTCTTCGCGTCCTTCGCCGCCGCGCCCGCGCCCGCGAGCGCATGCATCGTGAACCGGCTCTGAGGGAATGAGCGGCGCATCTCGTCGAGCGTGGCGCGCGCCTGCGGCCACTGCTTCGCGCGCGCGTAGTGTTGCGCGAGATAGCCGAGCGCCTCGGCTCGCTCTTCACCCGCCGGGGGCGCGTCCGTCGTCAGAGCTTCGACTGTCTCGGCTGCGCGACGCGCGTTGAAGGCGGCCACGCCACGCCGGAGCCGAGCCTGTGGCGTGTGCGTCTCGGGGAAACGCCCGAAGGCGTCCGCGTAACTTTCAACCGCGTCGGCGTAACGCTTCGCCTTGAAGAGTCCTTCTGCGCGCGCCGCAGCCTCGGCGGCATTCGCGGGCGCGGGGCTTGAGCCGAGGCGCGCGAAGGCGGCAGCCGCTTCGGCATCACGCTCGCCCGACGCGGGCGCGTAGAAGTAGAGACGACGAAAGGCTGCGAGCGCCTTCAACTGATCGCCGCCCTGCTCGTAAGCCTTCGCCGTCAGCAAGAGCGCGTCGGCGTCGTCCGCGTCGGCAAGTTTTTTGACCTCGACGGGCACGCCCGCCGCCTGCCCGTCCTGCATGAGCAACTGCGCGGCGCGCACCAACGCATCGCGCGCGCGTAACGAGTCCGAGTAGTTGCGCGCAAGCTCCTCGAACGCGGCGCGAGCTTCGGCACGCCGCCCCGCCTTCTCCAGCGAGTCCCCGCGCAGCCATAGCGCGTAGTCGCCAACGCGCGTGTCGTCTTTAAAATCTTCCGCGCGCAGCAGCGCGGCCGCGCCCGCATAGTCGCGCGCTTCATAACGTATGCGCGCGCGCAGGAGCCCGGCGAGCGCGCCCGTTCGCGTGCCCGCGTAAGTGGCAGCCATCTGCGCGACCGAAGCTTCGGGCGGAAGCGTCGCGCCGCGCGTAAGCAGGCGCAGACGCTCGTAGGCGGCAGGCTCGTCTGCGCGCTGCGTGCGACAACTCGCGACCACGAGCGGCAGCGCCGAAGCGACGAGCAGCGACGAGCAGAGCGCGATGATGAAAGTCGCGCTGTGATTCCGAAGCCTGAAGGACGTTGGGGTCATGGTTCCTCGTTTGATGACGCACGGGGCACGCGCGGTTTGCAACTCGCGCGGAAGTTAAAGGGGGCGTGCGGATTATAACCGGCTGATGAAGGCAAAAGGAAAAAGGCAAAAAGAAAAAGTGAAGACGAAGGACGTGCCTCTCGTCTTCACTTTTTCTTTCGCCTTTACTTTTAGCTTTTGTCTTTCCTTCTCTCAGGCTCCCACGGTCGCGCCGGGGTAGTCGGCTCCGAGCTTGTTGCGGTCGCCCTCGGCGAGCATGTTGACAAGCTCGTGGTGGAAGTAGTCGTAGCGGCTCGACACCTCGGGGCGAACACGCTTGTCATACATCTGGCGCGAGCGGTCTATGTCTTCGCGCAGGCGGTCGTAGAGGTCTGAGGCGTCGCGCCCCTCGCGCACCTTCTGCTCGTTGTAGAGCTTGATCTCGGAGACGAGCAGGCGTGCGAAGCGGCGCGCCTCGTTGTGAAGTCGCTTCTCTTCCTCAGAGACTTCGACGGGGAAGTCCATGTCCATCGCACCGTAGCGACGCGCGCTGCCGAGCGGCGAGATAGGCTGCGCGGGCGTGACTTCGGCGGCGGCCGGTGCTTCGACCGGTGCGGGAGCGACGGCAGGCTCGAACGCGTGCGAATGCTCGGGCTGTGTGACGAAGGAGTGCGTGGGCTGCGGCTTGGACTCGGGTTCGGGCTCGGGTTGTGACTCGGGGTCGGGACGCTGCTGCTGTTGCGGTTCGGGTTCGGCCTGCGGCGCGGCCGACGCCGGGATGGGCTGTGGCTCGAAGCCAGAGGGTTGATGCTCTTCCTGCTCCGAGTGCTGCGGCGCGTGCTGCTCTTCGGCGGGTGGCTGTGTTGCGGCGGGCTCGGGCTGCGGCGGGCGCGGCGCGGCGGGGCGTGCGGCGGGCGCGGCTTCAGGCGAGCGCGACCGCGAGGCCAGCAGTTCGACCGACATGCCCGCGACGCGCACGAGCGTCTCAAGGGCTTCAAGGTTGACGGCGTCTGCGTCCTGTCCCGCGCTGTCGGCGTAGAGCACAGCCACCGCCCTTTCGCGCGCGACAAGCGGAACCGCGACCATGCGCTGCGGCGGCTCGCCGCCGAAGTGCTGATAGATGGTGTGGTCTTCGGCATGCGAGCCCGGTTCGCCCGCCCAAGTCGAGCGCGTGCGCGCGACATCGCCGAGAAGCGTGTCCGACTGAATGGGGAGCGACAACTCGCGCACGGCGTCGTCGCCGACCGTGCCCGCAAGCCCACGCGCGCGCCAGCCCGTCGCGCGCTCGTTCTTGAGGACGAAGAAGGCGACGCGTGGCGCAAAGGCAGCCGCGCGGTTGACGAGCGCGTTGAGAATGTCGGCCTGCGTGTGCTGGCCGTCGAGTTCGTCCACCGCGGCCTTGATGAGCGCGATGTCGGATGAGGCGCGCGCGCGTGTGCCTTCGGCGGCCGCCGCCTCGATGCCGAGGTTGCGCGCGTTGCGCAGGTGGTCTGCGACGGCGACGGCAAGCGGGGCGTCTCCTTCGGCGACAGGCTCGTCCAGACGCTCGCCCGCGTGCGCGAGGGCGTCGTTAATCTGACCGCGCAGTCGCTCCAACTCTTCCTTCAGTCCGCTCATGCGCTGGCCGACGTAAGACTCGATGTCGGCGCGCAAGCTCTTTTCCAAGTCAACGCTGGACACGTTCACTGTCTCCTTTGTGGGCGTGGTTGAGTTCGGCGCGGAGTCGAAGCGCCGCGAGACCGGTTTTTTGTGGGGGGTGCTCTTTGGGCAAGCTCTCCGGTCGGGTTCAAGGGTCGCCCGCCGGGACGGCCGAAAACGCTCGGCGGTCGCGGGCACTTCGGATTATGGACGCCGCGCACGAACAGTGTCAAGAGACTCGTCTTTGGCCGTTTTCGATTGTTGATTTGAGAATTTCGATTTATCATCTGTGGCCGAAGCCGGACGGGACGCTCCCTCCGGAGCCGACTTAAATTCCCGACGATGCCCGATAGCATTCTCATCGCAGACGACTACGACGACAACCGGGAACTCCTGCGCCTGATGCTGGAGACCGAGGGCTACCGCATACGCGAGGCGCGCAACGGCCGCGAGGCGCTCGACGCCGCGCGCGAAGAGGCACCGACCGTCGCGCTCATAGACCTCTCGATGCCATCGCTCGACGGCTGGGGACTGCTGCGAGAGATGCGCGCCGACGAGCGCACGCGCGCCGTGCCTTGCGTCGCCGTCACGGCGTTTGCCGCCAATCAGGATCGCCTCCGCGCACTCGAAGCGGGGTTTGACGCATACATCTCGAAACCCTTCCGCGCCAAAGACCTGATCGAGCTGGTCAACAGCTTCGCGCGCCGCGAAGCTGTTGACGCCAACTCCGACAGCGACAATAAGGCGAGCAGCGGCGGGCACCACTCCTGAAACCTCTCCGTATCTTAACGAAATGAACGCGGACGACAGCAGAGCGGGCGCGGACGACCTGCCGGAGGCGGGCGTCATTCTCGTCGCCTTCGAGAAGCTCTTCGGCGGCGGTCGCGGCGTTCGTCGCTTCCGGCAATCGGGGCTCCGACACGTCGAGCTACCGCACGACGCTGTGCTCGTCGAGCAGAACCCGAAGAAGTCGAGCGAGTGGGCCGAACTCGCTCGACGCGGTGGTCGCGTCGCATGGGTCATGCGCGACGGCCACTACCTCGCACGCGTCGTTAACGGCGAAGTCACCTTCTTGAAGTGATGAGTGATGAGTGATGAATATCGCCGTGTTGAGGTATTCATCCCTCATCCCTCATCCTTCATCCTTCATCCCTTATTCTCCCTTCCACGCGGCGAGCGGTGGATGTTAGAATCCGGCACATGAAAGTCCCATCGCACACTTGTCGCATTGATTAGTGCCGCGCGCCGTCTTCTCCCCACACGCAGAGCCTAATCTTTTCGTAAACCCATTCAACAAGGGTGACGCCCGCGACGCTTAACAGAAGCGTTCGTGGCGGCGGTCGTTTCCCACTCGCCAGCCGGACCCCGAGGCGTGCCAGCGCAGGGGCCGGGACGAAAGGAGCCACATGAAAGTTCTGGACAACTTCATCGAGAGTTTATACACGGGCGAGCCCGTCACAGTCGGGCAGCTCAAGGTCACGCCGGTCTTCATACGCGAAGAGGCGGCGCTGCCCTTCCTCGAATTCGAGGAGGCGCTCCGTCGCAATCTCGTCGAGGTAACGGAGGTCTCAGAGGGCGGCAGCGTCCCCAACCTCTTCGTCAACAATAAGGCCGACCGCGATGTCATCATCGTGGACGGCGAACTGCTCGTCGGCGCGAAGCAGAACCGCATCGTCAACACGACGGTCGTCGTGCCCGCGCACACGTCGGTCGAGATTCCCGTCACCTGCGTCGAGCAGGGGCGCTGGCGTTACCAATCGCGCAACTTCACGAGCGGCGACAGCCACTCCTACTCAAGCCTTCGCTCGCTTAAGCACCGCACGGTGACAGACAGCTTGCGTGCGCAAGGCACCTACGCTTCGGATCAGGGTTCGATCTGGGGAGACATCCAAGCCAAGATGGGAAGGATGTCGAGCCCGAGCCCGACGATGTCCATGAGCGACGTTTACGAGTCGAGCGTGAGCGGCGAAGACGAGGCGCGGCTTGAAGAGGAGGTCAGCGCGCAGCCGGGTCAGGTCGGCTACTTCGCATACGTGCGCGACGGGTTCGCGGGCGCGGACGTGTTCGGCTCATCCGAGTTGTGCCGCGCGAAGCTCGCGAAGCTTCTGCGCGGTCACTTCCTCGACTCGCGCGACACATACCTTGAGTTCCCGCGGCTCACGGTCGAACAGGTCATCGCGCAGTTGCGTGGTGCCAAGCCCGAGCAGTTCGCCTCGGTCGGCAAGGGAGCGGAGTTGCGCTTCGAGGCCGCGGGCGTGCAGGGCGCGTGCAAGCTCGTTGATGAGACGATCCCGCACCTCGCCGTCTTCCCGAAGCTCAACTAAACCCGACCGCTTCGGAAGGATGAGGGCGGAAGGATGAAGGTAAGATAGTATTACCTTCATCCTTCCGCCCTCATTCCTTTTAGTCAGGCGCGGCGTTCGAGGACGAGTCGTGCGATGCCGCGCAGCAGTCGCGCCGAGCTCTCCAACGTATCGAGTGCGGCGCAAGCTCTCTCGTAAACTTCCCGCGCACGCTCGCGTGTGGCTTCGAGTCCGTAGAGCGCGGGGTATGTGGCCTTGCGCGCGCGTGCGTCCTTGCCCGGCGTCTTGCCGATGTCTGCCGCGCTCGCGGTCACGTCGAGCAGGTCGTCCGTAATCTGAAAGAGCAGCCCGAGGTCGAGCGCGTACCGCGTGACCGCTTCAATCTCCGAATCGCTTGCGCCCGCGATGCTCGCGCCCGCGCGCCCGGCCGCCGCGATGAGCGCACCGGTCTTGCGCCGGTGGATGAGTTCGAGCTCTTCGCCGCCAACGTCGGCGCGCGCCTCGGCCGAGAGGTCGTGCGCTTGGCCCGCGACCATGCCTTCGGGACTTCCGGCGGCGCGCGCAAGCTCCGCGATGAGACGAACGCGCACAGAGGCTTCGAGCGTCTCGTCCTCGGCGACGACTTGGAAGGCGAGGGCTTGCAGCGCGTCGCCCGCGAGTATCGCGAGGGCTTCACCGAATTTGATATGACAGGTGGGACGACCGCGCCGCAGGTCGTCGTCGTCCATCGCGGGCAGGTCGTCGTGAACGAGCGAGTAGGTGTGAATCAACTCGAAGGCGCAGGCGGTTCCGATTAACTTTGCGGCGGGCGTGCCAAAGGTCTCGCCCACGGCGAAGACGAGCAGAGGGCGGAAACGTTTGGCGGGCGCGAAGAGGCTCCAGCGAATCGCCGCAGCAACCGCGTGCGGGTCTTCCGCGTCGGCGGGCACCAACTCGTCGAGCTTCGCTTCGACGACCGCGCGCACGCGCTCCGCGAGCGCGCGCATCTCTTCGGCCGACGCTTCGTCCGCCCTCGCGTCGTCGGCCTTTGCCTCGCGCGTGCTTGCGTCACGTGCCGGAGCGTCGGCGTCGGGCTCGTCAAAAGACGGTCTCGTCATCCGTCTCGCCCTCGTCTTCGATAAGCGCGTCCGACTCGAACGGGGCGGCGATGGTCGAGCCGTCGCCGCCGCGCAGCAGCACCTCGATGCGCCGCTCGGCCTCGTTCAAACGCTCCTGACACTCACGTGACAACTTCACGCCCTGCTCGAACAGCTCAAGGCTCTGCTCCAACGGCAAATCGCCGCGCTCAAGCTCGCGCACGATACGCTCCAACGACGCAAGCTGCGCCTCGAAGTTCGGCGCTGTCGCCGCCACCGCGCTCTTCGTCTGGTCTCGTTTAGCCATCTGTAATCTAATGCGGAGTGATGAATGATGAATAAGTCGGGCCGCGACTTATTCATCATTCATCACTCATCGCTACCTCGTTCCTCTGCGGCGCGTCTGGTTCTGCGGCTGCGGCGATTGAGTCCCGGCGGGCAGGCTCGAAGCAAGCCGCGTGGCGATCTCGCCCGCGAGTTGCGGGTCTTTGACCGTGACGATCTTCCAGAGTTCGCCCTCGCGTCGCATCGAAAGCTCGACGGGTCGGTCGCCCGCCTTGAGCGTGACGGTCGCCGCGTCGCCGCGCTCTTCGACGTTCGTCGCCTGCCGCACGCCGAGCGCCTTTGCGAAGAAAGGCAGACGCGACGAGTCGTCTTTCGAGAAGCCCTTCACCTCACGCGCAATCTCGTCGCGCATCGTCTCGCGCACGCGCGGGAGCAGCACGGGCAGCGCCGTCGTCAGCGACGCACGCGCCTGCGCGGGCAGCGCCGAGCCCGAGCCCGCGAGGCTATCGATGACCTGCGGGACGAACCCCTGCGCAATCTGGTCGGCGTCTATCAAAGACTCGACCCCCTGCACGTCATCATGCTGCGCCGCGTCAACGAGCAGCGCGAGACTATAGGGCGGACTCTTCTTGAAGCCCTGCCACCATGCGTACAAGCCTACGAGCAGGACGAGCAAGACACCCGCGATGATGAGACCCGTGATGGACAGCAAGCGGCCCGTGTGGCCGCCGAAGCGACGCGACTTCTTCGCGCTCGCCTCCGCACGCACGCGGTCAACGTCTATGACGATGCGGCTCTTGCGTCCGCGCCCCTGCTGCGGCTGAGTCATCAGGCCTCCTCCGCCCCCTCGACCTCTTCCACGCGACAGCCGAGCGCGCCCTCCGAGAGTCGCACCCGCACGCGCTCGCCCGCGCGCACGCCGCGCGAAGTTATTAAGATGCGCCCACGCTCATCCTGCGCGAGCGCATAGCCGCGCCCGAGCACCGCGAGCGGCGACATCGCGTCGAGCGCCGCCGCCGCGACCGCGAGACGCGACCGCGCATCATCCACGCGTGCGCGCGCCACAGCTTCGAGAGCCGCGCCCCCGACCGTCAGACGCACGCGCTGTCGCGAAGCGGTGGCCGCCATGCGCGCGGGCGTGAGTCTCCTCAAGACCTCTTCAAGCCTGCGCCGCGCCGCCCTGTTCAAGTCGCCCGCGTGGCATTCCAAACGGTGGCGCGCGTCGCTCAACTCCTCGCGCGCAACGCGCAGGCGCATGCGCACCTCGTCGAAGCCGCCGGACATCGCGGCCTCCTGCACGCGCGCGCGCTCGGCCAGCACGCGATAGCGCGCCGCGTTGACGAGACCGTGCGTGAGCCGCTCGACGTAGTCGCCAATCTCGTCCTCGCGCTCGGCAACTATCTCTGCGGCGGCCGTCGGTGTGGCTGCGCGCACGTCGGCCACGAAGTCCGCGATGGTGAAGTCCGTCTCGTGCCCTACGGCCGAGATGACAGGTACAGCCGAGGCGCGTATGGCGCGCGCCACCTCCTCTTCGTTGAAGGCCCAGAGGTCTTCACTCGACCCGCCGCCGCGTCCGACGATGATAACGTCTATGCACTCCTCAACTCGGCCCTCGGCGATGGCGCGGAGGTGGTGTTCGTTGAGGGCGCGAATCGCGCGCGCGATTTCCGTACCCGCGCCTTCGCCCTGCACACGCACGGGCGCGAGCAGAAGGCTGACGGTGCGCGTGCGCCGTTCGATTGTGCGGATGATGTCGCGTATGGCCGCGCCCGTGGGACTCGTCACCACGCCGACGCGGCGCGGCAAGATGGGAAGCTCGCGCTTGAGCGATTCGTCAAAGAGCCCTTCGGCCGCAAGCCTCTCTTTCAACTGCTCGAAGGCGACGCGCAGCGCGCCCGCGCCGACGGGGTCGAGCGCCTCGACAAGTAGCTCGTACTCGCCGCGCGGCTCGTAGACCGTCATGCGCCCGCGCGCGCGCACCAGCAGACCATCCGAAGGGCGAAAGCGTATGCGCGAGTTGACGCCGCGAAAGCAGGTCGCGCGTAACTGCGCCGACGCGTCGCGCACGTTGAAGTACCAGTGACCGGAAGCGGCGGGACGAAAGTTGGAAATCTCGCCCTCGACCCACACGGACGCAAAGCGGTTCTCAAGCGCGCCGCGCACCTGCGAGGTCAACTCCGACACAGAGAGCGGTCGCCGCTCCGCATCGTCGAACAGTGACATGAGAATGGGGCGAGACATAGTAAGGATGAAGGATGAAGGATGAGGGATGAAAAGGCAAGACGGAAGGCGGAGGGTTTTTAAGCTCCGCGAGGAAGACGAAAGCTTTGCGTCCGGCGCTTCGCTTTTTAGCTGCCGACCTTCACGGCGACTCCTTCATTCCTCCACCTTCCGTCTTCATCCTTTCCCTCGCGTAGTAGCCCTGCCGGTAGAGCAGGCGCAGGTTCTGTTTGCGGAGCGCGGGGTTGGTAATCTCGATGTTGAGTTTGCGGAAGGAGCCATCGTGCGCGCGATTCGTCGGGGTGTAGGAGAGGAGATATTGCGAGCGCAGTTCCTGCTCGACCTGCGCGAAGGCCACGCGCAGGTCGGCCGTGCTTTTGGGGAAGAAGGCGCGGCCGCCCGTCTGCTCGGAGATGTTTGCGAGAAAGTCGCGGCGCATCTCGCCGAACTTGAAATGCTTGTCGCGGATGCCGATTGAGTAGACGACCGTGTTGTTGCGCACGGCATACTCGACCGCCTGATAGATGCGCACGCGGCTGCTCGTGTCGTCGCCGTCCGAGAGCAGGATGATGGCGCGGCGCGTCCGCTCGGGCGTCTTCGAGAGCACCTCTCTGATTGAGACGACGATGGCATCCCAGACTCCGGTGAGGCAACGCAGTCGCACCTCGGGCGGCGCGTCGAGGTCTTTGCATTCGGGCGCCGCTTCGGTATAGCGAACCTTGAGCGATTCGATGGCGTTGAGCAGGCCCGCGGCGTCCGAGGTCGCGGGCTGTTCGATGCGCGTGGTGCCGGTGAAGGAGAGGACGGCCGCCGCGTCCCTCTCGGGGCGCAGCACTGAGCGGACGAAGGAGCCGGCCGCCTCCTGTTCGTCCTTTAAGACCTTCTCCTGCGAAGCCGAGGTGTCAACCAGGAGGACGAGCGAGAGCGGCACGTCGGTCTCGCGCTCGAACGAAGAGATTTGCTGCGCGACGCCGTCTTCCGAAAGATGCAAGTCCTCGGGCCGGAGCGTCGTGACGAAGCGGCGGTGCTTGTCCGTCGCCGATAGAAGCAGGTTGGTCAGGTCGGTCTCGATGCGCTCGACCTCTTCAACATCCGGCTCGGGCGTAGGCGTCATCGCGGGTGTCGGAGTTTGGGTCGGCGTCGGCTGTTGTATAGCTTGCGCGCGCGCCGTTGTCAGGACGACGGATGAGAGCAGGAGAGTAAGAAGAAGCTTGAGCGGTATGAGGCGACGTTGAGACTTGTGCGGCATCTCCGCGCCTCTGCGTTGAACGAGTCTCCTGCCACACTCAAGAGAAGAAGTTAAAGACATCTCGCCCCTTGTTCGCTTTAAAACTTTAACGGGAGTGCTTGCACACTCAGGGGGCGGGCATCGTTGTGGCGGCCGCCACGCCGACCGCGGGGCTGAGACGGACGGAAGCGCCGTCGCGCGTGACACGCACGCGCACGCGCGCCTCGGGTCGCACGTCGCCGCCCGACTCGTAGGTGATCGTGTAGGCGGTGCGCAGTTGCGCGGCCACGTCGTCGTAGGCGCGCTGCAACTGTTCGAGCCGCGTGATTGCGTAGTAAGTCCCGCCCGACACTTCGGCGAGCCGTCGCCCCTCTTCGTCGGCGCGCGAAGTGAGTTCGAGGAAGCGCGAGCGCGTCGGGTCGAGCGTCGCCGCAGCAGCGGGCGCACTCGATTCGGGAATGAGCCCCGAAGGAACGTAGAGCGGATAGATGATTGCACCCGTCTCGTAGACCGCATCCACTATCGAAGGGAACGTCAGGAAGGAGCGATTGTCGTCGCCGTCCGAGAGTATGACGATGCCTGTGCGCTCGCCGCGCAAGGGGCGCAGGATGCTTACGAGCGAATAGCCGAGCGCGTCGTAGAGTGCGGTCGCGCCGCCCGCCTGTATGTCCTTGATTCTTTCTGTCAGCACGCGGCGGTCGGAGGTGAAGTCCGAGACAAGCTGCACGTCGTCGCGGAAACTAACGATGGCGATGCGATCCTGCGGCCCGGCCGTCGCGAGGAAGGCGAGCGCGGCCTTGCGTATGAAGTCTATCCGCTCCTCAAGGCTCCCCGACACGTCGAGCAGAAGGACGAGGTTGAAGGGCGCGGTTGTCGGCACGACTTCGCGCACGGTGCGCTCGACGCCGCCCTCGGTGACGTTGAAGTCTTTCGCGGTGAGTCCCGCGATAGCGCGACCCGTGCGATCCGTGACGCGCGCCTGCACGCGTGCGAGCGACGCGCCTGCGCTTGTCCGCACGTCGAAGGGGCTGCCGGTGCGTGCGCCGAGGACGGGCTCTCCGGCGCGCGGCGGCAACGTTTCGACGTACTCGCCGACGAGGCGCGGCGCGACCTTGCGGATGGCGTCTATCAGGTCGGTGTCGCCGCTGCGGATGACGGCGCGCGCGGCCTCCGTCAGTTTTCGCTCGCGCAGATCGGAAGGCACGTGACTCTCGTCCTTGACGCCGAAGAGCACCACGCCGCGCGCCGTCTCAAGACTCAAGCTGACGCGCGCATCTTTCTCCGCCTTCTTATCCTGTTGCCTTTTATCTTTCTGCTTCTTAGCCTCTTCGCGCTGCTCCTCTTTCCGTCCATCCTTCTCTTTCGCTTTAGCCTCTTGCTTGTCCGCCTCGTTCTCTTCGGCTTCGTCCTTCGCGTTCTCTTCCGCGGCGTCCGTGTCCGCTTTGCCCTTCGCTTTCTTCTTCTCGGCCTTCTCGGGGAAGCGCCCGGCGATCTCGAAGACGCCGCCGCGCCTGGTCTTCACCTTCGGCAACTCGACCTCGGAGAAGAAGCGCGGGCGGCTGAGCGTCCAGCGAAAGCTGTAGCGCAGCGCATCGAGTGGGACATCGGCGCGGATGGTTCCGGTATCGGTCTTCGCCTCCGCCTCGGCGACGTTGCCGACGACATCAACAGCGCCTGCCTCGGTCTCGACGAAGATGCGCGAGCGCGAAGGGACGCGCACCATCAGGTCTATGCGCTCGCGCTCGATCTGCGCCGACGTAGCCACGACCTTCCTGCCGTCCGAAGCGTGAGTGCCCGCCTGCTCGCGCTCAACCTCGATAGTGATAGAGCCGCCGCCCTGAGAGATGCGCACGTCCTTTTCGCCGACCGAAAGCCCGGCTGTTGAAGTGGCGCGAATCGAGACCTTCTTCAACTCGTCCTCGGCCACGACGGTCACGCGCCCCGCGCGGTTCTTCACACGCAATTCGACCGGGCCCGCGGCTGCGTCAAGCTCGCGCTCGAACCCCTGCGCGCGCGCGCGCGCCTGCGCGCAGAGCGACAGCCCTGCCACTGCGAGTGTGATGAGAGCAGCTTTCTTAAGACGGAAGACGCGACCGGACGGCTCCGCGCCGGGGACTCGGTAGAACATAACTTGAAATCCTGCCCTTCACACACGCGAGGGGTCAAGTGGACGGATGAGGGCGGAGGAATGAATAGGATTGATGATTAGCTCATCTGTTCATTAACCTGATAAGCATTGACTCAATGAACCAATGAGTCAATGAACAGATGCGCCAATCACTTCAGCCCTCATCCCTCCGCCCTCATCCCTTCCTCTTATGTATGTACTCGCCGATGGCGTCGCGCAACTCTTCGGTCTGCTCCTCGTTGAGCGCGCCAGTGACGGCGCGGCCGTCCTGAAAGCCGATGATGGTGACGCGGCCGTCCATCTGGAAGTTGAAGGTGAAGGTGCTGCCGTTCTCCAACTCGAAGACGAGCGCGGGCGAGACGCTGGCCGCGCTGTTTGACTCAAGTGGCATCGTTTGCCTTCTCCGTGTGTGTTAGAAAATTAAGAATAGCCGGGTGCCCCGGCTGAAGCGATTCTTGCCGGACTGCCGCTGCCGGAGCGGCGTTAGTTTAGCAGAGTCACGCCCGCCGCGCAGTCTGACCGTAAAGTTTGCGGACGAGTCGAGACGGCGAGTGTGTATGCCCGCGCAGCCTCGTCAAATTTCCGCGCGCGCGACGAACCGTGACGCGCCCGGCGGCATCTGATATTTTGTTCGCCGAGACATAAACCTCACCTTGATTTTAGTCCGACTTTTTCCGCAGTTCAGATACGACATTTTAAAGGATGAAGAAGAAGACCCATCTCATCGTGTTCTCGCTTGCGCTCGCTGCGCTGGCCTTGCTCTTCACGCTGGTCGCGAGGACGGGCTACGGTCAATCGCAGTTGAAGGAGCAGCCCGGAGCAACAACCGTCGGGGGCTTGCAGCCGACGGCGGCGACGCGCGAAAGGCGTGTCGAAGTCCCGGCCGAGAGTGCGGGCGCATCTCTCTTCACGGCGGCCGCCGCGCGCAACACGCTCTTGAGATACGAACTGAGTTGGGCCTTTGGTGGTAAGACGCAGCGCGGCTGGTATCTCTACACGCCGCTTATCTCGCGCCTGCTCGCGACGGACGGCGACGCGGCGACGGGTGATTTCGCTTCGGCGCTCTCGCGCTGGCAGAAGACGACCGGGCTTGAGCCAAACGGCGTGCTCGATGACGAGACGCTGCTGCGCATGGTCACGGAGTGGCAGGGCGCGCGCCTGAAGAACAAGGAGTATGCGCGCCCCGACGAGTTGCTCGTCGCGCCTACGTCTGACTTCTACGACGCTTCGCGACCCGACGAGCTTCGACAGGTTGAGCGCGAGACATACGCGGCCTACAGGCGCATGGTCGCGGCCGCGGCCGCAGACCCAACGCTTGGCCTCAAGCGCACTGCGTCGGGCGAGCTTGCGCCGGACGAGAGATTCTTCAAGATCGTCTCCGCCTTCCGCTCGCGCGAGTATCAGGAGAACCTTCGCCGACAGTCACCCAACTCGGGCCGCGCCGGTCTGGCCGTCAACAGCCCGCACTTTACGGGTCGCGCACTCGACCTCTACGTCGGCGGCGAGCCCGTCGAGACCAAAGACGTAAACCGCGCCCTACAGGTGCAGACCGCCGCCTACCGCTGGCTCGTTCGCAACGCCGACCGCTTCGGCTTCCGTCCCTACTATTACGAGCCGTGGCACTGGGAGTACGTCGGAGGCGGGACTCTTGTAAACAAGTAAGCTCCGAAGTCGCGCTTTCGCGGATAAAAAACTCCGGGGTGAGATGACAGTTTTCGGAGAAAAACGGAGCGTTAATTAGCAGAGAAAGCGCCATCGCCTATTCCCGGTCGCTTCATACAAGCGATAAGCGGTCAGGCCAAGATGGTATTGACAATTACACGCCAAGGGAATAATTTTTCCCGTGTTCTGATCCTCGCAGTCTCGAAGGCGTTAGCCTCAAGACTCGCTCCGTCACCCGCAGTTGCCGCTATGGCAACTCAACCAAAACTCCTTGCTCACCCACAAAAGCGAGGCCCCTTATGTTAGCCGAGCAACAAGTCCTAAACGAAGTAATGAGCCAGGCTGTTGAAGCCCCGGCCAACGACGCACCCTGTCCCACCCTCGGAGAGTTACAGGAGGGGTCTAACCTTGAAGAGCTTGCGGCGCTCCGAAGCAACGTAGCCGAGGCCGAAAGCAGGTATGCTGCTGCCTCGGACAGCCACACGTCCGCGTTAGCTTACGGAATACCGGCGCTCGTCGTGTCCTTCGTCGCCCTCGCAGCTTATCAGGAAAAATTATTTGGTCTGGCTCCCAGTCTGCCCACGACCGGGTTCTACGCGCGCATCGCAATCCTGTGGATAGTTGTGACACTGCTCGCGTCGCCGATCTATTACTTCGTTTTCCGTAAGAGCTACATCACGGCGAAAGATGACCTGTGGAAAGAGCAGCAGTCATACGTGGCGATGCGGCGCTCGACCGAAGCGGGGCGTAGACAGTATTCGCGCGAGGAGCTTTTCAGGTTGTCGAGTAAGGCGGCGCGCGTCTTCTTTGGCGACGAGCAGCGCTTCACCGTCGCATCCAAGTGGGCCGAGAAGGCAGGCAACATCCTCGACGGCACGGACACGACAGCGACCCTCAGCGCCGTCCAGAGTTACTTGAACTCGCTTAACGAGTTGGTGACGCGCGAAGAGCGGGAGCAGAACGAAGAGAACCGCTGGCAGAACTGGGCCATCGCCGTCATGTTCCTCTACGTCTCCATCCTCGTCGTGTCCGCTCTGTTCACGAATAAGAGTCCGAAGCTGCTTGAAGCAGCGGTCTTCGGCGTCCCTCTCTCGGTCATCCTCTGGGGCGCGGCCGGGAGTCTGGCCGCCATCCTTTACAGGTTCTACACCGAGCAAGGACAAATCCGCTTCGCGGCCGAATTCCGCTGGCTCATCGCCCGCCCGATCATCGGAATCATCATGGGCGCGGTGGTCTATCTTGCCCTCATCTCAGGGATGGTTCTGGTCTCTACGAACGGTGCGGGCGCGGCATCCGGCACGCCGGTTTCCCCGGACGGTATAGTTCCCGCCCCCGGTATACGGATGGAGGCATTCTGGATCATTGCCTTCTTAGCAGGCTTCAGCGACAAGTTCTACCTCGGTGTCATTGACCTGCTCGTAGCCAGAACGGTGCGCTCTCGCGAGATAGACTCGAACACCATCATCACGGAGAAGGAGAGGATTCACGATGGGTCTCCCGTGGAACAATCGGACGAGAAGAAGACTGTGACGCAGGCGGCGGCAGGTTAGATGTGGCCGCACTCGGAAGTCGAGGGCAACCTCTGACTAGTCAAGCTCGATGCCGAGGCGGTCTGCGCTCTTGAAGAGGGCGAGGCCGAGGAGGCATGCGATGACGAGGCTGGTGTAGAAGGTGACGATGCCGCTCAGGAACTTGGCCGGTAGGTTGCCGACAAACGGCATGTCGAAGGGCGCGGTTGCGAGCCCGACGAGGAATGAGAGCAAGAGGGCGACCGTCTGCACGGCCAAGTACATGAGGAAGGCTTTGAAGTATGTGAGCCCCATGTGGCGCATCGTGTCGAGTCCGACGAGCGGGTTGATGACCGATTTGAGGCTCTCCGTCCAGCCCGCGACAAGCAACGCCATCGGGTGATAGAAGACCGCCCACCCGAGCGCCACCAGCCCCAAGAGCAGGATGAGACCGGGGCGCGCAAGCAGTTGCCTGACGACGGTCACTCCCGTCGCTTCGCCCTCCTTCGACTGCGCGAGCCCTCGCGCGACCTGTGCGCCGGGACGCATCTCCTGAATCTTCTTCTCAAGCTCCACCTCCTGCCCGGCCGTCCCTCCTTTGACGAGCGTGGTCATCTCTTCGCGCGTAACGCCGGGGCGCTCAGCCTGCTCCGAGTCGGCGTGCGGCACAAGCGCGAGAGGCGAAGCCGTCTGTGCCCCGCCGAACCACCCGAAGAGTAGTGCGACGATTAGCACAAGCGTGGGGCCGAGCGTGACGAGCGTGACGCCGAGGCCGAGCGAGCAAGGGACGATTACGTCGTCCCAGAATGAGAACTCGCTGAAGTCCGGCATGAAGTCGCGCTCAAGGTTCCCATAGGCGACGCGACGAACGACGAGCGAGATGCAGCCGAAGACGAACGCGTAAGCGAGCAGTTGCGCGCGCATCCCGGCGAGCAGCAGAAAGCCGTAGAGCACCGCGCCGCCGAGCAGGCTCGCGACGTGTCGGAAGGGATACGAGAGCGCCTCGCCGAAGTCCGCGAGGCCGAAGCCCGAGCCCTGCCGCTCGTAAAGCGCCAGCCGCTCGGTCAATAGTTCGAGCGGGTCGCAGAAACCTCCACACAGTGTACAGAGCAGGACGCTGCTTGCGCCAACCTTGTTCGGGCACGAGCGGCAGAAGGTCGTGCTGCACGCGCGACACACGAGCGTTGCCGCCGCCACCGGGTGGAAGTAGCACGAAGAGCTGAGTGCGGGCGTGCCGCTCAACACGGGCTCGCTCCACTCATCATCCGCGTTTGAGGCTTGCGAGTGCTCGACGGCCTCTGCCTTCTCTTCACCCGAGAAGACGCGGCGCAGCGAGGGCGCGCGCTCAGCCTCGATCCATTTGAGAGCGCCCTTGCGAACCTTGTCGGTAGGACGGACGAGCCCTTCGACGACCCACTGCTTGAGCGTCGGCAGGTCGGTCTCGAAGACGCCTTCGTGCGTTGTCACCTGCCAGATTTCAGTCTCGGCCTTCATCCGTCTCCTCCGTCTGAGAGAAGTTCAAGAGGTCACGTGCCGCGAAAGGGCGCGGGCGAAAGAGCGCACGCGCTGCCTGCAACCTGCACCGACGCTTCCCTTGTTGCGTGTTCGTGAGAGTTGGGGAGCGACGCACGGAAGGGGCTTTGCGATTCGGCGTCGTCCCGGAAAAGAGAAACTGCTTCTGTGGCTTTTGAAAAGGCCACAGAAGCAGTATGAGAAAGCGGCACGGCGGCTGTCAACAAAAAACTCCAGCGCCCGCCCGAACGTCCGCGCGTCGCCGCTACTGCGTGATGCCCATCTGCCAGAGCATGAAGGCGTAGTCGAAGGCCGCTTCGTGGAGCGCGTCGTAGCGACCCGAGGCTCCGCCGTGGCCTGCGCCCATGTTGACCTTCAAGAGCAGAGGATTCTTGTCGGTCTTCATGGCGCGGAGTTTGGCGACGTACTTGGTCGGCTCGTGGAAGAGCACTTGGCTGTCGTTCAAGGAAGTCTTGACGAGCATGGCCGGATAGTCTTTGGCCGTGACGTTGTCGTAAGGAGAGTAGGAGAGCATGTAGAGAAAATTCTCCTTGCTCTTGACGGGGTTGCCCCACTCTTCCCACTCGCCCGCCGTGAGCGGCAGCGTGTCGTCAAGCTCGGTGTTGACGACATCAACGAAGGGCACGTTGGCGACAACGGCCTTGAAGAGGTCGGGTCGCATGTTCGTCACCGCGCCCATCAGAAGGCCGCCCGCCGACGCGCCCGTAATTACCAGACGGTCTTTCGACGTGTAGCCCTCTTTGACCAGATACTCGGCCGCCGCGATGAAGTCGGTGAAGGTGTTCTTCTTCGACATCATCTTGCCCGCGTCGTGCCACTCTTTGCCGAGGTCGCCGCCACCGCGTATATGCGCCGTGGCGAAGACGACTCCCCGATCAAGGAGCGAGAGACGCGCCGAGTTGAACGTCACGTTTGAAGGGATGCCGTAGGAACCATAGGCGTTGAGGAGCATCGGGCGATGGCCGTCAAGCTTCAACTCCTTCTTGTAGACGAGCGAGACCGGAACCCGCGTCCCGTCCGAAGCGGTCGCGTAGACACGCTCGGACTTGTAGAGCGTGGGGTCGTAGCCGCCGAGGACGGGTTGCTGCTTCAAGAGTTCGCTTCGAGCCGTCTTCACGTCGTAGTCGTAGACGGACGAGGGCGTGATAAAGGACTGATAGTTGTAGCGCACCTTGTTCGTGTCGTACTCGTGGTTCGCGCCGAACGAGATCGAGTAGACCGGCTCGGGCACAGTGATGTCGGCGGGCTTGTTCGTCTTGAAGTCGAAGACGCGCAAGCGGGGCGTCGCGTTGCCGCGCTCGGAGACGACGTAGAAGTCTTTGAAGAACTCGACCGAATCGAGCATCACGCCCGCGCGATGCGGGATGACCTCCTTCCAGTTCTCGTGGCGCGGGTCGGCTGCCGGAGCCGAGACGAGCTTGAAGTTGCGCGCGCCGCCTTCGTTCGTGCGGATATAAAACTTATCGCCGTGGTGGTCTGCGTAATACTCGTGCCCGGCCTCGCGTGGGAGGATGACGCGCAAAGGCTCGTTCGGTTTATCGGCGGGAACGTAGCGCACCTCGCTCGTCGTATGGCTCGCCGAGGTGAGAAAGATGTAGCCGCGCGAGCGCGTGCGCTCGACTCCGATGCCGAACATCTCATCCTTCTCTTCATAGACAAGCTCGTCCGCGCCCGCTTTGCCCATCACGTGACGATAGAGTTGGTACGGGTTCTTGTTGACGGGGTGGTCTACGACATAGAAGAGCGTCTTATCGTCGGCGGCCCACGCCGCGCTCGATACGCGCTCGGCAATCTTGGTCGCCTCGCCCGTCGTGCGCAGGTCTTTGACGTAGAGCGTGTACTCGCGATAGCCGTTCGTGTCGGTCGAGTAGGCGAGCAGGTTCGTGTCCCGCGTCACGTCGAACTCGCCGACCGACATGAACGAGTGACCCTTCGCCATCTCGTTGAGGTCTAAGAGCACCTGCTCCGCCGCCTCCATCGAGCCCTTGCGGCGCGCGTAAGTCAGATACTGCTTACCCTGATCGGTGCGCGTGTAGTAGAGATAGCCGTCCATCGGGTAGGGGACGTTCGTGTCCGTCTCCTTAATGCGCGAGAGCATCTCTTTGTAGAGCCGCTCCTGAAGCTCCGCCGTCTGCTTCGTCATCGCCGCGGTGTAGGCGTTCTCGGCTTCGAGGTAAGAGATGACCTCCGGGTTCTTCTTGTCGCGCATCCAGAAGTAGTCGTCCGAGAGCGTCGTGCCGTGGACGGTCGAGGTGCGCGGCACCTTCTTCGCGACGGGTGGCGTTACCGTCGCCGCCGGGTCGTTCGTCTGTGTTTGTGCCATGGTCAGAATGCCTGTCGGGATGATGAGCGCCAGCAGCAGCAGCGCCGTCGGCAGCAGAGTCGGTCTTCTCATTGTGAGCCTCTTCCGTGTCTCGCGTGTACGGGAATTTTCGGGCGAGAGTATTTCGGCCGCGGTCGGCGGCCGGATTATAGAGAGCCACACGTGTGCGCCGCAACCGGCGACGTTCGCGGACGTGATATTGAAAAGCACCTTGAGGGTCGCGGAAGATTCCTTCTCCACGGAGACACAGCGGACACAGAGGTGGCACGGAGGGATTCAAGTTCTCTATGCCATCTCCGAGCACTCCGTGTCTCCGTGGTGAACTGCTCTTATCTTTAATCTCACGTTTGAAACGAACCGTGTGCGGCTTGCGCTCGGTCGGCGCGGAGTTGTAGGCTTTTGCCGCGTCGGGGGTCGAGGGCAGCGAAGGATTTAAGAACCCGCGGCCGCCCCGCGCGTTTAGTTCCGTTGACGGCCTCACGGCTGAACGGCTGATGTTCCCGGAACTTTACCGGACGCACTCTCGAAGGACAGTCAGAGATGTCGAAACCTTTCCCGCTCACGCTCAAGCATGTAACTGCGCGCGGCGCGCTGGCGCTGCTCTCCGCTCTGTTCGTCGCGCACGCGCTTGCGGCCACGGCGCGCGCACAGAAGGAGTCGCCCGCATCGGTCGCGGGGCGTGTGACGGACGGCGACCACGGCGTGGCGGGCGTCACGGTCATGCTGCTGTCGAACGACCCCGCGCAACGCTTCAAGGCAATCGCGCGCGCGAAGACCGATGCCGACGGACGCTACCAGATGATGAACGTCGCGCCGGGGCGCTATCAGGTCATGCCATACGCGCCCGTCTACGTCGTGCAGGGTGCATCCGACTCATGGCCGCCGGGTACGCCCCTGACGCTCCTGCCGGGCGACGAGGTTCGGGACGTTGACTTCCGCGTCGAGCGCGGCGGCGTCATCATGGGGCGCGTCACCGACGCCGACGGTAATCCAGTCATCGCGGAACTCGTCACGTTGATGCCCATCGACAGCACGCAGACGCAGCTGCCGCGCCGCGGCCCCTTCGACACGCGCGACCTGATGACGGACGACCGCGGCGTCTACCGACTCTACGGACTCGCTGCGGGTCACTACCGCGTCGCCGTCGGGCAGAGCAGCGACGAGATGGGCGCGGTCGCCGTCGGCCGTCGCAAGATATTCAAGCGCACATACTACCCGGACGTGACCGACGCTGCGCAGGCGCGCGCCGTCGAGGTCAAGACGGGCGATGAGACGACCGACGTTGACATCACGCTCGGCCGCGCGCTTAAGACATACAGGGCCTCGGGTCGCTTCGTCAGCGCCGAGACGGGGCAGCCCATGCCAAACGTCGTCTTCGGCTACGGCACGCTCGACCCTTCGGGGCGGGGCGTCGCGTCGTTCGGCGGCGGCAGCATGGCGACGAACACGCGCGGCGAGTTCCAGACCGAGGGGCTCGCGCCGGGTCGCTACGCTGTCTTCTCTTACCCGTCGCAGGAGGGCTCGGAGTTCTACAGCGACCTCGTCCGGTTCGATGTCGCGGACGCTGACGTGACGGGGCTCGTCGTTCAGATGAAGCGCGGCGCGAGCGTCTCGGGCGTCGTCCAGATTGAGGGTATGAGCGACCGCGCCGCAGCCGCGCGCATGCTTACACAGGTGCGGCTCTACTCCTATGTCGATCAGTCGGGGCAACAGGGGTTGCCGACCTTCACACCGCCGCCCACGGTCGCGCCCGACGGCAGCTTTCGCATAGGGGGACTGCATCCCGGCAACCTTCGCCTCGGCGCGGCGGGCGAGGCAGCGAAGGGGCTCTCGCTTGTGGGCGTCGAGATGAACGGCGCGCCAGTGACAGGGGGCATACCCGTCACCGAGGGCGCGCAGATTACGGGCGTGCGTCTCCGTATGGTCTACGGGAGCGCAATCATTCGCGGTCAGATCAATTTCGTGAACGGGACGCTGCCGCCGGGCATGCGCATCATCGCTTCGGCGCGTCGTGCCGGGGCGGTTGGCACCGAAGGCGGCATCGGCCGTCAGGTCGAAGCGGACGTGCGAGGGTTCTTCCGCGTGGAAGGACTCCCGGCCGGTGAGTATGAAGTGGTCGTGCGCGTCTTCGGCGCAGGCCGTGTTGGTATGAGCGACCGGCAACACGTCTCGCTCGCCGAAGGCGGCGAGGTGAGCGTCTCGCCCACGGTGGATTTGAGCAAGCTCACAAGCCCTAACGTCTACGTCGTTCCGGGCAACCGCTGAAGAGGAGACAGGCATTGACAACCTCGCGCACGCACTTCGCCGCGCTCTTCTTACTCACACTGCTCGCCTGCTCGACCGCGCGCGCGCAGCAGCCTCCGGCTCTCATGCCTACGCCGGTTGTGATTCAGGAGACCCGGCCGCAACCCGCGCCGACTCAGCCCGCGCAGTCACAGTCGCCAAGAATTCCAAGCCCGCCAAGCGCCGAAGCGTCGAAGGCGGCGCGCGCTGCACTGCCGCCTATCACGGGGCGTGTCGTCGGCGATGCGGGTGAGCCCATCCCCGGCATCTCGGTCTCTGCCCTCTCGCGCTCGGCCGGTCGGATGCCGCGCTCGCCGCGCACGGTCACGGCCGACGAGGGCGGGAACTTTCAGTTCACGGGTCTCGACCCCGGACTCTACACGCTCAGCGCGGGACTTCCCGGTTACGTGCTCGAAGTTGACCCGTTGACGGGGCGTCCCGGTAGCACATACCGGCCGGGCGATACGGCCATCGTCCGACTCACGAAGGGCGGTGTCGTCACCGGCACCGTCGCGGATCAGCAGGGCGAACCCGTCGTCGCGGTGAGCGTGCGCGCCCTGCGCGTGCACGACCTTGATGGGCGCGCGCCACAGACTCCCTTCCCTTACACGGCCGACGACCGCACGGACGACCGAGGCGTCTATCGCATCTATGGTCTTCAGCCCGGACTCTACGTCGTCTTCGCGGGCGGTTACTCGAACGCCGCGTTCGGCCTCGGCACGCCCTACGCCGGAGACGTGCCGACCTTCTACCCTTCGGGCACGCGTGACACGGCAAACGAGGTCGCGGTGCGCGCCGGACAAGAGACCGCAGGGATTGACATACGTTATCGAGAGGAGCAGGGGCATCGCGTCACGGGCACGGTTGACGCGACCGACGCCGCACCGGGCGACTACGGCGCGGGCATCGTACTCACATACGCTTCGACCGGAATGCCGGCGGGGTCTACCGGACTTGGACTGAACTCATCGCCCGACCGCTCGTTCTCAATCGAGGGCGTCGCCGATGGCGACTACGACGTGCAGGTGACGGCCGGGGGGCGCGAAGGGTTGACGGGCGCGTCAACGCCGGTGCGCGTCTCCGTGAGGGGGGCGGATGTGACGGGACTGCGCCTGAGCGTCAAGCCGCTCGCCTCGCTCAGCGGCACACTCGTCGTCGAGCCCGCGCCGGAGGACGTGCGCGCGCTCGAAGCCTGCAAGTCCGTGCGCTCTCGACAGCTACCGCAGGAGACGCTCATCACGGTCGCACCCGACCACGCGAAAGCAGCGGCGAACCACCCCTTCTCGCGCCTGACCATACCGCACGACACGACGCCCGACGAGGCGGGCGCATTCTCTCTGCGCGCGCTTGAGCCCGGCCGTTACCGTCTCTCATTCCGCCTCTTCGACGAAGCTCTCTACGTCCGCTCGATACAAATGCCCGGCACAACCCCGACTGCTGCGCCGCGCGCCGTCAACCCCGCTCCGCGCGCGGCCGCGGACTCTACGCGCGAACTGATTGAGTTGAAGCCCGGCCAGCAGCTTTCGGGGCTGAGCGTTCATCTGACCGAGGGCGCTGCATCCTTCGGCGGCCGCATAGCCCCGGCCGAAGGGGCCGCCGCGCCGCCCTACGCGCAGATGCATGTGCATCTCGTCCCCGCCGAGCGCGAGCGCGCAGACGACCCCTCGCGCTTCTATGAAGCCGCGACCGCAGCCGACGGCATCTTCGCCTTCAAGAACCTCGCGCCCGGCCGATACCTCGTCCTCGCGCGCGTCGAAGCAGACGCGGGCGACTCAGCCGCAACGCGCTCCGCCGCACTGGACACGGACGCGCGCGCCAGACTCCGCCGCGAGGCCGAAGCCGCGAACACGCCCGCCGAGCTTCAACCCTGCCAGCGCACGACAGACTTCGTGCTGCACTTCCCCGTTAAGTGAGACTGTTTTTTGAGTTGAGTGTGCAGTAGAAGATTTTGACCGCGACTGACTTCAAGGCTCAAGTTGAAGAGCACATCGCGCTTAAAACTCACGCACGACCAATCCATCCCGCGCGAAGTTCCACTTGAGGACTTCGGCACCCTCTTCAGTCGAGAGCGCACGCTCGACCGACTCGCGCGCACCCTCTTCGCAGAAGAAGGCGATGCAGCCGCCACCGCCCGCGCCGCAGACCTTCGCGGCGAGCGCGCCGCCCGCAAGCGCCGTCTCAACCAAGCGCTCCATGTGCGGCGTCGTGATGTTGGGCGCGAGCCGCTTGCGGTCTGGGTATGCGGCGCGCATCACATCGGCCACGCGCCCCCAGTCGCCCGCCCCGAGAGCGACACGCATCGCGCGCGCGGCGTCACGTATGTTCTCGAAGATGCGGAAGACCTCAGGGTCGCCATCGATGTGACTCTTGAACATCTCCCAGTTGTTGATGCCCGACAGACGCGGCTCGCCCGTGTAGCAGATGACGACGCGCCGCTCCAACTCTTCGGGGGCAACGGTAATCGGCTCGCGACGGATGCCGTCGGCGTTAAACTGAATCGAGTTCGCGCCGCCGTAGAACGCGCCGTAGTAGTCCTGAAAGCCGGCGGGCACGCGGATGACGGTCGTCTCGACGTTGGCGGCGATGACGATGAACTTCGACGCGGGGTAGCGTTCTCCGACCAGCCGGTTCAACGCGCCGATGCAAGCGATGGCGAGCGCGCTCGACCCGCCAAGCCCCGCGCCCGCAGGAGCCATTGATTCGGTGATGAGGTGGAAGCCGGTCTCGGGGCGGAAGAAGTGTACGAGCTTCGAGATGAGTTCGAGCCGCTCTTCGCGCGCAAGCGCCTCGACTTCGGAGAGACGCGTCTCGAACATAACGCCTCGGTCGCGCGACTCAAGGATGATCCGGTCGTCGGCGCGCGGCTCGATGCGGCAGCGCGCGTGCATCGAGATGGCGAAGTTGACGGTGGTCGCGCCGGGATGAAACAGGTAGAGCGGCCAGATGTCAATCGTGCCCCCGGCCAAATCTACTCTTGTTGGGGCGGTTGCTTCGATGGTCATAAGAAAAGTGGCAAGTGACAAGTGATGAGTGACAAGCCGAAGACAATTTAACTCGTCACACGTTGCTTGTCACTCGTCACTGCTTTTGATTCCCTTCTGCTTGGGTGTGTCCTTGTGGCGCGTGAGCGGGTGAGGAATCATCTCCTGTATCTCGTGGAGCTTATCTTCGGCGGCCTGCTCGAACTTCTGTATCACCTCGGGGCTCGCCTCCTCGACCTTCTTCGAGAGCCAATACTTCTCCGCCAGATAAAAACCGAGCACGCCGATGGCAAGCACGACGAGCAGGATGACGGGGAAGCGATGGATGTCGCCGATCAAATTGTAGATGGCGCTGTGAAAGACGTAGCCGACGCCCGCGAGCACCGTCACCCACATGAAGCAGCTCGCGCACGAGAGCACGAGGAAGCGCAGGTACGGCATCTTCGCCACGCCGTAGAAGGCGCACGAGCCCCAACGCAGCCCGTAGGTGAACTTCGAGACGAAGATGGAGAGCGGCCCGAACTTCTGCGTCAGACGGTCGAGCCGGGGACGCGCCGCACGATAGAAGCGATACTTCTTCACGCTCGAACGCCCGGCGCGGCCCAGTGCGTAAGCCACGTTGTCGCTCGCCACGCCCGCAAGCGTCCCCGTCACGAGCACCTGCAAGAAACTGTAATCGCCGAACGCCTGCCCGTGCGCCAACACCCCCGCCAGCAGCAGTGTGATGTCGCCCTCCGCCATCGTCAGAAGGAAGATGGCCGGGAGCCCGAACTTCCACAGCAGGTCGTTGACGAAATGTAAATCCATAAAAGACGTAAGCCGTCAACCGTCATCCGTGACGAGTAAGAAAAGCGTTTTGACTTATCACGGATGACGGTTCACGGTTTACGCTCCTCCGGCGGTTTGACTACGAGCACGGGGCAGCGCGCGTGGCGGACGACCGACTCGACCGTCGAGCCAAAGAGGATGCGCCCGAGCCCGGTGCGGCCGTGCGAAGAGATGACGATCATTCCCACGCCCCGCTCCCCGGCCGCGCGCACGATCTCGGCGGCGGGCTCGCCGCGCGCGATTAAATCTTCGACCTCCAACCCCTCGAACTCTTCGCTCTGTGAGAAGGCGGGTAGGTCGCGCAACGCCGACTCCTCCAACTGCTCGCCCAACTCGACCGCAGGCAGCGGCTCGGCCAGAGGCGTCCAGCCCACCGGCTGCACCGACGGCTCGACGACGTGCAGGCAGATGACGCGCGCCCCCAGCAGCCGCGCGAACTCGGCGGCCACGGGCACCGCGTGCCGCGCGCACTCGCTGAAATCCGTCGGCAGCAGGATGGAGCGAACGTCCATAAGAAATGATGAACGATGAATGATGCAATGATGAATGATGAACTGAACACTGCTTGTCTTCAGTTCATCATTCATCGTTCCGAGTTCAGCGCGCTCATTCTACACGCAGAGGGAGTTGTTTGACAGCCCCCCGCCCCTTTGTTACCATCACGCCGATTCAAACCGGGAACCCAAATTTGTTTTTAATCTCTTGACCCAGAAGGCTTTGAGATGAGCGCGCGCTCCCCAAACGAAGAGCACTACATCGGCGTGGAACTCTGCGCCGGGTCGGCGCGCGCCGCGCTCGTCTCGGCCGAAGGCGTAGTGGCCGCGAGGCGCGAGTCGGCGCTCACGGGCGTAGACCTCGCCGCGCAGGTCGCGCGTCTCGTCTCGGAGTTGCGCGACGAATCAGCAGTGCGCGTCGCGGGGCTCGGCGTCGGAGTCCCCGGCCTTGTCAACCCGCAAACGGGACGCGTCGTCATCTCGTCAGACCTGCCCGTGGCCGTGCGCGAAGACTTGCGCGAGGTGCTCGGCGCGGCGACCGCGCTACCCGTCGCGCTCGACAACGATGCGAACGCGGGCGCGTTGGGCGAGTACGCGGCTGGAGCCGGGCGCGGCAGCCGCAACATGTTCTACGTCACCATCGGCACGGGCATCGGCGGCGCGCTCATCCTCGACGGCCGACTGTGGCGCGGCGCTTCGGGCTTCGCGGGCGAGTTCGGCCACATCACCATCGACGCCGAGGGCATCGAGTGTACCTGCGGCAACGTCGGCTGTCTGGAGACGGTCGCCTCCGCGCCCAACATCGTCCGCCGCACGCACGAGCGATTGATGCGTGACTCGACCTCTTCGCTCTCACGATTGGGCCTCAACAAGAACTTCACCGCTGCCGACATCGCGCACGAAGCGCGCGAAGGCGACGACTTCGCCGCGATGATGGTTAAGCGCACCGGCCGCTACATCGGCACGGGCCTCGCGGCCGTCATCAATCTCCTCAACACCGAGCGCATCGTCCTCGGTGGCGGCGTCATGGACGCGGGCGAGCTCATTCTCGATCCCATCATCGCCGAAGCGCGCCGCCGCTCCTTCCAACCCAACTTCGAGTCCACGCAAATCGTCGTCGCCACCCTCGGCCCCGACGCCGTCCCCATCGGCGCGGCCCTCCTCGCTCGCGACGCCGCGCAGGACGGCAATTGATCGTTCCCTTAGACCTCGCATAACACCCGAACAAGTCATCGTCTTTGAAGCAGCATTCTTCTCCTTTGACGCGAGTTGCGGCGTGGGGCTTGTCTTCGCGCGGCGGGGTTTGCGATGATACGCGCGTGATGAGGTTGTTCGATGCAGAGGGCGGAGGGTGGGGCGGGCGGCGTTGGGCGCGTCTCGGCTTCATCTGGGGCGTGTGGGCGCTGGTCGGTCTCTTCTTCTCAAGCCAGATATACTTCTACTTCCTGCACACGGAGAAGCAGCTTTCGCTGCCGCGCTCGCTCGCATGGCAGATGAGCGCCGTGGTCGTCTTCGCGCTTTCGACACCGCTCGTACTCCGGCTTGCGCGCCGCTATCCGTTCGAGCGACATGCTTGGTGGCGCGCACTGATTGTCCACCTGCTCGCGGGGACTGCCATCTCGGCGGCGTGGGCCACCTATCACATCACGCTCGACTTCGCCTTCGAGGGCAACTACAACAGCCTCAAGCTCGCAAGCTTCCCGCGCCTCATCTTCATCCATCTCGACAAGGAGCTTCTGGTCTACTGGATCATCGTCGTCATCAGCCACGCCGTTGACTACTACCAACGCTACCGCGAGGGCGAGTTGCGCGCCTCGCAGGCTCAACTGCAAGCCCTCAAGATGCAGCTTCATCCGCACTTTCTCTTCAATGCCCTGCACTCTATCTCCGCGCTCGTTCACATAGACCCCGAGGCGGCCGACAAGATGATCGCGCGGCTCGGCGACTTTCTGCGCCTGACTTTGGAGACCTCGGCTGCGCAGGAGGTGCCGCTCCGGCAGGAGATCGAGTTTCTCAACTGCTATCTTGAGATCGAGCGCATACGCTTTCAAGACCGCCTGACCACGCGGCTCGAAGTAGACCCGCAAGTTCTCGACTGCCGCGTGCCCAATCTCATCCTTCAGCCCATCGTCGAGAACGCTATCCGGCATGGCGTCGCGCCGCGCTCCGCGCCCGGCCACGTCCATGTACGCGCCGCACGAGCGGGCTCTGCGCTCCGCCTCGAAGTCAGAGATAACGGGCGCGGCCTACCCGAAGGCGCGGTCGCCGTTCGCTGCGCGACGCCGCAGCAGCAGGGCGGCGTCGGCCTCTCGAACACGCGCGCAAGGCTCCAGCAACTATACGGCTCCGCGTACCGCTTCGAGATCGCCAACGACCCTTCGGGCGGCGTAGTCGTCACGATGGAGATTCCGCTGCACGGCTCGACGGTCGAGCCCGAACGCCTCGCCGCCAGCCTCGGCCTCGAAGTCGAGTCGCGCGCCGCGCGGCCCACCGGCACGACACGCCCCGTCGCGGACACACGCACCCTCTCGACTCGCGCCTGAGCGAAAGCCGCTCCTCGTCAATCGTAAATTGTGAATCGTGAATCGTGCTTGCGATGGTTTTCGACGAAGGCGCGCGTGCGGTTTCTTATTCGTTTTGCCATAATGAAGAGGTCAGAGGGCAGAGATTAGCGGTCAGCAGAGGCCACAGGCTTCGGTCGAGAGACGACGGAGGCGAAGGCTTCTACTGACCTCTGACCTCTGACCTCTGACCTCTAACAATGAATCCCGAACATATCAGAAATTTCTCGATCATCGCGCACATAGACCACGGCAAGTCTACGCTGGCCGACCGTCTGCTTGAACTGACCGGCGCTCTTTCGGAGCGTGAGATGGAGGCGCAAGTCCTCGACGACATGGACTTGGAGCGCGAGCGCGGCATCACCATCAAGGCGCACGCCGTCCGTCTCGACTATCTCGCGCGCGACGGGCAGTCTTACGTCCTCAACCTCATCGACACGCCCGGCCACGTTGATTTCAGTTATGAGGTCTCGCGCTCGCTCTCGGCGTGCGAGGGCGCGCTCCTCATCGTTGATGCCTCGCAGGGCGTCGAGGCGCAGACGCTTGCCAACACGTACCTCGCCATCGAGAACAATCTCGAACTCATCCCCGTCATCAACAAGATCGACCTGCCCGGCGCGGAGCCCGACAAAGTGATGGAGCAGATCGAGCACGTCATCGGTCTCGATACGCACAACGCCGTCTTCACTTCAGCGAAGACCGGCGAGGGCGTGCCCGACATCCTCGAAGCCGTCGTGCGCTACGTCCCTCCGCCGAAGGGCTCGGCCGAAGCGCCGCTCATGGCGCTCATCTTCGACTCCTGGTACGACTCATATCGCGGCGTCATCGTCCTCTTCCGCGTCATAGACGGCACGATACGACCCGGGATGAAGATTCGCTTCTTCAATACGGGATGCGACTATCAGGTCGAGACCATCGGCGTGAACCGCCCGCGCGCCACACCTATTGACAGCCTCTCGGTCGGCGAGGTCGGCTTCCTGACCGCCTCTATCAAGACGGTCGCCGACGTGCAGATCGGCGACACCATCACCGAGGCCGCGCGTCCGACGAAAGAACCGTTTCCCGGCTTCCAGGAAATCAAGCCGATGGTCTTCGCCGGGCTCTATCCCGTCGAAGCCAACCAGTACGAGGAGCTGCGCGACGCGCTTGATAAGCTGCGCCTGAACGACGCCTCTTTCTTCTACGAGCCCGAGTCTTCGGTCGCGCTCGGCTTCGGCTTCCGCTGCGGCTTCCTCGGGCTCCTCCACATGGAGATCGTGCAGGAGCGTCTTGAGCGTGAGTTCGACTTAGACCTCATCACGACCGCGCCCGGCGTCCGCTACCGCGTGACGACGACCGACGGCCAAGTGGTCGAGGTGGACTCGCCCGCGAAGATGCCCGACGCCGTTCGCATCTCGAAGATCGAAGAGCCGATGATTGAGGCGACCATCCTCTCGAACGACGAATTTCTCGGCGGCATCCTTCCCCTGCTCGAAGAGAAGCGCGGGGTGCAGAAGAAGTTCGAGTACATCGCCGAGAAGCGCGTGATGCTCGTCTACGAACTGCCTTTGAACGAGATCGTGCTCGACTTCTATGACCGTTTGAAGTCTGTTTCGCGCGGCTACGCCTCTCTCGACTATCACCTCGCCGGTTATCGTGAAAGCGACCTCGTCAAGCTCGACCTCATGGTCGCGGGCGAGCCCGTTGACGCGCTCTCGATCATCGTCCACCGCGTCAACTCGCAGGCGCGCGGACGCTTCCTCGCCGAGAAGATGCGCCAACTCATCCCGCGCCAACTCTTCGAGGTGCCCATCCAAGCCGCCATCGGCAACAAGGTCATCGCACGCGAAACCGTCAAGGCGATGGGCAAAAACGTCATCGCCAAATGCTACGGCGGCGACATCTCGCGCAAGCGCAAGCTTCTCGAAAAACAGAAAGAGGGCAAGAAGCGCATGAAGCGCGTCGGCCGCGTCGAAATCCCACAGGAAGCCTTCCTCGCCGTTTTGAAAGTTAACGAATAAGCGCCGCTACGCTCATGAACCGGAGGGCCGCGACGGTAACCTGGCGATGCTTCACGCCAGCGGACTTCGAGTACGACTTTGAGAAAGACAAGCTCGCCGCCCACCGTGTCACTTTCGAGGAGGCGGCCGAATGTTTCTTCTCCGACTTTGAAGTGCGCAGGAACAAACATGGCCTCGACCGCTATCAACTTACCGGACACACCCTCGGCGGGCGTCAGTTGAAGATTATTTTCCAACTGAAGCCCGGCAGGGTCATCAGATCATTACGGGATGGCAGATATGAGTGATAAGAGGCAACCGCTCTCCGAAGAAGAGATTGACGAATTGGTGACGGCTCAAGCCGAAGAGTCGTCCGAAACTCGCGCCGTCGTCGGTCAGACGCCGAATCCTAAGGACAGGAGAATTGCGATGAAGTCCCCCGCTCTTTTGTTTGCGCTGCTCCTTGCATGCGGCGCGGCGCACGCGCAGCCACAGCATCAACATCACGCTAACGAGAACAAGGATGAAGCGTCGCTTGTCTCAGGGATGGGCTCGCTCCACCACGCGGTCTCGACGCGGAGCGCACAGGCGCAGCAGTTCTTCGATCAGGGGTTGCGCTTCGTCTACGCCTTCAACCACGACGAGGCGGTGCGCTCGTTCCGTCGCGCGGCCGAGTTGGATGTGAGCCTCGCGATGGCTCATTGGGGCATCGCCTACGCGCTCGGGCCGAACATCAACCTCGACGTAGACCCCGAGCGTGAGCGCGCGGCCTTCGATGCCGTAGGTCGCGCACGCACGCTCGCCGCACGTGCTTCGCCGAAGGAGCGCGACTACATCGAGGCGCTCGCCCGGCGCTACACAGGCGACCCGGCCGCGACGCCCGAACAGTTGCGACGCCTTGCCGCCGATTACAGCCGCGCGATGGGCGCGCTCTCCAAGAGATACCCGGAAGACCTCGATGCCGCCACGCTCTACGCCGAGTCCATGATGGACTTGCGACCGTGGCGTTTGTGGAACAGGGACGGCTCGCCCGCCGAGGGAACGCCCGAGATAGTCGCCACGCTCGAATCCGTCCTGCGTCGAGACCCGAACCACGTCGGAGCCATTCACTACTACATCCACGCCGTCGAGGCTTCACCGCACCCGGAGCGCGCTCTGCCTTACGCGCCCAAGCTCAAGCTGCTCATGCCCGCTGCCGGTCACATCGTCCACATGCCCGCGCACATCTACGAGCGGACGGGAGACTATGCCGCTTCGGCGCAGAGCAATGAAGACGCGGCCGCCGCCGACCGCGCGTACATCAAGGCGTCGGGCGTCCGTGGCATCTATCCCTTGATGTACTACAGCCACAACCTCCACTTCATGACGGTCGCCTACAGCTTCGAGGGACGCTTCACGGACGCACTGCGCTCGTCGCGACAGCTTGCGGCGAACATCTCGCCGCACCTCAAAGAGATGCCGATGCTCGAAGGCTTCAACACCACGTCGGCGCTCGTGCTCGTGCGCTTCCGCCGCTGGGGCGACGTGCTCGCCTTGCCCGAGCCGCCGCCCGAGCAGGCAGGCACGCACGCCGTCCGAACGTGGGCGCGCGCGATGGCGTTTGCCGCAACGGGCAAGCTCGAAGACGCGGACGCCGAGTACAAGTCTTTCGCCGCCGAGGCGCGAGAGATTCCGGCCGACGCGCAGTTCGGGCTCAACAAGGTGAGCGATATTTTCAAGATTGCTGACGGCGTGCTCGCCGCGCGCATCGCCTCGGCGCGGGGCGAACGCGCGCGCGCCGAAGAGTTGTTGAGGAGCGCGGTGGCCGTCGAAGACTCGCTCGCCTACGACGAGCCGCCCGCTTGGTTCCTGCCCACGCGCGAATCACTCGGCGCGGTGCTGCTCGCGGAAGGTAAAGCCGCTGAGGCCGAGTTGGTCTTTCGCGAAGACTTGCAGCGCAACCCGCGCAGCGGCCGCTCGCTCTTCGGCCTTGCGAAGAGCCTCGAAGCGCAGCGCAAGATGCGCGCGGCCGCCGACGCACGCCGCCGTTTCTCCGCCGCGTGGAGACGCGCCGACACGCAACTCAAGATCGAAGATTTATAAAATCGGGTAGGTCTTCAAAGCGACAAGCTTGAAAATTATGAAACGCTGGTTCCTCCTCCTTCTAATCGTCGCGGCGGCGCTCGCCTTTGTCGTCGTGCCCGTCTTTCTCGTCCAGCCGTTCCGGCCGCAGACCGGGCACGCGCTCGCGGTCGGCTACGAGGTGAAACGCCTTGCGCCGTGGGCGACGATTGCGGCGGCGCTTGTGTCGCTCGTGCTCATCGCGCGAATGTGGCGCGTGGCGCGTTGGTGGTCGAAGGTCGTGTTGGTCTTGCTGCTTGTGCCTGTGGCGGCGTCGGTGTGGTTCGCGCGGCAGAACGTCTACGAGTGGATGTTCAATCCGCTCGCGCGTGCCGCTTACGCCGCGCCCGCAGAGGCCGACTACGTGGGCGACGATGACATGGTGCTTGCGGTCGAGCGCGGGGGCGAACGGGTCGCTTATCCGGTCAGGCTTATGGCCTATCATCACGTCGTCGCGGACAAAGTGGGAGGTGTGCCCGTCGCGGTCACTTATTGAACGCTCTGTCACACCGGTCTGGTGTGGGAGACGACAGTCGAAGGCCGCGTGCTCAACTTTCACCTCGCGGGCATCAACAATCAGAACTTCATCATGCGCGATGACGAGACCGGCTCGTGGTGGCAACAGGTCTCGGGCGAGTGCGTGCTGGGCCCGTTGAAAGGGCACCGGCTCAAACTCTTCGACCACGACGAGTTGACCTACGCGACCTGGAAGGGCGAAGGCGACGGGAGGGGGCGCGTGCTGAGACCCGACCCGAAGATTTTGGCCGAGGGCAAGTACGTGCCTGCCGACTGGGAGCAGCGCATGCAGCGCGTGCCCGTGGCGACGACGCTCGCGGATGCGAACGCAGTGCTTCCCGCACGCACGCTCGTCGTCGGCATCGAGGCGGGCGGCGCTGCCAAAGCATACCCCGTTGACGCGCTCGCAAAGCAGAACCCCATCGTTGACACACTCGGCAGCGCGGCCATCATCGTCCTGCTCGGCAAGGACGGCAAGAGCGTCCGCGTCTTCGACCGCCGCCTCGATGGACGCGTGCTCGAATTCTTCCTCAAGCCGGGTACGGACACACTCGTTGACACCGAGACCGGGAGCCTCTGGGACTTCACCGGCACCGTCATCTCCGGCCCGCTCTTCGGCAAGCGGCTCGACCGCGTTCAGCCCGTCAAAGACTACTGGTTCGACTGGAAGATGTACCACCCGGAGACGGGCGTGTACCTGCTTGGCGAACACTGAAGCAAGCGATGAAGGATGAGAGCGGAGGGATGAAGTTAATGCTCAACAGTCTTCATTTCATCCTTCATCCTTCATCCTTCATCCTTCATCCTTCCTCACTGGTCAACCTCTCGCGGATGGCTTAGACTCTCACGGAAAACACCGATAGGGCCGTTGCGCCTCGGCGTCCTCAAGTTGAAAGGGCGGCGCGCGCCGAGCATCCGTTAAAAGAGCATGCACGTCACAAGGGTCGAGCTGGAGAACATCAAGTCTTTCGAGCGCGGCGCGTTCGCCTTCGAGCGTGGCACGACCGCTATCGTCGGCCCGAACGGCGCGGGCAAGACCACCATCCTCGAAGCCATCGCGTGGGCGCTCTTCGACGTGCTCGACTACAGCAAGGACGACTTTCTCCGTCGCGGCACAAAGCGCGGCTCGGTGCGCGTCACCTTCCAGAGCGACCTCGACGAGCGGCTCTACACCATCTATCGCGACACGGGCTCGGGCTACTACGTCTACGACCCTGAGCTTCGCGTCAAGCTGCAACAGGGCAAGGCCGACGTGCGCAAGTGGCTCGACCAGCACCTCGGCGTCGAGCCGGGCACAGACCTGCGCGCGCTCTTCCGCTCGGCCATCGGAGTGCCGCAGGGACTCTTCACCACCGACTTTCTCCGCTCGACTGCTGAACGCAAGGCCGCCTTCGACCGCCTGCTCAAAGTAGAAGAGTACCGTGACTCATCCGACCGCCTGCGCGACACCACGAACCTCATCAACGAGCGCATCACCGAAGCGCGCGTCCGCATCGGCGCAGCCGAGACGCAGCTTGCGCGCTACGACGTGGCAGTCGCGGAACATAAGACCGCGACCGCGCGAACCGAAGAGTTAACCGAAGCGGTGGCATCATTCCATCGCGAAATAGAGGAGCGCGCGCGCGTCGTCAAAGAGATGGACGAGGCCGAGCGCCGCGTCTCCGAATCGCGCGCCGTGGCCGACCGCCTCGAAGTCGAGCGCGACTCGGCCGTGCGCCGCTTGGGTGACTTGCAGAACGGACTCGAAGCCGCGCGCCGCGCCGCCGCGCGACAGCGCGCGACCGAGCCGGACTTTCGCGCCCACCTCGAATCGCTCGAACGCTTGCGCGGGCTCGAAGCGGAGCGCGAGGCGCGTGACCGCTTGCGTGTCGAAGCGTCGGACGCCGCGCGCATGGCGGCTTCGGCCGAGTCGGACGTGCGACGCCTCGACGACGCGCTCCGGCGCGCACGCGAGGCCGCCGCCTCACTCGCCGAGATTGAAAAGGACGTAGCGGCTCAAGAGGATTTGGAGCGCGAGCGCGAGCGGCTGCGAGACCTTCTCGCACAGGCGCGCGCCGCCGCCGAGCGGCTTGCGCACCTTGACCGCGAACTGGCCGTGCTTCGCAAATCACACTCCGAACTATCCAAGCGCATGCGCGCCGCCGAAGGCTTGGCCGGTGCGCAGGAGCGTGCGGAGAAGTTGGAGAGCGAGCGCATGGGCGTCGAAACGCGTCTGAGCAAGTTGGAGCAGGCGCTCACTTCGCGCCGTCACCTGACGAGCCAGCGGCGCGAAGCCGCGCGCGAGACGGAGCGACTGCGCCGCAGCGTCACGGCGCTCGAACGCGAGGCGAGAGAGTTCGAGCAGGCCACCGCCTCTGCCGCGCGACTCGGAGGACTCGAAGAGCAGGAGCGCGAGTTGACGCAACAGGCCGCACAGCTTCGCGCCGCGATCAGCTACGACGAGCGTGTGAGCGAAGATGCAAAGGGCGGCTTCTGTCCCATCCTGCACGAGCAGTGCAAGAACCTCGCCGAAGAGGGTCGCACCTTCGAGGACTTCTTCGGCAAACAGATCAAGAGCAACCGCGCGCGGCTCACGTCCGTCGAGCGCGAGGCGGAACGGGTCACGCTCGAAGTCCGCACGGCGCGCGAAGCCGAGCGTGCCGCGACGCGCTCCGAGACGACTCGCGCTCGCCTCGTGCACGAACGCGAACTGTTCGCGGAGCGCGAGTCGGCGCTCGCCTCGATTGACGCCGAGCTTGAGAAACTCTCTGACGCGAACGAGTCGTTGCGCGACGAGCTACAGGCAGAGATGACGGGCATCGGCGGCATGCTCATCCTCGCGCGCGATGAGGCGCTGCGTTACGCCGAGCTTGAGTCTTCACGTGCGCGCCTCTCGGAGATCGAGGAGGAGGGCAAGGCCAAGCGCGAGCAGCGCGAACAGGTCGCGGCGGCCGCGAGCGCCGTTGCCGTGCTCGCCGAAGACGCC
>JAVXWN010000032.1:0-31138 GCA_032230645.1 Acidobacteriota bacterium | reverse complement strand
TCTTCGGGTTATGCTTCGCCAGCACTTTCGTGATCGCCGCCGTCAAAGTCGTCTTCCCGTGATCCACGTGCCCAATCGTCCCAATGTTCACGTGCGGCTTCGACCGGTCAAACTTCTCCTTCGCCATTTCCCTGTTGCCTCTTCTTAGTTAAGTTCTAATGTTTAGCCTAAGCCCGAGATGGGATTTGAACCCATGACCTCCTCCTTACCAAGGAGGCGCTCTACCCCTGAGCTACTCGGGCGCGACAACGGATGTTCGCCCGGAACACCTTCGCGTGTTAAATGGAGCGGGAGACGAGGCTCGAACTCGCGACCCTCAGCTTGGAAGGCTGATGCTCTACCAACTGAGCTACTCCCGCCCGAAGAAAGGCGGAGGGATGAGGTATGAGGGATGAATCAACTATTCATCCCTCATACCTCATCCTTCAGCCCTTGTTCCTGGTGCAGGGGGTAGGATTCGAACCTACGTACGGCTTTCGCCGGCCGGGTTTACAGCCCGGTGCCATTAACCACTCGACCACCCCTGCGGATGTCAAAACTCGAACAAGCCGGTGGAGGGATTTGAACCCCCGGCCCGCAGTTTACAAAACTGCCGCTCTACCCCTGAGCTACACCGGCCTATCACGGTAGAGAATCCGCGCCTTCCGGCAAAACGTGAATACTAGCAACGCCTTCGGGAAAAGGCAAGCCGCTAGAGAAGCACGTCACACGACGCGCGATGCGCCTGCAAAGAACAAACCTGTTGACGCTCGCTCGCGCCAGACAGTAGGATGGAAAGTGGCCTCAAAGGGCGACGCTTCCTAACGTGAGGCGGCCGCCTTCCGCGCCTCTTCAAACGCCCGCTTTCCACTTCTGAGAACTCCGGCAGGAACAGCCTTCGGATTTCGGACACCTTTGATGCGACAAACAGATAAGGAGATTCCCCTTGCGTAGCTGCGACACAATTTACGTTCGTAGAGTGCTTTCGCTGGTGCTTCTATTTTGCGCCTTCGCCTCCGTACCGACAAGCGCCCAGACCGTCGGCGCGCGTGGCGCGCAGAGACGCACCGAGAGCGCCCCCGCCGTCGTCCAGAACGAGCGCCGACCGGTACCCGTCGTGCGCCAGAGCGAGTCTGCGTGCGGCGGCTTCATCGAGCAGTCGCCACAGGCGGCGGCCGGGCAGATCGTCGGAGCCGAGCAGGAGTCGGAGCGTCACCTGTTCGGGCAGGGAAACTTGGTCTTCATTGACGCGGGCGCGCAAGGCGGCGTGCGCATGGGGCAGGAGTTCACGGTCGTACGGCCGCGTGGACGGTTCAACTCGAAGTTCTCGCGCAAAGGCGGCTCGCTCGGCGTCTACACGGAGGAGGTCGGACGGCTTCGCGTGGTGCGCGTGCGCGACCGCGTCTCGGTGGCCGAGGTGACATTTGCCTGCACAGACCTGTTGCTCGGCGACCTGTTGCGTCCCGCGCAGGCTGGCGTCGTTCCACCTGCGCGCGCCGATGTCGCACTCGACCGCTTCGCCGAACCGACGGCCAAGCAGACCGGCCACATCGTGCTCGCGCGCGACGGCCGCGAGGCGGTCTCGCGCGACGAGGTTGTCTTCATAGACCTCGGCGCGGAGGATAACGTCCGCGTGGGCGACTACCTGACGGTCTTCCGACCCGAAGGGCACGGCTCCTTCGTCCGTTACGGCGACGAGATCGCGGTCAACGCGAGGCACGGCTTTGAGAGCGACGAGTTCCGCGAGGGCGCATTCTCGAATCAGTCGCAGCGCGTCAAGGATGTTGACGGAAGCAAGTACGGCGCGACCGTCAAGACGCCCTCTATCAAGCGGCACCGCCCGCCAGTCCCGCGCAAGGTGGTCGGCGAGCTGGTCATCACTCGCGTCGAAGGGCGCACGGCGACCGCCATCGTCACGCGCGTCGCGCAGGAGATTCACAACGGCGACGCGGTCGAAGTTCAGTAGACGGTCGCGACATCAAAACTTAAGGGCTCGACGTTGACGGAAGAGGATGCGCGTCCTCTTCTTTAACGTCGAGCCCTTCCTGTTTCCCTCTTAATCTTATTCGCCGTGCCGTGTTCTTCTCAAGATGGCACGCCCTGCTCTTAAACGTGCGAGGTCGGGGTGCGCGCGGCGGCGGTGGGCGGCGGGAGTTTGGCGCTTGCGGCTGCGCGCTCGGCGGCCGAGCGTTCGAGCGCGGCGCGATAGAAGGCGCGGAAGTATTCGTACATCGAGAGGCAGGCCGAGAGCACGACGACCCACAGCATCGCGCGCCCCGCCGTGTAGAGCAACACCTGAAAGTCGGTCGCCGTCACCGTGCCGCCGCCAAAGAGATGTTTGAGCGCCGAGCGCAGCTCGGGCACCGTCCAGAACTGTATGGCCGGGAACGCGCGCCCGAAGTTAGCGACGGGCGGCTCGCCTGCGGTGCTCGATGCGATGAGGAGCGCGACGGCCGCGACCTGCGCGCCCATCTTGAACTTCCCCATCCGCGACGCCGAGATGACCATCCCTTCCGCCGCCGCCACAGACCGGAGCCCCGAGACGGCGAACTCGCGCCCCACGATGATGCAGACGGCCCAAGCGGGCGCGAGCCGGTTCTCGACGAGCGAGATAAGCGCGGCGCTGATGAGCAGCTTGTCGGCAATGGGATCGAGCAGGATGCCGAAGCGCGAAATCTGACTGCGGCTGCGGGCGATGTGACCGTCGAGATAGTCGGTGAAGGCCGCGCCGAGAAAGAGCGCGACGCCGATGATGTGCCGCTGCACGCCGAACCAGCTCTCCGAGAAAGGCGTCAACAGCACGACGACGAGCAGCGGCACGACGAAGATGCGCGATAACGTCAGCGCGTTTGGAAGATTCAACACGTCACTTACCTTTTCTTTCGTCCCCCATGCGGCGAGCCCGCTGAAGCGTTCCCCTTCGACGCCGAAGTGTATGGGCCGCACGCGAAGGGTGTCAAGAAACGTGCTCCCGCACCGCGCGGCCATCTTCGCGGCGAGGCTGCTTGCCCGCTTGTGCGCCTGTCGTTTACAATCATCGTTTCCGCGCGTCGCAAGATTCTCCTCTGTGGCGTCGCAGGATGATTTCCGGCAATGGCAATTGACCGCATCACGGTGCGCGGCGCGCGCCAGCACAACCTGAAGGACATTAGCGTCGAGATTCCGCGCGACCGTCTGACGGTCATCACGGGACTCTCGGGCTCGGGCAAATCGTCGCTCGCCTTCGATACCATCTACGCCGAAGGGCAGCGCCGCTACGTCGAGTCGCTGTCGGCCTACGCCCGCCAGTTCCTCGATCAGCTTGAGCGCCCCGACGTTGATTCCGTAGACGGCCTCTCGCCCGCCATCTCAATCGAGCAGAAGACCGTCTCGCGCAGCCCGCGCTCGACCGTGGGCACGGTGACGGAAGTCTACGACTACCTGCGGCTCCTCTTCTCTTCCGTAGGTCAACCGCATTGCCATATCTGCGGCGCGCCCATCACTCGTCAATCGGTCGAACAGATAGTTCACAGCGTTCTCTCTCTGCCCGAAGGCGAGCGCGTGATGGTGCTCGCGCCCGTGGTGCGCGGACGCAAGGGCGAGTTCAAGAAGGAGCTTGAGAAGCTACAGAAGGACGGCTTCCTGCGCGCGCGCGTGGACGGCGAGCTTGTTTCTCTGGACGAGGAAATTCGTCTCGACAAGCGACGCAACCACACCATCGAGGCCGTCGTTGACCGCCTGCTCATCAAGCCCGGCATCGACGAGCGCCTGTCCGAGTCCGTCCGCACGGCCTTGAAGCTGACGGGCGGGGCCGTGCTCATCTCGGTCGTCGACGGCGAAGAGAAGCTCTACTCGGAGCGGATGGCCTGCGTCAACTGCGGCATCAACGTGCCGCCGCTTGAGCCGCGCTCCTTCTCTTTCAACTCGGTCTACGGCGCGTGCAAACGCTGTCACGGCCTCGGCACCGTGCTTGAGATAGACCCGGCGAAGATCGTCACCGACGCCACCGAGCGCGCCGACAAAATCTTCGTTGCGCTTGCGGCGGCCGACAAGCAGGGCGCGTCATACTTGAAAGCTGCGCTCGTCGCCGTCGCCGAGCACTTCAAGGCCGATGCGCAAGCGCCGTTCGCCGAACTCCCTCGACAGGTGCGCGATGGATTCTTCCACGGCGTCGAGGGGCAGATAACTTTTCGGCAGGGGCTCTACAAGTACGAGAGCGATTGGAAGGGAGCCGTGCGTCACCTCTCGGAGCGTATGCACAACGCGCCGAGCGAGCGCGTGCGCGAGGCTCTGGAAGAGTTGGTCTCGCCGGTCGAGTGCCCCGACTGTCGAGGTCAACGCTTACAGCCCGAGTCGCTCGCCGTGCGCGTCGGCAATCGCGGCATCGCGGAGTACACGGCGCTTCCCATCGAAGAGTCGGCCGCCGCCTTCGACAAGTTGAAGCTCAACGAGCGCGAATCTCAAATCGCCGGGCTCGTCATGCGCGAGATACGCAACCGCCTGCGCTTTCTCGACAAGGTGGGACTCGGCTACCTCACGCTCGACCGCGCCTCGGCCACGCTCTCCGGCGGCGAAGGGCAGCGCATACGTCTTGCCACACAGATCGGCTCGCAACTACGCGGCGTGCTCTACGTTCTCGACGAGCCTTCAATCGGCCTGCACCCGCGCGACAACCAGAAGCTTCTCGAAACTCTCTCGGCGCTACGCGACCTCGGCAACACCGTGCTCGTCGTCGAGCATGATGAGGAGACGATACGACGCGCCGACTATGTTGTTGACCTCGGCCCGGCGGCGGGCGCGCACGGCGGCCAGATAGTCGCGGCGGGCACGCCCGAAGAGGTCGCGTGCAATCCCGCTTCGGTCACGGGGCAGTACATATGTGGCCGTCTCTCAATCGAGGTGCCGTCCGCGCGTCGGCCGCCCAACGGCAACTACGTCACCGTTCGCGGCGCGCGCGCCAACAACCTGAAGAGCATTGATGCAACCTTCCCCTTGGGACTGCTCACCGTCGTCACGGGCGTCTCGGGCTCGGGCAAGTCAACGCTGGTTGACGACATACTCTATCGCGCGCTCGCACGCCATCTCTACGGCTCGCTCGAAGAGCCGGGCGATTACGATTCGATGGATGGGCTCGACCTCGTTGACAAGTGCATCGAGATTGACCAGTCGCCCATCGGACGCACGCCGCGCTCGAACCCCGCGACCTACACCGGACTCTTCACGCCCATCCGCGAGTTGTACGCAATGCTCCCCGAGTCGCGCGAGCGCGGATACAAGCCCGGCCGCTTCTCCTTCAACGTCAAGGGCGGGCGCTGCGAGGCGTGCGAAGGCGACGGCATGAAGCGCATCGAGATGAACTTCTTGCCCGACGTGTACGTCCTCTGTGACGTGTGCCGCGGCGCGCGCTACAACCGCGAGACGATGTCCGTGAAGTACAAGGGCAAGTCAATCGCAGACCTCCTCGACACGACCATCGAAGAGGCGATGCCGCTCTTAGAGAACATCCCGCAGATCAAGCAGAAGCTCCAGACGCTTCTCGATGTCGGCCTCGGCTACATCAAGCTCGGCCAGTCGGCCACGACGCTCTCGGGCGGCGAGGCGCAACGCATCAAGCTCGCGCGCGAACTCTCCAAACGAGCGACGGGCCGCACCATCTACATCCTCGACGAGCCGACGACCGGTCTTCACTTCGCCGACGTGCACAAGCTGCTCGACGTTCTGCAACGCCTCGTCTCTCTGGGCAACACCGTCATCGTCATCGAGCACAACCTCGATGTCATCAAGTCGGCCGACCATATCATCGACCTCGGCCCCGAGGGCGGGACGGGCGGCGGCCGCGTCGTCGCCTCCGGCACACCCGAAGAGGTCGCCCGCGTGAAGAAGTCTCACACGGGTCATGCGCTCCGGCCGCTCCTAAACGGCCACGCCTCGAACGGCCATGCCCACGACGACGCCAACGGCAAAGAGCTGAACACCAACGGCGCGAAGCTCAAGTCTTCCACGCGCGGCAAGCGCAAAGACGCGGCGTGATATACTCCGCCCGACCGCGAGGAACCGAACCGCTTGAACGACACCGAGCCTGTCAACTCCGCCTTCAACGTCCGCAACGCGATGGAAGCCGACGCGGTCGAACGCATCAACTCCACCGTCTCAGATAGCATCGAGGTCAAGCGCCGCTTCTTCGCCGAGCATGCAGGGGAAGTCGAGCGCGCGGCGTTGCTCGTCGCCGACTGTTTCCGCGCGGGCGGCAAGCTTCTGGTGTGCGGCAACGGGGGGTCGGCGGCCGATGCTCAGCACGTCGCGGGCGAGTTCGTTAATCAGTTCCTCTTGAAGAACCGGCGTGCGCTTCCGGCGCTTGCGCTGACGACCGACGGAGGCGTGTTGACGTGTGTGGCGAACGACACGGGCTTCGAGCAAGTCTTCGCACGACAGGTCGAGGCGTTCGGCACACGCGGCGACGTGCTGTTGGCAATCACGACCTCTGGCAACTCGCCGAACGTTGCTGCTGCCGCCGTGGTCGCGCGCGAGCGGGGTGTGAAGGTCGTCGGCCTGCTCGGACGCGACGGCGGGCGCGTGCGCGCTCTGTGCGATCTTGCGCTCGTCGTCGAAAGTGATGACACGCAGCGCATACAGGAGACGCACAACCTCGTCGGCCACGTCCTCTGCGACCTCGTCGAACACATGCTTTTCGGAGGGATAGGTGATAGTTGAAGACAAGGCCCCTGCTTGCTTCTCATCACTCATCGCTTATCACCTGCATGAAGATGTCCATCTACGACGACATCAAGCCGCTTAGCCTCGAAGGCGTGAACACGTACCCGCTCTCCGAGCGGCCGAGCAAGGTCGCGGCCAACGACTTCGCGCGTCCGTTCGGCGACGACGCGAGCCTGCGCGACTTCCTCGCGTCGTTGCCTAACATTCTGGCCGTGCAGTCGCTTCGTGAAATCGCCGCGCGCATGAGACGTGCGCGCACGCTCGGCAAGCCCATCATCTGGGGCATCGGCGGGCACGTCATCAAGACCGGGCTCGCGCCGCTCATCATTGACCTCATGCGTCGCGGGTTCGTCTCCGCCGTGGCGGCTAACGGCTCCGTGCTTGTACACGACGCGGAGATGGCTCTGGTCGGCTCGACCTCGGAGGATGTTGACGCGACCCTCGGCGCGGGCTCCTTCGGCGCGGCCGAAGAGACCGGAAGACTCTTGAGCGATGCGGCGCGCGATGCGGCGCGTGATCAAATAGGACTAGGCGAGGCGCTGGGCCGCGCGCTCACGGCGTCCGCGCCGAAGCATGCTGAACTCTCGCTGCTCTGCGCCGCGTACAGCGAGCGCGTTCCCTTCACCGCGCACGTCGCTGTCGGGACGGACATTGCACACTTCCATCCGCGCGCCGATGGCGCGAGCTTGGGCGCGGCGACGCACATAGACTTCCGCCTGCTCTCCGAGATGGTGAGACGCTTGAACGGCGGCGGCGTCTATCTCAACATCGGCTCGGCCGTCATACTGCCGGAAGTCTTCCTCAAGTGCGTAACGCTCGTGCGCAACCTCGGCCACACGCTCGAAGATTTCACGACGGCCAACTTCGACTTCATACAATCCTATCGTCCGCTCACAAACGTCGTCCGCCGCCCCGTAAGCGGCGGCGCGGGCCGCGGCTTCTCCATTACCGGACACCACGAGTTGACGATACCGCTCCTCGCCGCCGAACTCCTCTGCGGCGAAGAGCGTGAATCATAGACGCCTTCAGTTCAAGCCATTCGCATTGACACTACGACCGACCTCATTCCTGAGAGTTAGCGAAAGATTCGTTCACCACCGCAGGCACAGAAGACCCCAAGGGAGACAGAGTAATTCAAGTCTCTGCGCAACCTCCGTGTCCTCTGTGCCGGCGGTGGTGAATCGCCCTCCACTCACTTGCCGGTAATACCTAAAACAGACCCTAGACTTCACAATTGACAGCCTCATCATTCGCCGATATACTTCTGCTGAAATTGAAAACGAATGTCAATTTCGCTCCCTCTATCAGTTAATCGCCTTTAAAAAGGCAGCCCGCTAAAGAAAGCGCCTGCGCGGCCCAACATACAGCGCAGTGGTACTCAAGCAATGGCTGACACACCTTCTCGTCGAAGCGCATTTTTACGTCTCGCACTTGTCGCCTTCGTCTCTCTGTTCGTTTCAAACGCCGCAAGCGCGCAGACCGAGAGCACGTCCGGCGTGCGTGGCACCGTCTCGGTCGAAGGCTCGGGGATGCCGCTGGCGGGCGCGCGCGTACTCGTACGCAGCGCGGCTCTGCATGTCGAGCGCGAGGCGTTGACGGATGACGGCGGCGACTACATCGTCACGGGATTGCCGCCCGGAGGCGAGTACGAAATCACAGTGAGCGCCGCCGACTGCATCACCCTCAAGCGCGACCGGATAACGCTCCTGTCGGGCAGCGTCTTGACCGTCCCGTTCGAGTTGAAGCTGGCGGGACTTGCGGAGACGATTGACATCGTGGACACCACGGCGCTCGTCGTCAGCAATGCGCCGGAGGTGAGTCAGGTCGTCTCGCCACGACAGTTGACGGAGTTGCCATCGAACGGTCGCAACCTCAACCGCTTCGCGCTGCTCGACCCGCATGTGCGCAACACCGGGGGCTTGGGCTCCGACGGCTCGGGCGCGCAGCGTCTCTCCATCAACGCAAGCTCCTACCGACTGACGCAGTTCAAGCTCGACGGAAACTCAAACTACGACTTCGTCTATGCCAATGCGCCGCAGCAGCAGGTCTCGGTCTCGGCCGTGCAGGAGTTTCATGTGCTGACGAATCAATATTCGGCAGAGTACGGTGGCACCTCCGCGGGCATCGTCAGCGCCGTTACAAAGTCAGGCACTTCGGAGTTCCACGGCGAGGGCTTCTACTTCCTGCGGCCTTCGGGATTGCAGGCCGCGCCTCCCGTCTCGACCTCGCACGTGCCGAACGAGCTACAACAGTTCGGCGGCTCCATGGGTGGCCCGCTCGCGTCGAGGCGCGCGACCTTCTTCTTCAACTACGAGCACGCGCGGCAGAGACGCGGCTCGTTCGTGCAGTCCCCCGACCCGCTCGTCTACACGGGGCACGCGCGCGACCACACGGGACTCTCGCGTCTGGACTTTCAACTTACGAACAAGCATGCGCTCGCGCTCCGTTTGAACGCGAACAGCAGCGCCAACGATAATCCGAACGACCGCGTAAGCGCGCTTGCGCAGCCGAGCGCGGGCACGCTCAGCCGCACGCAGGGCGCGGGCGGGCAGCTTACGGACAGGACAGTTTGGGGCTCGTCCGTCAACGAGTTGCGTCTGAGCTACGTTAACTCTATCCCTTCTGCGGGTTCGTCACTTGCGCCATCGGTCTCAATCGTGCGCCCGAACTACAGCATCGAGGGCGGCTCATCCTATTCGTGGGCGCGCACAGAGAGCTTACAAGCCGCCGAACAGCTTGCCACACAGCACGGCCGCCACGAGTTGAAGATAGGCGCGGACTTCTCGCGGCAGAAGGTCGCGGACTTCAGCAACACGACCTTCGGTGAGTATCGCTTCCCCGCGGGCGAGCCCCGAGCGGGCGAGCGTTACGTAGATTTCACGCAGCGGTTCGGCACGGGCTTCGTGCGCTACGGCCAGACGCTTGCCTCCGCGTTCGCGCAGGACAACTGGCGCGTGACGCCGCGTCTGACGGCGAATCCGGGGCTTCGCTACGACTATCAATCTTCGACCGGAGACCGCAACAACTTCGCTCCTCGCCTCGGTCTCGCATGGGACGTGGCGGGCAACGGCAAGACGATTCTGCGCGGCGGCGCAGGCGTCTTCTACGACCAATACTATATGTACATCACGCGCCGCTTCCTGCTCGAAGGCTTGGACGCAAAGATAAGAACGTATCGCTTCACGCCGACGCAGGCAGGTGCGCCCGCGTTCCCGAATTCGCTCGCGGAGCCGCCCGTGGGCTCAAGCGAGGCGATGCGTGATTACGTCTACCTTCCCGGCGCGCGCCTGCTCAATCCCTACAACATGCAGTTCTCGTTCGGCGCGCGGCGCGAGCTTTGGAAGGACTGGACGCTCACGACCGACCTCATCCATTCGCGCACGCTCAGGCAGCAGCGCGTCAACGACATCAACGCGCCCTCGCCGTTCTCACGCACCGCGCCCGGTCAGACGCGGACGGCCGCCGACGCCGATGCCACGCGTCCCTTCGGCACGAACTTCCGAGGCGTGCGCGTGCGCAAGGTCGCGGTCATCGAGAACACTGCTTCGAGCGTCTACGACGCGCTCGAAGTGGGACTGGTCAAACGCTTCTCGCGCCGCTTCCAATTTGAGGCCCACTACGTCCTGTCGAAGGCTGTGACCGACTCGATGTTCTTCGGCGAGGTGGACACGGGCATCCCTAATCAGTTCGGCATAAGCGACCCCGGCGAGCGCGCGCCGAGCGACTTCGAGCAGCGTCAACGCCTTGTCGCGCACGGCCTCTTTGAGATGCCTTACGGCATGCAGCTCTCGGCGGTCGCGACCATCGGGTCGGGGCTGCCCGTCAACCCTTTGACGGGTGTGGATGACAACGGCGACGGCTATCGCTCAGACCGTCCCGTCGGCTTTGCGCGCAACTCGTTTCGCACTCCGGCGCAGGCCGCCTTCGACCTCTCGCTCGCCAAACGCGTCGCGCTTCGCGAAGGGCTGAGGCTTGAACTGCGCGGCGAAGTCTTCAACCTGCTCAACCACTCGAACTTCATCCGCGTGAACAACGTCTACGGCAACGGCTCTGTGCCCGACGCGAAGTTTCTGCAACCGCTCGCGGGTGTGCAGAACGCAGACCCCGGCCGTCAGTTTCAATTCGGCGCGCGGCTCATCTTCTGAAGCCGGATACCCCGGCGTGCTATACTGCCCCGGTTCGCAAATACGGGCCAGAACATCACAGGGGGCATTCATTCGATGGATTCGGAGAAGCTGGAACAATATCGCCGCACACTGACCGAGCAACTGCGGCAGCAGAGCGACGCGGCGCGCGGAAATCAATCGGACGCGATGGAGATGGCGGCGGCCGACGACGGCGTCAAGGACGTGGCCGACCAGTCTGTCAAGGACGTGAGTCAGGAGATCGAATACCGTCTGAGCGAGCGCGCTTCGCAGGTCGTCGCGGACATTGATCAAGCGCTGCTGCGCATCGAAGAGGGCAGCTACGGCGTCTGCGCCCGCTGCGGACGTGACATCCCCGAGCGCCGTCTAGACGCACTCCCCACTGCACGCTACGACGCCGACTGCCAAGCACTCATCGAACGGGCCTCGGGCGAAGACGAACACGCGACGCTGTAAAGACAAAAGTTAAAAGGCAAAAGGCAAAAGTTAAGATGAGAGGCGTGCCCTTCATCTTAACTTTTGCCTTTTGCCTTCTCCCTTAAGCCTTCGGGTGCGCCTTGTCGTAGACCTCGATGAGCCTCTCCATCGAGACGTGCGTGTAGATTTGGGTGGTGGAGAGGCGCGCGTGGCCTAAGAGTTCCTGTATGTCGCGCAGGTCTGCGCCGCTGTCGAGCAGGTGCGTGGCGAACGAGTGGCGCAGTGAGTGCGGGCTGATGTCGTGGATGCCCGCGCAGACTTTGATGTACTTGTCTACCATGCGGCCGACCGAGCGCGTGGTGATGCGTGTGCCCTGATAGTTTAGAAAGACCGCCTCCGCGTTGCGCTCAGCCAGGGGCGCGTTGTTGAGGAAGGTCTTGCGCACCTCGGTCAAATACCTCATCAGCGCGTGCAGCGCGGGCTCGCCGAAGGGCACGATGCGCTCCTTGCGCCGCTTGCCCTTGACCCTCACCGTCCTGTTCCTGAAGTCAACGTCGTGCATGTCGAGCTTCACAAGCTCAGAGACGCGCACGCCCGTCCCGTAGAGCATCTCAAGGATGGCGCGGTCGCGTTTGCCGAGGGCGGTCGCCTCGTCTGGCGTCTCGATGAAGCGCACGGCGTCTTCGAGTGAGAGGTGGTTGGGCAGCTTCTTCTCTAATCGAGGAGTGGAGACGAGCTTGGCCGGATTCATCTCGACCGCGCCCTCGCGGATGAGAAACTGGAAGAAGGTGCGCAGCGCGGCCAGCTTGCGCGCGATGGAGCTTTTCTTCTTCTGCGCCTCGTGCAGCGCCGAGAGCCACTCGCGGATGGTGATGTGGTCTATCTCCTTGACGTTAAGCTCGCGCCGCTCGCCCGTTCGCGGGTCGGCCGGGGCGAGATGGTCGTGGAACTGACTTAAATCAATGGCGTAGTTCCTAAGCGTGTGCTCGCTCACGTTGCGCTCGTAGCGCAGGTGTTCGAGGAACTGTCCGAGTAGTTGTTCCATGCTCGTGAATCGTAAATCGTAAATCGTAAATCGTAAACAGAAATTTCCGTTGACGCGCCGCCGCGTCGTCTATATTCGCCCCACCTCGCGACCTACGTTCCCATACTGGCGCAGTCGGAGAAGGCGAAACTGGGTGAGGAGCTTTTCCTCAAAGCGGGCTGCGCCGTCTGCCACGTGACCGAGATTACGACGGTGCAGGAGGGCACGCTCATCGACGGCGGCACGTTCAAGGTGCCCGAGCCGTTAGCCAACAAGATCATCCATCCGTTCGGCGACTTCCTGCTACACGACATCAGCACGGGCGACGGCATCGTGCAGAACGGCGGCAAGTCAATGCGGCTGAAGGTGAGGACGGCCCCGCTCCGGGGCGCACGCACGCACACGCGACTCATGCACGACGTTGAATGCTTACGACCCTTCAACTCTTCGGCGCGTAATAGCCTTTGCGAGTGCGGACGCGCAAGTTCGGGCGCGTCTTGACTTGAAGTGTAAAGGTGCGGAAGCGGCCGTCGCGCGGCTCGCCCACGGGGTAGTAGCTGAGGACGTACTGCTGTGAGAGGTCTGCGGCAATCTGTCGAAACGCCTCGGAGAGTTCGGCGTTGGTGCGCGGGACGTAGACTGCGCCGCCGGTCTGCGCGGCGAACTCCTGCAAGCGGCGCTCGCCCGCGAGGTCGCGGAGGTTGGCGCTGTCGCTATTGCCGGTCTGCACGGCGTAGACCTGACAGTCGTCCGCGAGCAGACGCGCCATCGTCGTATCGAAGTCGAGGTCGCTGATGGTGTCCGTGCCGTCCGAGACGATGAGGATGACCTTACGCGTCTTCTGCGGCTTGAGATAGTCGGCGGCCTGCGCGACGGTGTCGAAGAGCGCGGTCGCGCCCTCGGCCTTGCCGAAATTTTCGATGGTGTGGACAAGAGCGTGCACGTCGTTCGTCAAGGGTTGTGCCAGCCACGGCTCGGTCGAGATTGAGTAGACGGCTGCGCGGTCAACGGGGCGGACGACCGCTTTGAGAAAGCGCACGCCAGCCTGTCGCTCGAACTCGCGCGTGGCATTGAGGCTTGAGCTGTTGTCGAAGAGGAGCGCGATGCTGACCGGCGTTTCGAAGCGGCTCAGGTCGCCGATTGCCTTGACCTCGCCGTCCACACGTAGCTCGAAGTCTTCGGCCTTGAGGTCTGCGATGGCGCGCCCCTGCGCGTCTACGACTGAAGCCGGAAGCGGGACGAGGTTCGAGCTGATGCGCACGACCTCGCCTTCGTCGTCGCCTCCTTCGGGAGCTTGCGCGGCCGGTGTCGCGGAGCCGGGCGGGCGCAGTCCGGAGTCCTGCTTGCGTCCCTTCGCTGAAGGCTCGCCGGATGCCGAGACGGGCTCGGCTATCGGGCCGGTGGGGCGATGGATAGGAGTGGGCGTCGGGGTCGGAGTGGTCGCGCCTTTCTTTCCCTGCGTCTCGGGCGCGGGGGCGCTGTGCCTCCCCGACTGCGCTCGAAGCAACGGCGACGTGAAGACGAGCAGTATCGCCAACACGCAGACCGCGAAGAGCAGAGCGCGCGTGTTCACGGCGTCGCCGCCCGAGGCGCGCTTGTTGTTCCTTGAATCGTCTGAAGCCAAACGTCCCATTCTTCGAGCGCCAGCGCAACCTGCCGCGCGTGGCGGTCGCGCTTCCTCTTAAACCTGCGCCGCTCCTCTTCCGGAAGCGGTTCGAGCAGCGCGAAAGTAATGTTCACCGGCTGGTAATTTTTGGTGTCCGCGCCCGAGACGTAGCGAGCCAGTGCGCCCGTCGCGGCCTTCGGCGGAGCTTCAATCAACTCATCCCCACGTGCGAGCCGCGCCGCGTTGCGTCCGGCGAGCCAACCTGTGGCGACTGATTCGACATAACCCTCGACGCCGCTGATCTGCCCCGCGAAGAAGACTCCGGGGCGCTCGCGCATCTGGAGCGTGGGCGCGAGCACGCGCGGGGCGTTGATGTACGTGTTGCGATGAATCTGGCCGTACTGCAAAAACTCGGCACGTTCGAGGCCGGGTATGAGTCGAAGCACGCGCGCCTGTTCGCCGTAACGTAGATGATTCTGGAAGCCGACGAGGTTGTAGGCATCGGCCATCAAATTCTCCTGCCGGAGTTGCACGGCCGCGTAAGGCTCGCGCCCGCTACGCGGGTCACGCAACCCCACAGGCTTCATCGGCCCGTAGCGCAGCGTGTCGCGCCCACGTCGCGCCAACTCTTCAATCGGCAGGCACGCCTCGAACCAACGCGTCTCCTCGAAGCGTTGGAGCGGCACGCTCTGCGCCTCAACGAGCGCATCGTAGAAGCGCGCATACTCATCCTCGTTCATAGGGCAGTTGAGATAATCGTCGCCGCCCTTATCGTAGCGCGCCGCGCGGAAGGCAATCTCCGTGTTCACGGAATCGGCCGCAACGATGGGCGCGATGGCGTCGTAGAAGTAGAGTCCCGTTCCACCGGTCAGCCGCGCAATCTCTTCGGCCAGAGCGTCGGAGCAGAGCGGCCCGGCGGCGATGACAGTAACCGCCGCTTCGTCAACGCCCGTTGCCTCTTCACGCATGAGCGTGATGTTCGGGTGCGACTCGATGCGCTCGGTGACGAGTTCGGCGAACTTCTGCCTGTCCACCGCGAGCGCCGCACCCGCAGGCACGCGCGTCCGCATCGCAACATCCAGAACGAGCGAGCCTGCGCGCCGCAACTCCTCTTTGAGCAGGTACGGTGCCGTCCCCGGCTCGTCCGACTTCAAAGAGTTCGAGCAGACTATCTCGGCCAGCCTATCGGTGCGATGCGCGGGCGTCTGCCTGACGGGACGCATCTCGTAGAGCCGCACGCGCGCGCCCTCCTGCGCGGCCTGCCACGCCGCCTCGACCCCCGCGAACCCACCTCCGACGACAACAACTTCTTTCATAAACACACAGACAAGCGACGAGTGACAAGTTGAAGAAGAATTCTAACTTGTCACTCGTCGCTTGTCACACGGCACTGTTTTTAAGGTTTCTCTTTGGGCGGGTCGAGCTTCTCTTCGCCCGCGCCCGTGGTGAAGCGTTGGAAGCCGGTGGCCTCTTTGGTAAGGTCGAGTTCGATGCCGTTGAAGATGTCCTTGTGGCCGTAGCTCTCGACGCGAACGAGGCGTTCGAGCCACACGCCGTCGGGCAAACGCTCATGCTCGAAGACGACCGAGGACTCATGCGTCGGCGTAGCGGAAGCGCCCGCGCTCTTCGCACCCGTGTCGTCGGGCCACGCTTCGAGACGGACGACAGCTTTATCGGCGGCGTCAATCCAGAGACGACCGGCGAGCCGCGCGTAAGGGCGCTGAACTTCGTCGGCGGGGTGGAAGTCCGCGCGTGGATGAAAGTCGAGGACGATTACGTCGCGGTCGCGCAGGCACTCGCGGCGCGGCGCGGTGAACTCGTCGTAGCGGAAGAAGCGCCAGACGGCGAGCGAGATTTCCGACGAGCTGAAGCCGCTGCTGTTTTTGTGTCCGGTCGTGAAGCCAAAGCTTGGAATGCCCGCCGGGTTCTGCGCGTCGGCCGTGGGCTTGGGCGTTGGCGGCGGCGGGGTCTTATTCTCGCCGCTCTTCTGCTCCTCCTGCGCGGCCTTCTCAAGACGCTCGGCCGTCTTCTTCAACTCCTTATCGGCGCGCTCCCGCGAGACGGGCACGCCGTCGCGTGAGATTAACTTGCGCGCGAACTCGCCGCGCACGGGGTAGACCTCGTAGACGTTGACGGACTCCTTCGTCACCTCGCCGCGCTTGTTCCGCTCGCGGTCTGTGACCTTCGCCGTCCAAGTGTATTCGAGTCGCCGCCGCAGCATCGCCTTCTCGTTGCGCGCGACTTCGAGGAGAAGCGCCGAAACGTCGAGACTCTCCGCCGTCTGCCGCGCTGCGCTCACAACTCGTGTCTCATGCAAAAGCGGCGACGCAGTCACGACGAGCAACAGTGCGCCTGTCAACAAGCCGCTGAGCAGACGCCGCCACACACGCGCCTTTGCACAGCTATATTCATTATTCATCACTCATCACTTCTCTTCCGGCTTCTCCTTCGGCGCGTCGAGCTTGTCCTCGCCGGTCTTGGTGCTGAAGCGTTTGTAGTCGCTGAACTCGCGCGACTCGTTGATGCTCATCCCGGCGAAGATCATGACGCGCGCCGAGGCGTTGACCTGCGAGAAGCGCGGCAGCCAGACGCCGTCTTCAAGACGCGTCTGCTCGAAGACGAAGGCCGAGCCCGACTTGATCGAAGCAAGCAGCCCGCCGCCCACCTTGAAGCTGTCCACCAGTCGCCCTTCGAGCCGCATCACCTGCCGCTCGGCCGGGTCAATCCAGATGACCCCGCTCAGCTTCGAGGCGATACTTTCACCCGCGTTCGACGGCCTGAAGCCCGGTCGCGGTCGGAAGTCGAAAACGATCACGTCGCGTTCGTGGAAGTGTTCACGACGCGGACTGACGAACTCGCTCGCGCGGAGGAAGGTTGAGATATCAACATCGTCATCCTCTTCGCCGTCGCCCTCAGCGCCGGTCTTGTCCGCCTTCGCCTTCCTCTTCGCTTTACGCTCGGCGCGCTGGCGCTCGCGCTTCTCCTTGAGCTTCGGCGCTTCGCGCTCGGCCTTCTCCAACTCTTCTCCGACGCGCTTCTGTTCCTTCGCCGCGCGCTCGGGCGTGAGCGGTGCTCCGTTCTCGCTGATGAGCTTCTCGACCCATCCATAATCGGCGATGGGATAGACCTCGTAGACCGAGACCTTCTCCTTCTTCACCTGCCCCTTGTCGTCAAGCTCGCGCTCCGTGACCTTCTGCGTGAAGGTGTAGTCGTTGATGCGCTTGTCGGTATCGTCCTGATTCTTCGCGAGGTCGCGCAAGAGCGCCGGTATGTCGAGCGTCGAGTCGGCAGGCGGCTCGAAGAGCGATTCGACGAGCCCCGTGTTGTAGCTCGCGCGCTCTAGCGTGAGCGTGAGCGCGTCATCGTCGCCGCGAAGGATTTCGAGCCGGTGCGGTTCAAGCTGAAGCGGACTGTTGGCGCGCGCGCGCCAGTCTCCGAAACGCACGCGCAGACGCCGCGCCTCGTCTACGAACTGCAAAGGCACCTTGCTCGACGCGCCGAACCAGTAGCGCAGGCGCGCGCCCGCGCGTGTCGTGAACTCGACCGCGTAAGCCGGTGTGCCACCGACCTCTTCAAGCCCGACGGTGCGCGCCAGAATCTTCTGCTTCTTGTAGTCAGCGAACCAGCCGGACTCCAACTGTGCCTGAAGCCTCGACGCGAAAGCCTCTCGGTCGGTGAGCGTCCGGAGTCGGCCGTCGCGCGTGCGCGTCCAAGCGGTGCGCGCGTTGGCGGCCATGTCCCATTCACCGTCCGAGAGGATGAAGTCGGAGCGGAGCGCGCCCGTCGTCTTTACTTGCGTGCGAGCCGTGCCCGCGTCCCGTTCGCCGCTCCGCACAGACCACTCGTAGGTCGCGTCGCGTAGAGCCGCCACGCGCTTTTTGCCGCCGACGGTCTTGAGATAGTCAGCGAGGATGCGATCCGGCGTCGGCAGCTTCGAGACCTGCGCGCGCGCGTTGGAGTGGAAGCAAGTGAGTAGAAGAAGGAGTGCGAACGTTTTCGACAGCGTGCCTCTCAAGGACGACGAGTCGGGCGGGGCGGCCGCGTGTGGGCAGAGGACTCTCATGTGATTCACATTTCTTTGACGCGGGAGAGAGGTGAGACTGTTAACTTTCGTAAAGACTTTTTTCGCGGGCTCCGAAAGAGAGCCGGGAACTTCTTCCCGTAGAGAAATCCGGAAGGACTGACGCTCATCGCTTCGCTTTCGTCGTCCTTCCGGATTGTTTACGGCCCTTGGCCGTTGATTGTTTCAAGCAGCTTCGCGGCTGCCGAGTTGTTTCAGCCGGGCTACTCCTGACCGGGATCGGGATAGCCCGGCGGGTGCGGCACCTCCGCCTCCATGGCCTTCGCCGACTCCTCTTCGGCGCGCAACTCCGACTCTTCCTCGCGCGTCGTCTCCTGCACGCCCGCGTCGCCCTCCGCTCTCTCATCCGTCTCTGCCATCTCTTGCGCTCCTTCGTCTCTACTTGAAGTATGCCGGTGTCTACTTGCGCGAGCCGCGACCCTTCCCGGCTGCACCGTTCTTCGCGGCGCTCTTCTTCGCACTGCCCTTCTTCGCGCCGCTCTTTTTTGAACCAACCTTCTTTGCGGTAGCCTTCTTTGAAGCACCGCTCTTCTTCGACGCGCCCTTAGCCCCGCCCTGCGCATCAGCACTCTTCGAGCCCTTCGCCGATTTCTTCGCTGCCTTCGCTGCCTTAACGGCTGTCTTGCCTCCGGCCTTCCGCGCGTCGCCGCCCTGCTTCGCCCTGCGGCGCTCGACGATCTCATGCGCATGTTCCTCGACCTGTCGGATGCGCTCGGCGACGTTCTGCGGCGCGTTCGGTTCGGCTGCGCCGCGCAGGCCCTCGACAGGCGCGCCGTCCGGCGTCTGGTGTGCCTGCTCTTCCATCGCGCCCTTGCTCCGGTCGAACTCGAACTCGTTCAACGAACCGCCGCCGATCTTGTATTGATCCTGAACTTCTGCTTTATCCTTTGGCATCTCTCCTCCTCGATTTTTTCAACGGGAGCCACGCTTGACATCGCGCGCGGCGTCTCCGTATATTCTTCACTTCACTTGAGCCACCTTAGCTCAGTTGGTAGAGCACCTGATTCGTAATTAGGGGGTCTGGAGTTCGAGTCTCCAAGGTGGCTCCATAAATTTTAGTGGCCGTATAGCTGTCGCCCAGTTATACGGCAATTCTTTTTCCACCTCAATCTTTGGCTCACCACCTCTTGCAACCGAGCTTCCGATTTGCGTTTGCTAATAAGCGAACTGTACGCTAAAAGTGTCACTCCTTTATGACAATGCGGACGACGCGAAGACGCGTTTGCGCTCTCGACGATACCCCTGAAGGATCGAATAACTTGCCGTCACCAACAAACTCAGACTGCCGCGCTGCCGTTGACAGACTCCGGCAGAGGGTTTTTGTCGCCGTAGCGATTCTCGTCCTTCTCGTCGCGAACGCGGCCACCACTTCCGCCGCGCGGCAAGGCGAGGGCTCGTTAATAGTGAAGGCTTCGGGCGTGCGTCTGCGCGAGCGTCCTGACACGGGCGCGGCCGAGGTCGGGCGCTTGCAGTTAGGTTCCGTCATCGCCGTGGTGGAGCGCGCGGCGGAGAAGACGAAGGTCGGCGCTTCGGAGGACTACTGGTATCTGGTCTCGGCGCAGGGCGGCGCGCGCGGCTGGGTCTTCGGCGGGCTGGTCGCTCCGTTCGACCCCACGCGACGCGAAGAGATTTACGTCAAGCTCTCGAACGATAAAACGTCGAACGCTTCGGCCACCTTCGCGGAGATGTCCGACCTCGTGCGCTTTCTCGACCGCGCAGTCAAAGAGGTCACCCGACGCGATGCGCTCGGAGAGCTTGAACTCGCGCGGCTGGTCGCGCTCGCACACTCGCTCGCCTCCTTCTCGATACAGGATCAGGAGAAGCCGCCCTATAAGTCATGGACGGCCGAGCACGAGCGCGAGATCGTCTACAGCGAACCTTCGGGGCAGTGGCTCGTTCGCGCAGACCTCTTCTGGAACTTACAGCGCAAGTACCGCAGCCTGCCGCTCCTCGCCGAGCGCGCCGCTTGGGAGGCCGCGCAGACGCCGCTGCCCGGCGAGTGCGAAGGCTACCTGCCCTGTCATCTCGGTTTGGAGACGATGACCAACGGCAACTACCTCGAACTCTACCCGCGCGGTGCGCACGCCGACGCCGCGCTCGCGAACATCGCGGAGCTTCTCGGGCAAATCTCGGAAGACCTGCGCGGCAGCGACCCCGTCTACAACGTGCCCCGCGAAGACCGCGCCGATTTCCATAAGCTCGTCGCCACGCTCCGCACACAGATAGCCCTGACCGCGAGCCCGAAGAAGGCCGGACTGCTCAAACAACTCGAAGCCATCACGCGCCGCTTTCCTTAAGCCTCGGTCTTTGAGCTTGACCGCCGCGCCGATTTGAAATAAAAAGCCCGACGTTCAAACAGACGTTAGCGATTCGGAGGTTCCCTTTCATGGCCGAGCGTTCAGGCTTCGTTAAAGAGTTTCGCGACTTCATCGCGCGCGGCAACGTCATAGACCTCGCGGTGGGCGTCGTCATTGGCGCGGCCTTCACAAAGATCGTCACCTCGCTCGTCGAGGGCGTACTCATGCCCCCGGTCGGCCTCATCACCGGCCGCATAGATTTCGCCAGCCACTTCTGGGTGCTCGACAAGTCGAAGGGCGTGCCTCTCACGCTCGCCGAGGCAAAGGCCGCGAGCGTCCCCGTCATCGCCTACGGCCAGTTCATCAACGACGTGATCAGCTTCCTCATCGTCGCCTTCGTCGTCTTCCTCATCGTCAAGCGCGTCAACCGCCTCTGGAGCGACGAGCCCGCCGGGAAGGAAGAGACGACCAAGAACTGCCCCTTCTGCGTCTCGGCCATCCCCGTCAAGGCCACGCGCTGTCCCGAATGCACGAGCGAACTGCAAGCGGCCTGACTTTAAGCTCAAAAGAGAAAGAGGAGGAATGACATCGCTCTCGTCATCCTCCTCTTTGCTTGTCCAAACAGCCGCCGAGCTTTGAAGCGCCCCGACCTTTCAGTCTTCCCTTACGTCGCGGGGCGCAGCAGGCCGCGGAAGATTCCCTGCACCGAGACCTTCGAGGCGTGCAGGCGGATGGGCGCGTGCTGCGAGTTGGCGGGACGAAGCTCGACCTCCGTGCCGATGCGGTAGAGACGCTTGAGCGTGGCGCGCGCGCCGTCAACTAAGGCGACGACGATCTCGCCTTCGCGAGCCTCCGTGCGGTTCTCGATAAGCGCGATGTCGCCGTCGCAGATGTGCTCGTCAATCATCGAGTCGCCCGTCACCCTCAGCGCATAGACGCGGTTGGGTCGCACGCGCCCGAGCAGGAAGCGTGGCACGCTGACTGTCTCGCGCTCCTCGGTCGTGTCAATGGGTGCGCCCGCCGCGATGCGGCCGAGCAGAGGCACCTCGCAGATGGCGTCAACGTCAACCTCTTCGTGCTGCACCGTGAGACCGAAAGCTCCGTCCGTGCGGTGGCGCGAGATAAGCCCGCGCCGCTCAAGCGCCTCGATGTGCTTGGCGATGGTCGCCTTCGAGGAGACGCCGAAGTGGCGCGCAATCTGCGCATAAGAGGGCTCGTACCCGTGGCGTTCGATGAAGCGCGTGATGTATTCGAGGATTTCCCTCTGGCGCTGTGTGCGGGGTTGCATCAGTTTACGAACTCCTTGCCGTGTGAGCGTCGAAGGATTCATTCGGCGGGGGGTCTTGCTCGCTCTACCGGGCTTACGTCGCGATTGTATGGGCGCGGCGGCGAAGCGTCAAGGATAAAGGGTATCGCGGTCATCGTTATTCAATCTTGCATGTGACGGGGAGAACATTTATGCCCCTCAACCTTCAAGAATGAGTAACCCCGTTGCCACTTGTGCTGCTCCGTGAGCCGAAAAAATTGCAGCACGTCGTAACTCTAATAAATCGGTGTAAGGGGCTATGTACGTGGAGGATTATTTTATTGATTTGACCCTTCCCAAAAGATAATCTCGCCCGGCTGGCGCTCGAATGGAGAGTCTGTGTCTCTCCTCGTCCGCCTGCGACACGTTTCAACACGAGTCCTTATGAAAAAGCAGTTCTGTGCGCTTGACCGTTAATCCGCGCCGTGTCGTTGGGGTTAACAAACACAAGCCTCACATGACATTTTCTGTTCGGAATTTAAATGAGCGTATCGGCCCCGGCAGTACGGAGCCGCAGGCGGCAGCGCGCGAGGTCTCGATCCTCTACGCGGAGGAGTCGCCAGCGGTCGCGGACGCGGTGAAGGAGACGCTTGAGGCCGAGGGATGGCGCGTCGAGGTCTGCGCGCGCGGCGACGAGGCGTTGCGCAGGCTACAGGGTGGCGCGCGCTTCGATGTACTCGTCTTCGACTTTCGTCTTCCCGGACTCGACGGCGTCGAGTTGGCGAGACGCGCACGCCGACTCCCGCGCACGGGGCAGACGCCGATTGTCATGTTCACCGCCTGCGAGGTCGAGCGGGACGCGCGCCGCGCAGGCGTAGATGCCTTCCTGAGAAAGCCGCGCGGCGTCTTTCGACTGGCCGAAACAATCGCCCGTCTGCTCGCGCGCGAGACCGTACAGGTTTAAAGAAAGGGGCGTGTGCGTCGGGCAGCCGCACCGCCCCTTAACGGCACGTCTGCTGAAAAGGGCATGGCGGACTGTGCCGCGTGGCCGGCGCGCGTCCACCCGCGCGCCGCCACACTCATTCCCACACGCCGCATCATTTCAGACCCGGTAATCGTCTAACCCCGCCCACTCGAACCGCACAAATCTTTCACTTGATCGAGTAGCGCGCCAGCGTGTTCGGGAAGATGATGACGCCCGGCAGCACGTCCGCCATCTGCACCTTGTTCGACCCCGTGAGGATTTCGCGCGCCTTGAGACCGTAGAGCGCCTCGTTGAGATTATTGTCGGGGTTGATGACCGCGCCTTTCAACTCAAGTCCCGCGAAGAGACCCGTGCTGTGCGAGTAGGAGAGAATGCCTGCGTCGAGCGTGAGGTTGGTCGTGGCGCTGGCCGTGCGGCCGACGGGCCCCGCAGCCGCGCTCGCCTCGCCGCCCATCTCCAGCTTGTCTTCCAGAAGACCTTTGAGCGCGTCGTCGTTCATGAAGAGAAGGATGAGATCGGTCTTGGCCGCGCCTATCTGGAGGCCGACGCTTGCGCCGCCCATCTTGAAGAAGGCGGGCGCGCTCCATCCGCCCGTGACGCGACGACTGATGACGCCGCTGCCGCCGCGCCCGCCGACGACGAACCCGGCCTTGAGCATGCCGGGGAAGATGGCGACGGCCTCGGCCTTGTCGAGCAGCTCACGGGGTATCGAACGGTCGGGCGCGCCCATCACCTGCTCGAAGACGCGCGAGGCTGCCTCGGACTTCTTCGCTGCCTCCTTCTGCTGCTTTGGGCTCGCGCTCGCGGCCGGGCGCACGGCCTTGCGCTGCCGCTCCTGCTGCCGCGCGAAAATGTTCGAGGGAAACACGGTCACGGCGACGGCCAACGCGCACGCCGCCCTGAGCAGAGTCATACGAATCGAAAGCTTCATTCAAATCTCCTTTATCGAATCGACGATGAAGGATGAACTGAAGAAAGGCGGCTCGTCTTCAGTTCATCCCTCATGCTTCATCCTTTCATTCATCGGTTGGGGAGGCGAACCGAGTAACGTGCGAGCGCGAGCGGAAGGGCGCGCACCTGCGTCGGGACGGGCGAGTCCTCTTGGCCCTTGACCAGCTCGGACGCCTTCTTGCCGTAGAAGGCTTCGTTCAAGTCGTTGTCCGGTGTGATGGCGACGCCCTTGAGCGAGACGCCGAGGAACACGCCCTTGCTGCGCGCGTAGGAGAGAATCCCTGCGCTCATTCGCGCGTTCGTGCTCGCCGACGCAGCGCGGCCGACGGGCCCCGCGGTCGCTTCGGCCTCGCCGCCCATCTCGAACTTGTCACCCATCAGACCCTTCAAAGCCTCGGGGTTCATGAACAGAAGCACGTAGTCGCTCTTCGAGCCACCGATCTGTGCGCCGATGCTCGCGCCCGCCATGTTGTAGAAGATGGGCGTGCCCCACTGTCGTTTGAGCGTGCGGCGACTGATGACGCAATCGCCTTTGCGGCCGCCGACGATGAAGGCGGCCTTGTAGACTCCGGGGCAGACGGCAACGGCCTCGGCGCTCTCCAGAAGGTCGCGCGGGATTTCGCGCTCGGGCACCGACATGATCTTGCGCAGAACATCCGCCGCCTCCTTCGAGTGGCGCGAGGCATCGGCCGCGCGCTTACGTACCGCCGCGCCGCTCCCCTGCGCCAAAGCCGCCGAGGTCACGCATACGACCATCAGTGCCACGATAAACAACACTGCAACTCTCTTCGATGATTTCATAATCACTCCCCTCCCTTACTCGCTCTTGAAAAGCGTGCGCGCACGCTCAAATCCAACAATCTTTCAAAGCACGCGAAGAGTGTATACGAGGTCGGCGTGTGAACGAAAACGTGGCCGCCGCTGCAAGCGACCGTGGCCGAAGGGTGGATGGTAGGGTTTGCGTCTCGCGCTGAATCGTCGGCGTCAGTTCGACTGCGGGTTGCGAGAGGCGTCGAGGTAGGCTTCGACCGTGCGGTAAATCTCGTCGTCCATGAAGACGTTGATGCGATGAAAGGAGCGCGTGAGGTCTTCGGGCGCGCGCACGGGAAGCGCGCCGCGATAGAGTTCGAGGAACTCAACGAGCGTGACGCGCAGCAGCGTCAACTCGCGCACGACCTCCTTCAACTCGTAACCCTGACGCCAACGCTGGCGGCCGTGCTCGCGCCCCTCGATGAGCATGCGCCCTTCAATCTTCCCTTCGGCAAGCGCGTCTTGCAGTTCCTCGACGATTTGAGGGATGTGGTCTACGAGTTGTAGATAAGAGAGTCGCTCGTCGGAGTTGACGCGGCGATCCGCCGTCACCTTCTCCGTCCAAGTGCGCACGATTGTCTCTTGACCGTTGATGAGCAGGCGGCGAATCTCGTCTGACACGTCGGGGAACACCTCCGGTTTGGGGTCGCGCCGCGCGCAGGCGTGCCGGTGAGCAGCGGCGGCCGCGCGCGACTCGGACTCGGTTCGGGCGCGAGTATAAGTCAGGCGGCGGGCGGCGGGCAACCGAGTTGACCGGCGGGCGGCGGAGGTGAGAGGATGCACGCTCAACCCCCCACGCACGCAATCATCGAGAAAGGTAAAGACAAGGATGGAAGACTCGAAGAGCAAATTCGTGACGCAGTCGGAGACGGGCGAGACTGCGCCGGTGGACGAGGTCGAGGGGCGCGTCGAGGCCGAGATGAAGCGCATCGAAGGCAGTGCGCGCGAGGCCGTCGGCCAGGGGCTCAACGACGAGCGCGCCGAACGCGCAGGCCGCGAGCTACGCGAAGAGGGCGAGCGCGAGTTGGACGAACAGCGGGAACAACATTAAGGATGAGATGAAGGATGAGAGATGAGGGATGAAGGATGAAGGGAAGACTGCTTAACCTTCATCCTTCATCCCTTCTTCAGTCGCCGGTCTTCTCGTTGGCCTTGTCGATGGCGGTGCGGATCATGTCGGGGATGCGGTCGCTGAAGCCGCGAAACTTGGTGACGATGCGGCCGCCCGGTGCGATGACGAAGGTCTGCGGGATGCTGTAGTTGCCGTTCATCATCGTCTGCGCCACGTCGGCGCGCGCGTAGCCGAGCTTGTAGTTGATCTTCATCTCGCGCGCGAAGTCGCGCACCTTCTCCGAGTCGGTCTGCGGGCTCTCGGTCGTCAGGCCGATGACCACGACGCCCTTGCCCGCGTACTCGTTGCTCATGTCAACGAGGTGCGGAATCTCCAACCGACACGGGCCGCACCAAGTGGCCCACACATCCAGCACAACCACCTTATCCTTGTAATCCGAGAGCTTGAAGGACGCGCCGTCAACCGCCTGAATCTCCGAGTCCCAGACGAGCGGGGGCACCGCTTCAAGCTGCGGCTGCGGCTGCGCGCCGCGCTGCTGTGTGACGGTCACGGTCGGCTTGCCCGAGTTTGATTGCGCAACCTGATTCACGGAGAGATTCGCGGTGTCGTTCGACTTGCAGCTTGAGGCGGCGAGCACCGAAGCTGCGAAGACGAAACCTGTCAACGCGAGCCGACTCTTAGTCCAGAAACGTTTGTTGTTTGTCGCCTGCTTCATATTGATGATTGCCTTATAAAGATTAACCTTGCCGCTCGTTTACGGCTCGGCGCGCACGAGGCGGAAGCCGAGAACGGGGTCGCGGAATTCGCGCGGGAGCCAGCGGCGCGCGGTGACGGTCACGGGCTCGTCGCCGTCGGGACGGCTCTTGTACGAGCCGCCGCGCGCGACCACCTTGCCGCGGTCTTCGGGCGCGAGCGCCGTCCGGTCGTTACCTTTGTACATCGAAGCCTCGGAGGCCGTCCACTCCCAGACGTTGCCGATCATGTCGTCGAGCCCCTGCGGCGTGCGCCCGAGCGGGAACGAGCCGACGGGCGCGGGCCCCGCGCCGCCGAGGTTGGCATACCCGGCAGACCACTCCGCGCCCCAAGGGTACATGCGCGAAGAGTCGCCGCCGCGCGCCGCGAACTCCCACTCCTCTTCGGTCGGTAAACGATAGGTCACGCCGTCACGATGCGAGCGCCACGCGGCGAACTCTTTGGCATCTTCAAAGGTGACGTTCGAGACCGGCAGGCGCTCCATGCCGGGGCCCGGTTGGTTGCCTTCCCAGACACCGGGCGGTGGCGCGTGCCCGGTCTCTTTGACGAACTCGGCGTACTCGCCGTTGGTCACTTCCGTGCGGTCTATGGCGAACGCGCCGACCGTCGTATCGTGCGCGGGCCACTGGCTGTACATCCAGAGCAGGTAGGAGGCGCGTCGCGCCTTCAACTCGTCTGTGACCGGCGGCACGTCGGAGCGTCCCATCTGGAAGGAGCCGCCGGGAATCCACAGCAGGTCTGCGCGCGACGACCCGACGGTCTTTCCTTCGTTCGCGTTCGCGTTCGCCGCGACGTTTGCGTTCGCGACCGCGTTGACGTTGGCCGCGACGTTCGTGTTCGATGTGCCGGACTTACGAAGCAAGAGGAAGCCGACGACCCCGACCGCTGCGAGCAGCGCAAGCAGCACGGCTACGCCAACCGCTACAGGCAGCACGTTCGGCGAACGCGCGGGCGCATTGAGGTCGGTCGCGGCCCCGACGCGCGGCGGCGCGATACCTTTGGACGCGCCCGCGTAAGCACCTGCCTCCCCGGCTGTGAGTGCCCCGGCTGCACCGCCCCCAACAGCCGCGCGCTCTTCCGACTCACGACGCGCGCGCTCTTCCGATTCACGATGCGCGCGCTCTTCCGATTCATGCCGGGCGCGTTCCTCAAGCTCGCGTTGATTGCGCTGCTCGGCCTCACGCCGTTGTTCTTCTTCCGCCGCACGTTGTCGCTGAGCCTCGGCTTCGCGTATTTGCTCTTCGGCTTCGCGCCGGGCGCGTGCTTCTGTCTCGCGGTGCGCGCGTGCTTCTGCTTCGAGTCGTTTAAGCTCGCGCTCTTCTGCTTCCAGACGTTGACGCTTTTGGGCCTCACGGCGCTCGTGCTCTTCCTCCGCGAGCCGTGCGGTGTCGGGTGACAGCGGCTCGGTCGGAGCCTCGTGCGAGAAGTGTTGCGTGGAAGGGGCGTCGAACGCGCCGAACTGCCCGATGGTTTGCGCGGGGCTGTGGCGCGCTGTGTCCGAGCCGCTCGGCGCGGGCTGGTTGTCCGCGTGCGACTCGGGGAACTCGGCCACGGCGGCGCTGTTCGGTCGCTCGGCCTCGCCTTCGAGCGCGCCTGTGCTGAGCGCGTCTGGCGTGCTTGCGATAGTCTTCAGGCTCTCGGGGCTATCGGTTTGCGCGCCGCCGGTCGTCTGACCCTGCTGCGCGTTGAGTCCGGCCGTGTCCGGGTGTCCTATCTGCACGGTCATTGCGCCCGGCACGCGCAACGGCACGCCGTTCAACTGCGGGAGCGCCTCGCGCAACTCAGAGGCGAACTCTTCGACCGATTGCGGACGCTTCTCCGGGTCTTTTTCGAGCGCGTGCTGTATGGCGCGCTCAAGCAGCGGCGGCACCTCGATGCCTCGCTCGGAGAGCGGCACGGGCGCGGTGTTGAGGTGCGCGCTCATGATCGAGGGGACGGACTTGCCCTTGAAGGGCACGTCGCCCGCAATCATCTGGTAGAGGATGACGCCGAGCGAGTAGATGTCGGCGCGCACGTCTATGTCGTCGTCGCTCCACTGCTCGGGAGCCATGTAGAAGGGCGAGCCCATCATCCCTTGCGTCTGCGCGGCGACGAACGAGCCGAGCAGCTCGCCCGATTTAATCTTCGCCAACCCGAAGTCCAAGACCTTCAGGCTCTCGCCCGGCGGCACGCCCTGACGAAGCATGATGTTGAGCGGCTTCAGGTCGCGATGGACTATCCCCTGACGGTGCGCGGCGGCCACGCCCGCACAGACCGCGAGCATAATCTCGACGGCCACGGCGGGCGACAGACGCTTCTCCTCAAAAAGTAGTTCGTGGAGCGAGCGCCCTTCGACAAACTCCATGACGAGATAGGGCGTCGTGCCGTTGAGGATGCCGTAGTCGGTGACGCTGACGGTGTTGGGGTGACGGATGGCGGCCGCGGCCATCGCTTCTTGCCGGAAGCGCGCGACGAGCGAAGGGTCATTGCCGACGAGGTCGGGGAGGATGACCTTGATGGCGTGCTGCGTCTTGATGAACTTGTGCTGCGCCTTGAAGACGAGCCCCATGCCGCCCTGCCCGAGCTTGCGCTCCAACAGGTAACGCTCGTCGAGCGTGGTGTCGAGGTTGATGAGAAAGTTGAGGCGATCACCGTCGCTCGGACAGTGATTGATTCGATCTTGAAAGCAGCGGTGACAGGCCGGGCACTCTTTCATTCAGACGGCTCGCTCGTAACCCCTTGCGGACGCTCTCTCGAACCTTGACTCTTGACGAGAGACTTTAAACGACCTGACGATTTTGTCTTCATCGGACGGCGCGCGAAAATTTTAACAACTCAACTTAAGTAAGGCAAAAGCAAATAGACGGGAAGAGGTCGGAGGCCGGTAAAGACATACGCCCTCACTGACCTGCGACCTCTGACCTTTCGGTCTCTTACCTTTCTCTTTACGCTCCGCCCGTGACGGTGGTGACGCGCTCCATGTCCTCTTTGGCCTGATCGGAGGCGGAACGGATGCCCGCGATGCGGAGCCGGAACTCGTCCGGGTTCGACGCGCCGCGCAGCGCCTCCTCCATCGTGATGAGCCCCGAGTGGTGGAGCGAGAAGAGCGATTGGTCGAAGGTCTGCATGCCGTACTGCGATGTGCCCGCAGCGATGGCGTCGCGCACAAGCGAGGTCTTCTCCTCGTTGATGATGTAGTCGCGTATGAGCCCTGTCGAGACCATCACCTCGCACGCAGGCACGCGCCCCGCGCCTTCGGCCGAACGCACGAGCCGCATCGAGATGACCGCGCGCAAGATGCCCGCGAGTTGTATGCGGACAGACTTTTGCAGATGCGGAGGGAATGACGAGACGATGCGGCGGATGGTCTCGGTCGCGTCGAGCGTGTGAAGCGTGGAGAGGACGAGGTGGCCGGTCTCGGCGGCGGTGAGCGCCGTCTCAATGGTTTCGTGGTCGCGCATCTCGCCGACGAGAATCACGTCCGGGTCTTGTCGGAGCGCGCCGCGCAGCGCCTCGGCGAACGAGCGCGTGTCAACGTCCACCTCGCGCTGCGTGACGAAGGAGCGTTTGTCGCGATGTAGAAATTCAATCGGGTCTTCGATGGTGATGATGTGGCCGCCGCGCGTCGAGTTGATGTGGTCTATCAGCGCGGCGAGCGACGTGGACTTGCCCGAACCCGTAGTGCCAGTGACGAGGATGAGGCCGCGCTGATCCTCCGCGATGCGCTCGACGACGGGCGGCAGTCCCAACTCCGTTATCGTGCGCACACGGTCGGGAATGACGCGCAAGACCATGCCGACCGTCCCGCGTTGCTGGAAGATGTTGGCGCGGAAGCGCCCGAGCCCCGAAACGCCGTAGGCGATGTCGGCCTCCGAGACCTCCTTGAAGCGTTGCTTCTGCCGGTTCGACATCATCGAGAAGGCCATGTCGAGCGTGTCCTCCTGCGTCAGGCGGGGCGAGCCCGAGACGGGGCGCAACTCGCCCCCGATGCGCATGAAGGGCTGCGAGCCCGCCTTGCAGTGAAGGTCGGACGCGCCGAGCTGTGTGGCGGTGCGCAGGAGGTCATCAATTTTGACTGGCATAGGGGACGGTCTCTCGTCTTTCGTTCGCACTTCAAAGGAGGCGTCGGACGCGCCCGGCCGACAAAGGGGCCGGTGTCTCTCGTCGTGCTCTTGATAACTGAAGTTTTGGCGGGTGCGTCCGGCAGGGCAATCTTCCGGGGCGGGCGGCGTCGGCGGTATGTAGGCCGCGGCGACGGAGCCACACGAGTATTCTAGCTGCCCGTTTTCCCGGCGGTCAACAGCGATTCTTCAAAGAAGTGATTGCCAACTTCGCGGCCCCATGATATACGAGCGCGAAATCGAAAGGAGAGCTATGACAGATCAACACGAAATTCACATGACGCAGAAGGCGAAGTACGAAGAGAAGGCGCGCTGTCTCAAGTCTTTCGTCAAGGAGTTGACGGACGTGGCGGCGAAGAACGGCACCGACACTTCGCTCATCGAAGAGGACTTAATGAAGGCGCAGGGCGACATGGAGTTCTATGAGTGCGAGATAGAGCGAATGTCGCAAATGCTTGCGAAGGAGGCCAGCCACGCGGAGTTCCATGTCTACAAGGACACGGCGGGCGAATGGCGCTGGCGTCTGATTGCGGGCAACAAAAAAATCGTCGCCGACTCGGGCGAGGGCTACGAACACAGGCAGGACTGTCTCCACGGCATCGAGCTGGTCAAAGGCTCGAAAGATGCGCCGGTGAAAGACGGGAAGTAGAGCGAACAACTCGGGACGCTAAAGTTTAATGGCCGGGGCGCGCGAAAGGTGCGACGCCTCCGGCCATTATTTTTTCCGAAGAGTCTTGCGCTGGTGGCCTTCGTCTACTCGGTCAGCGTCACGTGGATGGCTTCGCGCGCGTCGGCGGCAGAAGCCTGCGAAGCAGCCTTGCGCGCCTCGCCTCCCTGCGCGGTGTTGTGTCCGTTGCGCTCGGCGGCGGCCTTCTGCTCGCCCACGAAGGTGAGCCAGTCGCCCGGCGCTTCGCGCTCGCCCGAGGTGATCTCGAAGTAGACCTTCTGGATGCGCTCGGTGATGGGGCCGCGACGCCCT
>JAVXWN010000014.1:0-6280 GCA_032230645.1 Acidobacteriota bacterium | reverse complement strand
CGCCGTCCTTCATCGCTTCACTTTTATCTTTTGGCTGTTGTCTTTCGACTTACCCGCAGAGCCGCTTGACGGCTTCGATGAGGTCGGAGGGGTTGATGGGTTTGGTGAGAAAGCCGTCGAAGCCCGCGGCGCGCGCCCGCTCGCGGTCGTCGTACATGGTGAAGCCCGTGACGGCGATGAGCGGTGTGCTCTCGTAACCGGGCAGCGCGCGCAGAGCCTCGGCCAGTTGATAGCCATTCATCCCCGGCATGCCGATGTCCGAGATGACCGCATCGAAGCGGCCGCTGCGCGCGGCGTCGAACGCCTCGGCGGCCGAGAAGGCGGTCGCGACCTGATAGCCCGCGTAGCTCATCAGCAGGGCGATCATCTCGGTCACGTCCGGCGCGTCGTCAACGACGAGCACGCGCAGACGCTCGGGCTCGGCACCTATGTCTGTAACGGCGAACAGCTCGCCGTCGAAAGAGCCCTCGGAGAAGTTTGACATGTTCGGGGCCGACGAAGCCGCGACGCGGCCCCGCCCGTTGTCATGATGGGCGGTCGTTTGATACATCTGCTTTCTCTGCTCCCACCGCTTCGGACTGGAGCGATGACCCCTTGTAGTTGAACCCTCCCGGCAGAGAAGGGTCTTTACGGCGTCGGCTAAAGCAAGCCTTTCATCCGCCGGGCTCGCCCGACTCGCCGCGCCGCATGAGTTGCTCCATCCTCTCGACGAGCACCGCGGGGTCAACGGGCTTCGGCACGTGCGCGTCGAAGCCCGCGGCGAGCGCGGCCTCTTCGTCGCGCGGCGCGGCATAGCCCGTCAGCGCCAGCGCAGGCACATCGCGCAGGTGCGGCATCTGGCGCAGTCGCTCGATCAATTCGTAACCGTCAATTCGTGGGAGACCGATGTCGGAGACGATTATATCAAACCGATTCGTCTCGGCAACGCGCAGAGCCTCTTCGGGGGTCGCGCAGGTACTCGTTGTGTAGCCGCGCGACTCGAAGACGATGCGCAGCATGTCGAGCGTGTCGCGCGCGTCCTCGATGAGAAGAACGTGACACTCTTCGTCGGCGCAGGGCTCGCCCGCGCCCGCTTCGAGGTCGCCCGAGGCGCTGCGCGCGCCCTCGCCGTCGAGCGCGGGAAGCTGTACCGTGAAGCGACTGCCGCGACCCTCGCCCGCGCTCTCGACCACGACCGTGCCGCCATGCGCTTCGACAAAGCTCTTGACGAGCGCGAGCCCTAAGCCCAAACCGCCGTGCATACGCGTCGTCGCCATGTCGGCCTGACGAAATCGCTCGAAGACGTGTGGCAGAAACTCGGATGCTATCCCCGCGCCGTCGTCCATGACCTCAACGTGCGCCGCCGCTGCTCCGCCTTTATTCCCAATACGCACGCGCACGCGCCCGCCCTCGGCCGAGAACTTCACCGCGTTGTTCAGGAGGTTCCAGAAGACCTGCACGAGCCGCGTGCGGTCGCCGCTGACGATTGGCGCTTCCAATCCTTTCGACTCGACTTCGATGGCGACACGGCGCGCATCGGCCTGCGGGCGAACGGTCTCGATTGCCTCGCGCACGACCGATAGGAGTTCTACGGGCGCGCGCTCAATCCTCATCTTGCCCGAGAGGATCGAGGACATGTCGAGCAGGTCGTTGATGAGTCGCGAGAGCGCACGCGAGTTCTTCTCGATGACGCGAACGCCCCGCGCCGACTCTTCGGAGTTGAGACGACCCGAGCGAATCATGTGCGTCCATCCGAGGATGGGCGTCAGCGGCGTGCGCAACTCGTGCGAGAGCGTAGCGAGGAACTCGTCCTTCGCGCGGTTGACCTCCTGCGCGTGGCCGTAGAGTCGCGCGTTCTCGATGGCGAGCGCGGCGCGCGAAGCAATCTCCTCCGCGTAGGCCACCTCCTCCGCGCTATAAGCGCGCGGCCGACGCGTCATCGAGAAAGTGAGCGCGCCGATGGTTCGGTCACGCACGACGAGAGGGACGGTAATGAATGACTTGAGCCCCAACTCGCTCAAGATGCGCGCGTGCTCCGGGTCGCGCGCGAGCGAAGCGATGACCTCTTCGTTCACCTCTGAGATTGACTCGGGGCTGCCCGTGCGCAGCACACGCGGGACGCCAACGGGCTGAGGGCCGGGCGGGAAGTCGCGTAGCCGCTCGACGAGCGGTTGGCGCGCGGGGTCGCGATGCGAGGTTGCAACGCGCCGGATGCTCCCGTCGTCGTCAACCAAATCTATCAGGCAGTAGTCGGCCAACTCGGCGACGGCGAGGCGCGCGAGTCCTTCGAGCGTCGTCTCGTAGTCGAGCGAGGAGCCGAGCACGCGGCTCGCCTCGGCGACGAAACGCAGGCGCTCCTCCGCAGCCTTGCGCGCACTGATGTCCATCGTCACGCCGCGCATCCCGGCGGGGCGTCCCGCGTCGTCGTTGATGACGAGCGACTGCGCCTCGACGTGAATTGTCCGGCCGTCCTTGCGCATCCAGCGGAACACGCTTGCGCCGCCCCCACCGCTCTCGAAGATGTCGCGCGCTTCGGTCGCCGCGCGCTCGCGGTCTTCGGGGTGAACGATTGAGAGCCAGAAGTTTGGAGTGGCGAGCCATTCCTCAACCGTGTAGCCGAGCATCTGCTCGACGTGCTCGCTGACGAAATTGATGCGCTGCGTCCTCTCGTCCGGCTCGCCCCAAGCCTCCCACACTATGCCCGGCACGTTGGCGACGAGGTTGCGCAAACGCCCGCGCTCGTGCTCGACCAGCGCCGCGAGCCTCTGGTGTTCGGCCGCGGCGCGCTTCTGCTCGGTAATGTCGCGCGCGATGGTCGAAGCGCCGACCAGTCGCCCCGCCGGGTCACGTATGGGCGAGATGGCGAGCGAGACATCAATGCGCGCGCCGTCCTTGCGCATGCGCACGGTCTCCTCGCGCTCGACGCGCTCGCCGCGCCCGAGCCGTCCCATGATCTCCGAGAGGTCATCGGAAAGCTCGGGCGGGACGATGAAGGAGATGTGACGGCCGACCGCCTCTTCCATCGTGTAGCCATAGACGCGCTCGGCCGCCGCGTTCCAACTCGTCACCACTCCTTCGAGCGTCTTGCCGATGACGGCCTCGCTCGAAGACTCGACGATGGCGGCGAGCAGAACGCGCTCGGCCTCCATCCTGCGCCGCTCGCTCACTTCATGAAAGACGAGGACGACGCCCGTCGTGCGCCCGCGCTCGTCCGTGATGGGAGCGCCGCTGTCATCAATCGGCAACTCCGAGCCGTCGCGCGCGATGAGCACGGTGTGGTTGGCGAGGGCGACGACTTGACCCTCGCGCAAGACCTTCTCGGCGGGACTCTCGACCGTCGCGCGCGTCAGTTCGTTGACGATGTGGAAGACCTCGGCGAGCGGGCGGTCGCGTGCTTCCGCGAGCGGCCAACCCGTCAGGCGCTCAGCCACCGGGTTCATGAAGCGTATGCGTCCCGCGTCGTCCGTCGCGATGACGGCGTCGCCGATGCTCTTGAGCGTCGTCTCCAGCGACTCGCGGCTCATGCGCGCGGCCAACTCGGCGCGTGCGCTGCGGTCGGCGAGCGCCGAGATGAAGAGCGAGACAAGGACGAAGACGCCGGTCTGCAAGATGGCGCTAAAGTCGAAGCGCAGCGTGTCGAAGGGCGGGACGAAGAAGTAGTAAGCGACGAGCGCCGAGAGAATTATCGTGAGCAGGCCGGGCCCGCGCCCGCCGTAGAGAGCGACGACGATGACGGCGCAGAAGTAGAAGATGAAGGGGACGCTGCCGCGCGTGAGCCCCGTCGCGGCGTAGAGCGCGAACATGAGTAGCGTCGCTGCCGCGACCGTCGCGACCGCCAGCGCATAGCGCGCCGGGGCTGACTCGTTCCACGCTCGCTTCGACCGCGTGGGGCCGGGAGGACGGGGGTCGGCCATCACTCTTCCTTAGCTCGTTCTTCCGGCGTCGCGACTGCCAAAGATTCGGCCGGGGTTGCCTGTTGTTGCTTGCGCAAACAACCTACTGCTTTTCGTCGCGGCAAGTCAAGAATGAGAGGTCAGAGGTCAGAGGCCGGAGGTCAGAGAGGGTAGCCGACCAACGTGGAAAATTATTCGCCGCCGGTTGCTTTTAACGACCTCTAACCTCTAACCTCTGACCTCTATGTATCCGGCAGGCAATCTCTTCATCCCGGCACCGCACGGTCGCCTTGAGGCTATCTTGAAGGAGCCGCAAGGCGACGTGCGCGGCGCTGCGCTCGTGCTGCACCCGCACCCTCTGCACGGCGGGACGATGCACAACAAGGTGGTCTTTCGCACGGCACGCGGACTTGGCGATGCGGGGCTCGTCACGCTGCGCATCAACTTTCGCGGCGTCGGCCACTCGACGGGCGAGCACACGGGGGCGCGGGGCGGCGAGCAGGAGGATGCGCGACTTGCGCTCGACTATCTCGTGGCGAAGTACCCTGCGCTCCCCATCTTCCTCGCGGGCTTCTCCTTCGGCGCGCGTGTCGGGCTCGAAGTGGGGACGCACGATGCGCGCGTCGGCTTCCTCATCGGCGTCGGCACGCCCGTCAGCATCAGCGAGCGCGATTACGACTTCTCTTTCCTCGCCGAATGCCGCAAGCCGCTGCTTCTCGTCCACGGCGAGCGCGACGAGTTCGGCACCGTCTCAGACCTCCGGGCCTTAGCCGCGCGCCTCCCCAGAGAGTCTCAAGTAAGAGTCGAAATCATTCCCGGCGCAGGCCACTTCTTCGATGAACAACTCGAAGACCTTCGACGCCGTATAGCCGAATGGGCGGAAGAGATGCTGGAAGAGAGTCAGAAGTAAAAAGAGAAAAGTGAAGATGAAAGAGAGCGTGCCTTTCATCATCGTTCGATGATGAAAGGCACGCTCTCTTTTATCTTTTTCTTCTTGCCCTTTTACCTGTGACCCTCTTCAGCCTCGGCGTAGAGACGGTCAATCACGTCCTTATACTTATCGTCAATGACGCGACGCTTGACCTTGAGCGTGGGCGTGAGTTCGCCGCCCGCGACCGTGAGTTCGTGTTCGAGGAGGGCGATGCGCTTGACGCGCTCGAAGCGCGAGAGGTCTTCGGTGACGGAGTCAACCTGACGCTGGAAGAGGTCGAGGATGCGCGGGTGGCGCAGAAAGTCCGAAGGTGTCTTGAGGCCGAGCCCCTTGTGTTGCGCGTAGGAGCGGAGCAGCTCCCAGTCGGGGACGATGAGCGCGGCGGGGAACTTGCGCCCCGCGCCGATGAGCACGACCTGATTGACGAAGCGCGACGCACGGATGCGCTGCTCCATAGGCTGCGGGGCGACGTACTTGCCGCCCGAGGTCTTGAATAATTCCTTCTTGCGGTCGGTGATGCGCAGGTAGCCCTCGGCATCGAGCGTGCCCACGTCGCCCGTCTTGAACCAGCCGTCGTCGGTGAAGACCTCGCGCGTCGCGTCGGGCTTGTTGTAGTAGCCGCGCATGACGTTGGGGCCGCGCGTCTCGATCTCGCCGTCCGGTGCGGTGCGGACTTCGACGTGGCGGATGGGACGGCCCACGGTGCCGATGCGGTTGTCATCGGGCGCGTTGACGGTGATGACGGGCGAGGTCTCCGTCAGCCCGTACCCCTGAACGATGGGAAGCCCCGCGCCGTAGAAGATGAGCCCGAGTTCTTCCGGCAGCGCCGCGCCGCCCGAGAGGAAGAGTCTCATACGGCCGCCGACGCCCGCGCGCCACATCGAGAAGACGAGACGTGATGCGACCGCGTGCTGCAACGCAAGCGAGGCGGGCACGCTCTGCTTCCAAACGGTCGCATGCGCCCAACGCTTGCCGACCCCGACCGCCCAATCCAGCAGCGCCGTCTTGACGCGTCCCCCCTCTGCCGCCTTGTCCCTGATGCGCGCGTAGATTTTCTCGAAGAGGCGTGGGACGGCGACGACGAGCGTCGGGCGCACCTCGCGCATGTTCTCGCCGACGCGTTCGAGCGACTCGGCGAAGCAGATGCGCGCGCCGTGATGCAGGTACATGTACATCGCGCCGCGCTCGAAGACGTGCGAGAGCGGCAGCACGGAGAGCACCACATCCTCGGGCGTGAAGGCGAGGCGCTCAGACGTGTCAATCAGGTTCGAGACGACGTTCGCGTGCGTGAGCATCACGCCCTTCGGCTCGCCCGTCGTCCCCGAGGTGTAGATGATCGTCGCGAGGTCTTGCGCGCCGACCTCGCGCGCGAGTTCTTCGACGAGGCGGGGACGCTCACCCTCAAGCTCCGCCCCGCGCGCTTCGAGGTCTGCGAGCGTGACGACGCCGACCGCATTCTCCGAGGCTTCGCCCGTCA
>JAVXWN010000006.1:0-18185 GCA_032230645.1 Acidobacteriota bacterium | reverse complement strand
GGGATGAAGTGTTCGATGCGTCGTATGGGGAGCGGGTAGATGGGATCCATGCGCAGGCGGACACGGGGAGAGGTAAGGATTATGCGATGAACTATCGGGCGTCGGGCAGATTCCTCGTCTGGAGACTTCAGGGGCAACAAGCGCCGACTCCGACTCCGACCCCGGTGCCGACTCCGACCCCAATGCCGACTTCAACTCCGACGCCAGTGCCCACACCGGCCCCGACTCCGGTCGCGCCGAAGGTCAGCATCTCTAATCCGCTCGACGGCGCGCAGTTCGTCGAGCCCGTGAGCATGAACGTTACCGCTGACGTGACACCGGGTAGCAATGGTGTCAGCAGGGTCGAGTTCTACGACGGCGCATCGCTCCTCGGCGCGGTCACGAGCCAGCCTTACGCATTCGTCTGGAGCAACGTGCCTGCGGGCGCACACGTTTTGACCGCAAGGGTAACGGACGCGGGCGGACTATCGGTCATGTCTTCCGCAGTAAGGGTGCAGGTCAACAGTGCGAGCGACTCGGTCGCACGCGCGCGGCGTAACGCGCAGGATACCAGCAACCTGCTCGCGCAGACGCAGATGGTAGCCGCGCAGACGAGCGCCGCGCTCACTTCCGCAGACGACATCACGTCGAAGCTCTCGGCCGTAGTCGCTGACGTGCAGCGCGCTTACATCGACTTCGACGCCGAGCGTTCGACGTTCCCCGCGGCGGCGCGCATCGAGACCGAGTTGATGAGCGCGCTCTCATACGCGAGGACTGCGACCTCGCTCGCGCAGAGCGGCGGCAACATGACGGACGTGCAGAAGAACCTGCGCAACGCCATCGACAGTCTCATGCTCGCCAACGTGCATATCATCTACGGCGACGTGGCGAACCCACTGGACACGCCTGAGTATTTCGTGCGGCAGCACTACGTTGACTTCCTCGGCCGCGAGCCGGACGAGTTGGGGCAGAGCTACTGGGTAGGACGCATCACGGCCTGCGCGCAGTGCACGGAGGCCGCACGCATCAACGTCTCGGCGTCCTACTTCCTCTCCATCGAGTTCAAGGAGACGGGCTACTTCCTCTATCGTCTCTACACGGCTTCCTACGGGCGCGCGCCGCTGCTCGGCGAGTTCACACCCGACAGGCAGGAGCTTGCGCGCGGCGTCATCGTCGGCGCGACCGCCTGGAGCCAGCAGCTTGAGACGAACAAGGCCGCCTTCCTTCATCAGTGGGTGCAGCGTGCGGGCTTCAAGTCGCGCTTCGACGCACTGTCGAACTCGCGGTTCGTTGACGCGCTCGTCTCGAACACCACGGCCACGGTCGCCGCGCAGGATCGCGACTCGCTCGTCGCGGCGCTCGACGGTGGGGCGACGCGCGAGTCCGTCCTGCGGCGGTTGGTTGAACTCGACTCGGTCGGTCGTCGCGAGACGAACTCGGCCTTCGTGCTGATGCAATACTTCGGCTATCTGCAACGCGACCCCGACCCGGCCGGGTACGACTACTGGCTCGCCAAGCTCAACGACTTCAGCGGCGACTACGCGAAGGCCGAGATGGTCAAAGCCTTCCTCTCATCGGCCGAGTACAGGCAACGCTTCGGCCGCCCGTAGTCTCCTTCGTCACGTGCCGCATGTGAATGAGCGCGAGGGGCCGGCCCCATGAAAGGGGCGGCCCCTTTCGCCTTTGCCGCTTCGTTAAGTTCGCGCGTGATGAGTCCGCCCACGGGCCGCACGCGGTTGGACGCAGGTGTTTAGTTGTTGCCCTGCGTGCCTCGTTCGCGGTAATCTTTTGTTGGCGGTCGCGGCCGGAACACGAGTAGCCGACGACGCCCACATCAACAGCACGCACCGCGCATGAACGCGCGAGAGTCTGAGACTCGCCAACAAGGCTTTTCTACTGACCCCAACGGAACAGCATATGCGGGACACAGCTATCGGCGGCGTAACCAAGCCCCTGCTTCTGGCCGCCGCCGTCGTCTTCGCCTACTGGGGCGTGCTCCTGCGGCTCGGGCGCTTCTGGTGGGAGGACGAGAACTATTCGCACGGGCTGCTGATACCGTTCGTCATCGGCTACATACTGTGGGCGGGGCGCGCGCGCCTTTCGGCCGTGGAGAGGCGGCCAAAGATTTTGTTGGGCGCGACCGTGGTGTTCGCCGCGCTGCTCATGCTGTGGGTCGGGACGGCCGGAGCCGAGTTGTTCACGCAGCGCACCTCGCTCGTCGTGCTGCTCGCGGGGTTGGCCGTCTACTTTTGGGGCTGGCGGATGCTGCGCGCGGTCGCGGTGCCGCTCTTGCTGCTGGCGCTCGCCATCCCGATTCCCGCCATCGTCTTTAACAAGGTCGCCTTCCCGCTGCAACTCTTCGCGTCGCGCTGCGCGGTGTGGGCCATGCGTGGCTTCGACATCCCTGTTCTGCGCGAGGGCAACGTCATAGAACTTTTGCCGCTCGGCTCGACGACGACCAAGAGGCTCGAAGTCGTCGAGGCTTGCAGCGGCATCCGCAGCCTGATGACGCTCGTCACGCTGGCCGTCGTCTTCGCGTACTTCACCAACCCTTCTGACGATGAAGGCGGTGGTGATGGGCGTCGGCTCGGGCGTTACCCAATGGTGAGGGCCGTGCTGCTCGTCGTGGCCGCAGTGCCCATCGCGATTGTGACGAACGCAGCGCGTGTGAGTGGTACGGGCATACTCGCGCGCTTCTACGGAACAGAGGTCGCGGACGGTTTCTTCCACGAGTTCTCGGGCTGGGTCATCTACATCGCGGCCTTTCTTCTTCTCTTCGCCTTCGGCTGGCTGCTCGACCGCTTCAATCCTTCGCGTCGCGGTGGACGCGGCAGCGGCGGTGGTGGTGCGGCCGAAGCCTTCGAAGTTAAAACGGATGAGCGCACGGTCGAAGGCACGGTCGCGGCACCAACGGCGGCGGCAACTGTTTCGGTCGGCACGGGCGAGGGGACTGCGGGCTTACGTTGATGAGCACTCGGGCAAACATTCGATGAGCACTCAGGCCAAACATTTCTGGGCGATGGCGGCGCTGCTGGTCTTCGGCGGCGCGGTCATCAACTTCTGGGCGGCGGCGGGCGAGGCGCGCGCACCGCGACACGCGCTGGCCGAGTTCCCTTCGGAGGTCGGCGGCTGGCATCAAGCGGGACGCGACGTGCGCTTCGATGCGGCGACCGAGGCTGTCTTGCGCGCGGACGACTACATCTCGCGCGACTACGCGGGCGAGGGTGGGCGCACGGCCTCGCTCTACGTCGGTTACTACGCGACGCAGCGGACGGGTTCGACTTATCACAGCCCGCTCAACTGTCTGCCCGGCTCAGGGTGGACGCTCAACGACGCCTCGCAGGTCGAGGTCAAGCCCGCCGACGGGCGCGCGCCCTTCGAGGCCAACAGCTACGTCATCGAGCAGGGCAACGAACGCATGCTGATGCTCTACTGGTATCAGGGTCGCGGCCGCGCGGTCGCAAGCGAGTATTTGGATAAGGTCTACACGGTCTTCGACAGCATACGTTTGCGCCGCTCGGACGGCGCGATGGTGCGTGTGCTCGTCCCCTTCCGCGACTCCGAGCGCGAGGCGGCCGAAGCAGCCGCGCAGTTCGCCTCGCAGGTCGAGCCGAACCTCTCGGCCTACGTGCCCGACTGACGGACTTCGGGTTGAAGCGAGTGTGAGAGACGCGCTGTCCTCAACCTGCTTTTAATCCGCAAACGAGATTATCTCTTGCTTTTTTGGCCCGCGGTAGGGCATCTTTAAAAGGGGAAGGGAAACCTCATTAGACGTTTATAAGCTTTGCTTCTTCCGGCATGCCCCGCCGGGAAAGCGACGATGAAACGAACCGCCAGCGTTGACCCGAAGCGGCTTTGCCCGCTGCCGAAGGTAGAAGCGCGTGACGGTCGAAACGAAGTGGCGGCCCGCCGAAGAGACGTGTGACCAGTAGCCCCGGTCGCGCGTCCACACGGAAGCGGAACCGCCAGCCCGGAAGGAGTGCCTGACAGATGAATCTTCAAGAGTGCCCCCGCGCCCGGAAAGTCCGGGTGCCGCTTGCCGTCCTGCTCGCCTGCCTCGTCGCACTAGTAGCGGCGTCCTGCACCAGTCCCGAAAAAGCAAAGGCGCAACACGTCGCTCGCGGTGAAGCGTTCCTCAAGGATCGCCGCTGGCAGGAAGCGTCCATCGAGTTTCGCAACGCCATCCAGATTGACGACAATCTGGCGGCGGCTCACTGGGGACTCGCGCAAGCTTACGAGCAACTCGGGCGCGGCAGCGAGTACGTCGAAGAGCTTCAGCGCACGGTCAAGCTCGATCCCAACAACATTCAGGCTCGACTCAAGCTCGCCAACGGCTACCTGCTCGCCTTCGCGCGGCAGAAGAATCCCGAGCTTCTGGGCGAAGCCGAGCGGCTCGCGAACGAAGTCGTCGCGCGCGACGCTAATAACCCCGACGGTAAAATCCTCCTTGCCAACGTCGTCTTCTTCAAGGGCGACGCCGCGCAGGCCGAGAAGATGATTAAGGATGCGGTCGCGCTCGACCCCAAGCGCGTCGAGTCATACATGGGGCTCGCGCGGTTCTACCTTCAGACGAACCGCGCCGACGCTGCCGAGGCTGTCTACAAGCAGGCCATCTCGGTCAACGACCGCTCGTCGCTCGCGCACGTCGAGTACGGCAAGTTCCTGACGCAGACCAGTCGTGTGCCCGAGGCCGAGGGCGAGTTCCGCAAGGCCGTCGAGGTTGACCCCGAGAATCGCGACGTAGCGTGGGTGCTCGCCAGCTACTATCTCGTCAACAACCGTCTCGACAAGGCCGAAGAGGCTTACAAGGCTTGGGCGCATCTCGACTGGGACAAGCCCGAGGGCAAGGCCCGGCTCGCCGACTACTACGCCACGGTCGGACGCTTCGACGAAGCCGCCGCTCTCTATCAGGAGATCGTCAAGACCTCGCCCGACTACGCGCGCGGCCGTTACCGGCTCGGCGAGATAAGTCTCCAGCGCGGCGACGTGGCGGGCGCGGGCGTGCAGGCCGACGAACTTTTGAAGAGCAACCCGAAAGACTCGGATGCACTCTTCCTGCGCGCGCGCATGCGCGTCGCCGCGGGCAAGCTCAAGGACGCCATCGCCGACCTCAAGACCGTGCTCGAACAAGACCCGCGCTCGAAGCTCGGTCTCTATTTCATGGCCGACGCGCTCTATCGCGACGGACAGTACGAGCAGGCGCGCGCACGCGCGGGCGAGCTTGAGCGTTACTATCAGGACTTCCTCCCGGCCAAGCTCATACAGATTCAGATCGGTTTGGATTCGGGCGACGCCGAATCAGCGAAGCGCACGGCCGACGACCTCTTGAAGAAGCTTCAGGACTCAGCGCCGAGCGGCGACGTGACGCCGCAGTTCCTCGCCGACGTGAAGACCAATGCTTACATCCTGCGCGGCAAGGCCATCCTGCGTCTCGCCGGGGCGAACCCCGCTGCGCCGCAGGTTGCCGCCGCGCGCGCCGACTTCGAGGCCGCGCGCGCGGGCGCGCCCAACTCGCCGCTCCCTTACGTCAACCTCGCCGACGCGGCCGGAGCCGAGAACAAGGCGGACGAGGCACGGCAGCAGTTAGACCGTGCGCTCGCCATCGACCGCACGAACTTTCAGGCGCTAACCGCGCTCATCAACCTCGCGGCCGCGACGGGCAAGCTCGACGAGGTGCGTTCGCGCGTCGAACAGCTTGCGAACGAGCAGCCAAACAGCGCGCCGCTTCAATACCTTCTGGGTCAGGCTTACCGCAGCGGCAACCAGCAGCAGCAGCCCGACGCGCAGCGCGCCGAGGCCGCGATGCGCCGCACAATCGAGCTTGACCCGGACTACGTGCCCGCCTACTCGGCGCTCGCCGAAATCTACTTCGGCACGCAGCAGCCCGACCGCGCCATTGACGAGTACAAGAAGATCGCCGAGCGGCGTCCCGACGACTTCACCGCCTATCGCAACATCGGGTTGATCGAAGCCGGGCGTAATAATCTGGACGTGGCCGTTGACTACTACCATCGCGTGCTCGCCATCCGGCCCGACGAGCCGATAGCCGCCAACAACCTCGCGGCCATCTACGGCGAACACGGCAAGGGCAACGCCGAAGAGGCGATGCGTCTGGCGCAGGACGTGGTGCGCCGCTTCCCTTCGGAGCCCGGCTTTGCCGACACGCTCGGTTGGGTCTATTACCGCAAGGGGCTCAACCGCGATGCCGTCGAACAGCTTCAACGCGCCGTAGATGGTGCCGTCAAACGCGGCGGCGACAACTCTCTCTATCGCTGGCACCTCGGCTCGGCGCTCGCCGCACTCTCCAAAGAGAGCAAGAAGCCGACCGACAAGGCGGCCGCGCGCCGCGAGCTGCAAAAGTGCCTTGAGCTTTACGCGCAGGAGCAGCAGCGCGCGGTCAAGCCGCCGACCGCGACCCCCGTTGACGAAGTGCGCAGCACGCTTGAAAGCCTTTGAGGTCGTCAATCGTGAATCGTCAATCGTGAACAGAAGAATCCATCTTAACCATTCACGATTGACGATTCACGATTCATGGCGAACGGAGTGAGCAGTTATGAGTGTTGATTTCAGACAGCGGAAACCGGCCGAGCTGGCGCGGATAATCTGGCGTAGGAAGTGGCTGATCCTGTTGCCGACAGCGGCGGTGGCGGTCGCGGTCGCGGCGGTCGTGTGGCGTCTGCCGAACGTCTATGAATCAACGACGCTGTTGACGGTGCGTCCGGCGAGCATCGCGACTTCGACGGTCGCGCAGCTTTCGGACAGCGACCTGACGCTGCGCATCAACAACATCACGCAGGAGGTCACCAGCCGCAGCGTGCTCGAACCCTTAATCAAAGACCACGACCTTTACGCGGCCGAGCGTCGGCGCGGCGTCTCGATGGAGGAGTTGGTCGAGCGCATGCGAACGAAAGACCTCAAGATCACGCTCAACACGAGCCGCAATGAAATCACCAACGGCTTCTTCCTCGCTTTTCGCGGGCAGGAGCCGCGCGCCACACATGACGTTACCGAGAAGCTGGCGCGCAAGTACGTTGACAGCCAGACGAAGGCGGCGGGTGAAGAGGCGACGCTTACCAAAGAGTTCTTCACCGAGCGCGTCGATCAGGAGAAGAAGCGTCTCGACGATATAGACGCGCGCCGTCTTCAGGCCATGCAGAGAAATTTGTCCAGCCTGCCGACGCAGACGCAGGCGCTCGTCGGACAACTCGCGGGGCTGCGCGAGGAGCAGAAGGCGCGCATCACCGAGATCGGGCGGCTCAACGATCAGGTCGCATATCTCAATCGCATCTCTTCCGACTTGGGTAAGGTTGACCAGCAGCAGGTCGAAGAGGTCATCGCGCAGATGCAAGACCCGAAGAGCACGCCCGCCTACGCCGAGCTTATCAAGCGTCAGGCCGACCTCGAATCGCAGAAGCAAGACCTCGCGCTCACCTTCAAGCCCGCCGCGCCCGAGATGAAGTCCGTGCAGAAACAGATAGACGAACTACAGCGGCGGATGAACGAGATGGTCGAGGAGCACAAGCGCAAGGTCGAAGAGACGCGCGCGCGGCTCGAAGGCAAGCTAGACCCGCGCGTCAACACATCCAAGGGCGAGATCGCGCGCATTCAGGGTGAGATCAAGCGCCAGCAGTCTCTGCTCGACCGCGCCGAGGCCGACATCGCCTCGGTCGGGCAGCGCATCAACAGCGTCCCCGGCACTGAGGTTGAACTCGAAGCCATCCAACGCGAGTACCAGACCGAGAAGGCTATCTACGACCAAGCGGTCGAGCAGCAGAACAAGGCCGAGATCGGGGCCGAGGTGGCAGGGCGCGCGCAGGGCGAATCAATCGCCGTCATAGACCCTGCGAGCACCCCGCAGCAGCCGGTCGCGCCGAACCGCCCCGTGCTCATGCTGATGGGCCTCTTCGCGGGACTCGCCTGCGGGGTGGTGCTCGCCGCCGCCTTTGAGGTGCCGCGTCTGCTCACAGTCCAGACCGCCGAGGACGCCGAGCACTACACGGGACTGCCCGTGCTCGTCACGCTACCGATGCTTTTGACGCCTCGCGAGGAGCGCCGCCTGAAGACGCGCCGCGCTGCGTTCGCGCTCGCGGCCGTCGTCGCCACAGTTCTGAGCGCACCCGCGCTCGCCTTCGTCCTGAGCCGACTGCACATCATCGAGATGTTCACCAACAGAGGATGAGGGGAGACGTGAATCGTCAATCATCAATCTGAATCGAAGAGTCCGGTTTAACTATTTACGATGGACGATTCACGATTGACGACCTTCGGAGGTCAACGGATGTATCTCGAATTCTACGGACTGAAAGAGCTGCCCTTCGCGCTGACGCCCGACCCACGGTTCATCTACTTCACGCCCTCGCACACCGAGGCGATGGCGAACCTGCACTACGGCATCGAGAGCGGCAAGGGGCTCATCGTCGTCACGGGCGAGGTCGGCACGGGCAAGACGACCATCCTGCGTTGGATGATGAACCGGCTTGACCGCACGGTGCTCGTCGCATACCTCTTCAATCCACGGATGACCGTCTCGGAGTTCTATCAATACGTCTCTTCGCCGAAGCTGCTGGACGTGCCGCGCTGGGAGAGCAAGTCGGAGCTTCTGTTGCGGCTCGGCGAAGTTTTGGATTCGCGTCACTCAAGGGGCCTGCGCACCGTGCTCGTCATTGACGAGGCGCACGGGCTCTCGCCGTCGGTGCTTGAAGAGATACGCTTGATGTCGAACTTCGAGTCCGATTCAGCCAAGCAGTTGCAGATAGTCCTGACGGGTCAGCCCGAGCTGCGCGACCTCTTGAACCGGGCGGAACTTCGCCAGCTCAAACAGCGTGTCGCGCTCCGCTGCGAGGTCAAGCCCTTGCCCGACATCGAAGAGACGGCGCGCTACATCGCTTCGCGCCTGCTCGCCGCGGGTGCGGAGCGCACGGACATCTTCACGCCGTCGGCGGTTGATCTCATCTTCCGCTGCTCCGAAGGGATTCCGCGCCAGATTAATAACATCTGCGACAACGCGATGCTTGCGGGCTTCGCCGCCGGGGCCGAAATGATCGGGCGCGACATCGTCGAAGAGGTGGCCGAGACTTTCGACCTTTTGCCGAACGCGCAGCGAGGCCGTCAGGCGGGCGACGAGCGCGCGGGCGCGGCGCGCATCTTCACCGCCGCCGGTCGCTCGGAGCTTTGGGCCGCGGGCGCGAGCGCGAACAGGACTGAAGAGTCGGCGGGCACGCAAGCCGCGACCGTCGGACGCGCCGCGCGCGTGAGCCACGAGCAGGAGGTCGAGCGCGAGCTTGAAGGCGCGGGCGATGACGACCGGAAAGCGTCTGACGCGGACGAGTTGGGCCGCGCCTTCCGCAGTTGGGACAGCAAGGGAGATTCGTGATGGGCAGAGTCTACGAAGCACTGAAGCGCGCGGCCGAAGGTGCCGACGCAAGGACGAAGCCGGGCGTTGCGCAGCAGGCGAACATCTCCGACGAAAAGTCGGTCGTGCCTCTGCCTTCGCGCAACGGACACAACGGCTCGCACGTCGTCGGCAGTAGCGACGACGACACCGCCGCTGTCGGTGTGAACTCGAACGGCGCGGGTGCGCCCGAGTTCCTCTTCAACGCTTCAAAACATTTTCAGTCGCCGGAGACGGCGCACTCTTCAGCGTCCACTGAGCACACCGGGACGCCCGGCGGGTCGGCACTCCCCGCAGGGCAGGCTTCGCGTGCTGCTGGGGCAACTGTGGGCGCTGCCGGTTCGGCGCGCACGCCGGAGTTTGTCACTCTTGACATCTCCGCCGCGCGCGTCGAACCACATCTTGTCGCAATCACGCAGCCGCGCTCGTCGCACGCCGAACGCTTCCGCTCTTTACGCACGCGCGTCCTGCACGCGGGCGAGCGCAAGAAGATGCAGGCGTTCGTCATCACCAGCGCAGGCATCATGGAGGGCAAGACGCTCACGGCGCTCAACCTCTCCTGGTTGCTTGCGCAGACCGACGGCGTGTCGGCGCTCTTGATTGATGGTGATTTGCGTAACCCATGTGCGGCCGAGTACCTCGGTCTCGACGCGCCCGTGGGGCTCTCGGAAGTCCTCGGCGGCGAGGTCGCGCTCTCCGATGCCATCGTCAAACTCGAACCGGCGGGGCTTCATCTTCTGCCGGGCGGCGCGGCGCGCGACGACGTTGCCGAACTGCTCTCGGGGCCCAAGTTTCTCGCGGTGCTCAAGGAGGCGCGGCGCATGTTCGACTACGTCATCATAGACGCGCCGCCGCTCGGCATCTTCACCGATGCCACCGTGCTCATCAGCCGCGCCGACGCCGCGCTCATCGTCGCGCGCGCCAACCGGACGCGCTACGCGGCGCTCGAAAAACTGCTTGAGCCGCTGCCGCGCGAACGTCTGCTCGGCGTCATCCTCAACGGCTCGGACGAGCGTTTGAGCGAGCAGAACTACTACTACCGCCGTTACTCCTCCTCGCGCCGCTCGACAGAGGGTAGAGAAGGGAAGGAAGAGTAAAACTTTGTGACCTTCATGTTCACAGAAGGGTGAAGGCTTTTGGCTTCGACGCGCGTAAATTTACGGACGCTGTTGCTCATCACTGCGGAGGCGCTCTTGCTCTTCTTCGCGATGGTGGCCGCGGCCTACCTGCGTCTGGGCTGGCTCGATGCCTACTACGAGTTGAACGAGAAGTACGGCTTTCTCAAGGCGGCCGTCGTCACGCTCTTCTGTCTCGCGGCCTTCTATCTCTACGACCTCTACGACTTCGTCGTCATGCACGACCGGCGCGAGCTTGTCCTGCGTCTCGTGCAGGCGCTCGGGCTGGCGTGGATCGCGCTGGCGATTGCGATGTACCTCCTGCCGCAGTTGATGATCGGGCGCGGCGTGAGCCTCATCGCGTTGCCGCTTGCGCTTCTGCTGATGGTCGCGTGGAGAGTCGGCGCACACTGGCTGCTCGGCCATCCGGATGTCGGAGAGAAGATTCTCATCGTCGGCTCGGGCACGTCGGCCATTGAGGTCGCGCGCGAAGTTCTGGAACGACGCGACGCGGGCTATCGTATCGTCGGCTTCGTTGACAGCAACCCTGAACTCGTCGGCCGGAGCATCATCAACCCGCGTGTCATCGGTCTTACCGCAGACCTCGCCGCAATCGTGCAGCGCGAAGGAATCAACCGCATCGTCGTCGCGCTCGGCGAGCGGCGCGGGCAGTTCCCCGTGCGCGAGTTGCTCAACCTGAGTTTGTCGGGCGGCGTGGCGATTGAAGAGTGCGCGAGCTTCTACGAGAAGCTGACGGGTCGCGTCTCGCTCGACATGATGCGGCCTTCGTGGCTCATCTTTTCGAGCCGCGCGCGGCAGGCACGACTCTCGGCAGTGCTGCGCGCTCTCTTCCATCGCGGCGTGGCTTTAATCGGCGCTCTCGTCTCTCTGCCAATCGCGTTGCTGACGGCCGCACTGATTAAGCTCGACTCGAAAGGGCCCGTGCTCTACTCGCAGGAGCGCGTGGGGAAGAACGGGCGCGCGTTCCGCGTCTACAAGTTTCGCTCGATGCGCACCGACGCGGAGAAGGACGGGCCCGTCTGGGCAAGCAAGGCGGGCGATGCGCGCACGACGCGCGTGGGACGCGTCATACGCAAGATTCGCGTTGACGAGATACCGCAATTCTGGAACATCCTGCGCGGCGAGATGAACTTCGTCGGCCCGCGCCCCGAGCGACCGCACTTCGTCAGTCAACTCGCCGAGGAGATTCCTTTTTACGAACAGCGCCACCTCATCCCGCCCGGCCTAACGGGGTGGGCGCAGATCAAGTACCCTTACGGCGCTTCCATCGAGGACGCGCGCCAGAAGTTGCAATACGACCTTTACTACATCAAGAACCAGAGCCTCTTGCTCGATGCCGTCATCCTGTTCGAGACCGTCAAGACCATCCTCTTCGGTCGTGGGACTTGAAAGTGTGTGCCCCGAAGTTGTTACTGGAGGATTGAAGTTATGAAGTCGCAATCGAGAATCGCCGCCACCGCGTTATCACTCGCGCTGCTCATGCTCGCGCCGACGTTTGCTGCCGCGCAGAAGCATACGAAGAATGACAAGAAGAACGAGAAGCCCGCGGCCACGCAACAGTCGCAGGCGGGCGAGCGCCTTGAGCCGGACGAGAAGGGTGTGGTGCGAACGGACGTGCCCGAAGAGGTGCAGGCCAATCGTCGCGAGCGCATGGACGAAGCGGCGGATGCCGAGATTCCTTACTACAACAACTTCCTCTCCTCTTACCTGCTGGGCCCCGAGGACGTAATCTCGGTCTCGGTCTTCGACCTGCCGAAGTATTCCAAGGCGGGCATCATCGTTCCGCCCGACGGGCGCATTGACTACTACATGGTGCGCGGCGGACTGCACGTGGCGGGCAAGACGACGCAGCAGGTGGCCGACGAGATTGCGCAGCACCTCGACGAGTACATCATTGACCCGAAGGTCACAGTCTCTTTGGAGAAGGCGATGTCTTCGCGCTACGGCGTGCTCGGCGACGTAGCGCAGCCCGGCATCCGCATCATGTCGCGCCGCCTGAGCGTCTACGAGGCGTTGGCGGAGGCGGGCGGCATCCTCTCGACGGGCAAGAAGCAGGTCACTGTTCTTCACTGGAACGCCGACCGCACGATGCGGCAGATTCCCATTGACGTGGCCGCCATCGAGCGTGGCAAGGCGGCCGACAATTACTTCCTCAGCCCCGGCGACCAGATTTTCGTTCCCGGTAATCGCTGGAAGACCGTGGACAAGGTTCTCAAGGCGCTGCCCGTCCTCAGCTTCGCGCGCATCTTCGCCGGAGGGTTCTGACAATCAAAGGCAAAAGTAAAAAGGAAGATAAGAGACAGCGTGGCCTTCTTCATCTGTTGAAGATGAAGCGCACGCTCTCTTTCATCTTTCTACTTTTGTCTTTTGCCTTTTGCCTTCCGCCTGCGGCGCATGCCGCGGCGTGGGAGAGACAGAAGACGGGGACGTTCGCTTGGCTGCACGCGGTCTTCTTCGTTGACGCGCGCAGGGGTTGGGCCGTGGGCGGCAAGGGCGCGCTGCTTTCGACCTCGGATGGCGGCGAGACTTGGGAAGTGAAACGCCCGCCGACGGAGGACGCGATGCGCGACCTCTTCTTCACGGACGGGGCGACGGGCTGGGCGGTCTGCGAGCGCAGCATCTTCATGCCGATGGCGAAGGATGAATCGGTCTCGTACCTCTTGAAGACCACGGACGGCGGCGGCAGTTGGGCGCGAGTCGAAGTGACGCACGGCGCGGACGTTGATTTGAAGCTCGCGGGCGTGCGGTTCGCAGACCGCGAGCACGGTTGGGTCTATGGCGAGATGGGCGCTCTCTTCGCCACGTCGGATGGCGGCGCGAGTTGGTCGCGGCAGCGCGTGCCGACAAGACACCTGCTGCTCGGCGCATCATTCTTCGACGCGCAGACGGGGTGGCTCTCGGGCGGCGGCCTCACGCTTCTGAAGACTTCGGACGGCGGCACGACATGGCGCACAGGGACGGTCTTCCTTCCCGCGAGCGCGGTCGAGCAGTCGCCTTCGTCGCGGCAAGAGGCGGAGTCTTCCAACGCGCGGCAAAGCGACGAAGCGGCTCAGCCGCGAGGCTCGCAACGACTCAACGCAGTCTGCTTCGCCGACCGCGAGCGCGGATGGGCGGTTGGTAACGGAGGTGTCATCGTCGCTACGAACGACGGCGGGCGCACTTGGCGACCGCAGGTGTCGGGCGTTGGCGACGACCTCTTTGATGTGAAGTTCTTTGACGAGCGCGAAGGGTGGGCCGTCGGCGACGGCGGCACGATGCTTCACACGAACGACGGCGGGCATGTGTGGGCGGACGCGCCGCGCGTGACGACGCACGCGCTCGAACGTCTCTTCTTCGTCGGGCGGCGCGGGTGGGCGGTCGGCTTCGGCGGAGCAATCGTCGCCTTCAAATGATGAGGGCGGAGGGTAAGTGAGATGAAAAAGTTGTTGAAGACTAACGCGGCGTTCGTTCTTCTCGCCTGCGCGTGCGTGCCGTGCGCTTGGGCGCAGACGCCCGAAACGTCGAAGGGCGCGGAGGCCGTTCGCGAGCGGCGCGTCGAGGCCGAAGCGTCACGCCCCGAGGTTAAATCATCGCGACCCGATGTTGAAGCGTCGCGCTCCAAGGTTGAGGCATCGCGCATAGAGACAGATGCGACGAACGTGCCCGACGCGGAGGCCGAGGCGTTGCGCGCGCGCGCCGACGCGGCGACCAATCCAGCGGAGCGCGGTCGTCTGCGGCAGGAGTTGGCCGAGCGGCTTGCCGGTGCGGGGCGTCGCGCGGAAGCGGTGGGGCTTCTGCGCTCGATGCTCGCGGAGGAGAGGTTCGACCCGGTCTTCTTCTACAACACGGGGAACGCGCTGGCGCGACTCGACGAGTCGGAGGCGGCGGCCGATGCGTATCGTAAGGCGGTCGCGCAGCGTCGCGGCAACTACGCGCGCGCCGAGCACAATCTCGGCGTCGTGCTGACGCGGCTCGGTCGTTGGGATGAGGCTGAAGAGGCTCTGACGGCCGCGCTCAAGTTAGAGAGTTACACATACGCCGAAGCGAGCTACAGCCTCGGACGCCTGCACGCGCTACGCGGCGAGTCGGGGCTTGCCGAATCAGAGTGGGCGCGCACGCTCAAGCTCAGTCCCGACCATGCGGCGGCGGCGGCTGCGCTCGCACGTTCGCTCGCGGAAGATGGTGATGCGGAGCAGGCGCTCGCCGTGCTCGACTCTTTCGCCGCGCGAGTGGGCCGACGCGGCGAGCCGGTGCCGCGCGAGATAACGGTTGCGCGCGGCGAGATAGTGGCCGCCGCGAACGTCCTTGCGGAGACGCGCGGCTCGGCAGCGACGACACTCATTGCATCTGAGACCGCGTTGCCGCAGGACTCGACCGCGATACTGCGCGCGGTGCGCGAGGGGCGCGGGACACGCGAGCGGCCGTTCGTCATAGACCGTCAGGCATTCCCTCTGCTGCGTGACGCGCGCGCCGCGCGCGCCGACAACCGCTTCGACGAGGCCGCGACGCTCTACCGTCGAGCCATCAAGGAGGGCGGCGGCTACCTCGCACCTGCGAACCTCGAACTCGGGCTCACGCTGATCTCGATGCGCCGCAACGAGGAGGCCGCCGCCAGCCTGCTCGCCGTCGTGCGCAACGAGGGGGCGCGTTACCCGCTCGTCTTCTATCATCTGGGGCGCATCTACGAACATCTCGGTCGTCTGAGCGAAGCGGGCGAGGCTTACGCGCGCGCCGCCGACCTCGCGGGCGAAGAGAGCCCGCAGTTCTTTCTCGACCTGAGCCGTGTGCGCGAGCGCGAAGGGCACGATGTCGAGGCGCTCATGGCCGCCGAGCGTTACGTTGGCGCGATGGGACACCGCACGGGCTCCGCGCCGGACTGGGCGCGCGAGCGCGTCGAAGCTCTGCGGAAGAAAGCTGCGCAGGGCGCGGCGCAGACGACTTCTGCGAAACAGTAATGCGATTCCGAGTCGAGCGTGTAGTGAGTTGAAGAGTTAGCTACAGAGACACTGGATGCGCCCGAAGAATATGATGCTGATGCTGTGCGCGCTTCTACTAGCATGCGTCGCATGCGTGCGGAAGGAAGGCGACGAGTTGACGACGCAGCCCACGCCCGTCGCAACGCAGCAGCAGCAGGCGACCACGCAGCCTACGCCGAGCGCGACATGCCGCCTGCTCACGGCTTCCGACTTGCGCGAGCTACAGGGCGAGGAGCCTTTGGACGCGCAGGGCAGCGAGCACCTCGCGGGCACGCTCGCAACATCGCAGTGCTTCTATCGAATGCCGACCTTCGTCAAGTCGGTCAACCTCGAAGTCACACGCGCCGCGCCGGGCGCAACGGCCGATGCCGTCAAGAAGTTCTGGCGTGAGCGTTTCAACCCCGATGCGTTCGAGGCGCGCGAGCGCGAGCGTGAACGGAAAGAGGAGGGCGAGCGCAAGCGCGAGGATGAGTTGAAGCGCGAGCGCGCGAGCGGGCAGGTCACGGAAGGCGGCCACAGCGAGAAGGAGAAGGGCGAGGGCGTGGAAGAGTCGCGACCGCGTCGGGTCGCGGGCATCGGCAACGAAGCCTTCTGGTCTGAGAGTCAGAGCGACGGCGCGCTCTTCGTGTTGATGAAAGACGTGGTGGTGCGCATCGGCATCGGCGGGATGGAAGATGAGGGCGCGAAGATAAAGAAGGCGACCGGGCTGGCGCGCAAGGTGCTCAAGCAACTGTAAACGAGCTGGCGCTCGAACAAATAAAAAGACTCTGAGACACGACGCGTCGTGTCTCAGAGTCTTTTTATTTGTGGCTTCGCTTGCAGCGATGGCGGCGCGGCTTAGTTTACAGCGGTGAGCGTGTCGGTGTGCAGCGTGTCGCCATCGAGCGTGCCTTCGACCTCGACCTTCAAGCCCTTCTTCGTCTTCGCGCCTTTGAGCGCCTCGGCGGCGAGCTTGTTGCCCTGCTCGTCGAGCTTGTAGGTCTTATCTTTGACGACGAGGGCGAAACCGCTCTTCTCGCAAGAGGGCATCAGGCCGCATGAGTTCGGATGATTCTTGGCTTCATCCTCGGTGCCGTGCATTCCAGCGCACATGTTGTCAACGACGTAGCCCGTGTACTTCACGGACTTCTTCTCGCCCTGCGCGAAGGCGAAGACGGCAGCGAGCGCGACGGCGACCGCGACGAGGGAAATTTTGCGAATCATTTCAGGGGTTCTCCTTTACGAATTCGGTTATCTGTTCGGTAAGGTTTAGGGAGTGACCGCACCGCTTCGTTTCTATAGTTTCGGCGACGACGCGCCGATGTTATCACTCGTGCGCCGAGACCGCACGCGCGCCGCGTCGGCGTCCGATTCTCTCCCGAAAGGTTTATCAAACGCGGAGTTCAGCCCCGAGGCCGAAAACGCTGTTCCGTCAGTAGCAAACGAAGGCTTTAGAGTTGTGCGTGAAGGCTTTTAACTCTCGAATTAAAAGCCTTCACGCGCGAAATTGGGTCTTTAACTTGCGCAACAAAAGCTTTATTGCGCGGAAATAAAGCTTTATTGCGAAGAAATAAAGCTTTCTTGCGCGGAAATAAAGCCTATTTGTGCGGAAATAAAGCTTTGACTTGGGGAAATAAAGTCTTCTTGCGCGGAAATAAAGCCTTGTTGTGAGAAATTAAAGCCCAATTTCTCACAACAAGGCTTTTAAAGTACGAGTCAAAAAGCATAATTTGCAGCGAAAAACGCATGTTTCGCGGCATTCCCCGGCAACTTCGCGGCTTTCGAGACTGAGGACGCGTCTAAGAGGCGGAAGGCTGCTCACCTTCGGTCGAAGCCTACCCGCCCTTGTCCGAAGGCTGTTCCTCTTCCGCCGTGGACTGCTCCGGTGCGCTCGCGCGCGGTCGCATGTGGGGGAAGAGAATCACGTCGCGAATCGAGCGGCGGTTCGTCAGAAGCATCGTCATGCGGTCAATACCGATGCCGATGCCAGCGGCGGGCGGCATCCCGTAAGAGAGCGCACGAACGTAATCGAGATCGGTCTGCATCGCTTCGTCATCGCCGCCCTCGCGCTGCTTCGCCTGTTCTTCAAACCGCTCCAACTGCTCCAACGGGTCGTTCAACTCCGAGAACCCGTTCGCCACCTCCATCCCCGCCACGTACAACTCGAACCGCTCCGCGATGGCAGGGTTGTCGGGTGATGCTTTGGAGAGCGGGGAGATAACCTTCGGGAAGTCAGTTATGAAGGTTGGTTGGTTTAAAAGTTTCTCAGCCGTCAACTCAAACAATTGAGCAATCTGATGGGCTGCCTCGGCCTCTTCGGGTTCATCGAGCAGAGAGTCTTCCTTGTGGGCTCGCTCCCATAACTCCGAAAGAGATGTTTGAAGTGTTATGGTCTGTTCCGTTTCGTCGGAAACCGATGTTGCCATGTTTAATTTAATAATGTCATCAAGAAGAATAAGCTGACGCACGAATCGCGGGTCTTCGATCCAATCCCCCTCAAAGCATTTTGAATCTAACATGCTCCAAGCTGGCGACTGATTCCTGATAATTGCCTCTTTCATGCTCAGTCGTTCGACCACACTGAAATCAATCAACTGACTATCGAACTCAAGCTGCAAGCTGCCATACACTGCTAGAATTGTTTCCCGCAGCATCTCCTCGCAAAAGTCCATCATCCAGTTCACGTCCTTGTAGGCCGTGTAGAATTCGAGCATGGTGAACTCGGGGTTGTGGCGCGTCGAGATG
>JAVXWN010000213.1:0-23059 GCA_032230645.1 Acidobacteriota bacterium | reverse complement strand
GACTGGGCGATGCTGCGCGACGCGCGCGGCTTCGGCGTGGCGCTGCTGCCTCCCGGCTCGAAGCACCCGCAGCACATCGGCATCCGTGTGGATTCGCGCGAGGAGTTGGAGGAGGCCGCGCGCCGCGAGGGACGCCCCGTCAAAGAGCACCGCGACCGCTCGCTCTCTTTCTACACACGCGGCGTCGGCGAACGCGCCGTCGAAGTCATCTACTATCCGCCTGACTATAAGTCTGGAGTCTGAAGTCTGGAGCTCAGACTTTCACCATGCATACCGTCTTATTCGTCTTTGAGTTCCTCGGCACGACCGAGCTGCTGGTGGTCGCGCTGGCCGCGCTCATCCTGTTCGGCCCGCGCAAGCTCCCCGAGATCGGGCGCACGTTGGGCAAGAGCATCGCGGAGTTCAAGCGCGCCTCCGACGACTTCAAGCGGACGTGGGAGTTCGAGGTCGAGCTTGAACAGCGCAAGCCCGCGCTCGACGCCAACGCACACACCAACGCGCCCGATGCCTTCGGTGAGGCTGCGCTTGCGCCCGCCGAGTTGAGCGCCGAAGAGTCAATCGGCGGCACTGCCACGCAACCCCACATCGAGGGCGAGACCATCGCGCGCACCACGACGATATCGGATCAACCGCACGCGAGCGCGTCGAGCAATGTCGCGGACGAGGACGAGATAAACGCTTCCTGAGCGGCGCGCTTTCGCCACCCGCCCGAGCCTTTACGAAACAGAACTGACGAGATGGCTTCAACCCTTCTGGACGGCGACAAAGACGAAGAGCAGCAGGAAGGGCGTCAGCTTGGCGGGCAGATGTCGTTCCTCGAACATCTGGACGAGCTGCGCCGCCGTCTCATACGCTCCGCCATCTTCATCTTCGTCGCGCTCGTCATCTGCTGGTTCGTCTCCGACCGCATCTACAACTTCCTCGCCGTCCCCGTCCGCCGCGCGCTCGCTGAGGCCGCGCAACGCCCCGTTACGCTTCAGGGCATCACGGGTCACGAAGAGATTCTCTCGCTCAACACGGTCAAGGAGGGCGACGCGGGGCGCTACGTCTTCGACGAGACGACGAAGCTTGGCCGAAGCATCGTTCCGGCGGGCGCATCGGTTGCGGCGCGGGTCGCGCTCGGCGCGGACGGCAAGCTCGGTGTCTTCACCGATGAACCGCTGTTTGCGGGCCCCACCATCATCCCGAAGGGCGTGCGGCTGCCCGTAGACTTCTCGGCACAGACGGCGCAACTGCCCGCCGCCGAGGACAAGCTAGTCGTCCACACGGCGGTCGAGCCCTTCTCGCTCTACTTGGAAGTTTCGCTCTACGCAGCGCTGTGTTTATCCGTACCGTTTCTGCTCTATCAAGTCTGGGCCTTCGTCGCGCCCGGCCTCTACCCGCATGAGCGCGGGTGGGCGATCCCTTTCGTGTTGATGTCGAGCATCTCGTTCGTGGCGGGTGCGGCCTTCGCTTACTACGTGCTGTTCCCGCCCGCGATCAGTTACCTGTTGGGGCTCGGTCAGGACTTCCGCCTGTTCCTCAACGCGTCGGACTACTTTGACTTCATCATCATCGTCATGCTGGCGATGGGCGTGGTCTTCCAGATGCCTGCGGTGACTTACGTGCTCTCGCGCATCGGGCTGGTTGATGCGCGCTTCCTCGTCTCTCACTGGCGGGTCTCTTGCATCGTCATCCTCGTCGCGGCGGCGGTGCTCTCGCCGACGAACGACATCCCGAACATGATGTTATTTGCCGCGCCCATGTTCGTCCTTTACATCATCTCGATCTTCATCGCATGGATGTTCGCACGGCCTCGGACGACGGAATAGAAAATGAAAATTTGCGAGGGCGTATCCTCCGCGCGTTTGGTGGTAATCATGTGTGAAAGGTGCGTCGGTGGGGTTATTTCGGGGGACTTTGAGAAGGCGTCCGACAGGCAACCGGGACGCCCCCCGGCGCATCTTGACTGTGTCTCCGCGAAGGCCCTAAAATCTGCGCGAAAGTTGCGGCGATGACTGGGTTTAGGCTTCCGTGGGAGACAAGCCCCGGCAGCCTCCGGGCGTCGCCATTTTCGTGGCCGCCAGCAATGTCTCGGCAAGCCTAAAGGCCCACGCGAAAGCGGCGGGCTCGTTCGACTAAAAATTTTTTGTCTCAACCGAACAGGAGTAGTAAAGCGATGGCCCGTCAACAGAGGACGCGTTCTCTGGCCTTAGCCCTCGGCCTGCTCGTCTCCGCCACTTCGCCTGCCGCCGTCATGGCGCAGAAGAAGAAGGCCGGCGACACACAGCAGCAGCAGGACGTACCCGAGCGCGAGCGCACCGTCAAGAAGGAGCGCTCCAACATGTTCAAGAAGTGGATTGATGAGGACGTGGCCTACATCATCACCGACGAGGAGAAGAAGGCTTGGAAGAAGCTCCAGACCGATGACGAGCGCGAGCAGTTCATCGAAGCCTTCTGGCGTCGCCGCGACCCTGACCCGGACACCGAACTGAACGAGTACCTCGAAGAGCACTACGAGCGCGTGGCCTACGCCAACCAGCACTTCGCCTCGGGCATCCCGGGCTGGAAGACCGACCGCGGCCGCATCTACATCATGTACGGCCCGCCGCACGAGAAAGAGTCGCACCCGTCGGGCGGCCAGTACGACCGCCCGTCCAACGAGGGCGGCGGCTCGACGACGACCTACCCGTTCGAGGTCTGGTTCTATCGCTATCTTCCCGGCATCGGCTCCGGCATCGAGATCGAGTTCGTTGACCCGACCGGCACGGGCGAGTATCGCATCGCCCGCTCGCCCAGCGATAAGGACGCGATGCTGAACGTCCCCGGCGCGGGGCTCACGCTGATGGAGCAGTTGGGGCTTGCCTCGAAGGCCGACCGCGTCACCAACATGGGCGCGTTCGGCTACACCGGCCCCGGCGCGCGCGAGTCGGACAGCCCGTTCTCTCGTCTCCAACTCTACACAGACCTCCAGAAGCCGCCGCAGGTCAACGACGTGCTTGAGAAGAACCTGCTTGCCACCGCGAGCACTGGGGCCGAGGACACTTCGGCGCTCGACGTTTCGACCAAGGTTGACTTCTATCGCGCCTCCGACGAGCGCGTGATGACGGCCATCACCATTCAGACCGACAACAACGACCTCGCCTTCAAGGACGTGGGCGGCGTGCAGACCGCGCGGCTGAACATCTACGGCCGCGTCACTAATCTCTCGGGTCGCCGCATCACGAGCTTTGAAGACCCCGTGACGACGACGGCGACCGTTGACGAGTTGGCATCGGCGAAGGCGCGCAAGTCTGCATACCAGCGCGTGCTCCCGCTCTCGCCCGGCAACTACAAGGTTGACCTGCTCATTCGCGACATCAACTCGGGCGCGTCAACCGTCAAGGCCATCGGCTTCGAGGTGCCCAAGTACCAGCCTGAGAAGCTCGGCACTTCGACGCTCGTGCTCGCCGTCAAGCTTCAGGCCCTGAACGACCAACTGCCCGGCATGTTCTCAATCGGCCCTTACAAGGTGCTTCCGAACGTCGCGGGCACATACAAGCGCGGTCAGGACGTTGGCATCTACATGCAGGTCTACAACGCGGGCATTGACCAGACGACGCTCAGGCCCGCGGTTGATGTTGACTACGTGCTGTTGAAGGATGGCAAGGAGGTCTTCAAGCAGGCCGAGGACTGGCGCGGCTCGTCCGACGCGGGGCAGCGACTGACGCTTGCGCGCCTGCTTCCGACCTCGAACCTCGCTCCCGGCGAATACGAGATTGCCGTCCGCGTCCGCGACAAGGTCTCGGGTCAATCGCTCTCGCCCACGGCCAAGTTCCAGATCACGGCCGACAAGTAAGCCACGCGGCCCGCTTCGGCTGCGACTTCAGGCGGCGCTCTCTCTACGTCAGAGAGCGCGCCGCCTGTTTTCGTGCGAGCCTACCTGACACCCCGTTCGATTTCATTTAGAATCCCGTCCCGCCGTTCCACTTCCCTCGAAAGGCTCAGACATGACACGACTCTCGGCTCGCGCGCTCCTGCTCTTCCTGCTCCTGCTCGTCCTACAACCCGCGCTCCATGCGCAGACGCTCGAAGAGCGGCTGAAAGAGATTGACGACTACGCCACTAAAGCAGGTCAGGATTGGAAGGTGCCCGGCTTCTCCGTAGCGATTGTCAAAGATGACAAGGTCGTGTTCGCCAAAGGCTACGGCGTGCGCGAGTTGGGCAGGCCCGAGCCGGTGGATAAGGACACGCTCTTTGCCATCGCGTCGAACACGAAGGCGTTCACCTCGGCCGCGCTCGCCACACTCGTTGACGAGGGCAAGCTCAAGTGGGACGACCCCGTCACGAAGTACCTGCCGTGGTTCCAACTCTACGACCCCTACGTCACGCGCGAGATGACGGTGCGCGACCTCTTGAGTCATCGCAGCGGGCTCGCAACCTTCGGCGGCGACCTGCTCTGGTACGAGACCACCTACACGCGCGACGACATCATCCGACGCATACGCTACCTCAAACCCGTCTACGGCTTTCGCAGTCACTACGGTTATCAGAACATCATGTTTCTCACGGCGGGCGAGATCATACCGGCCGTGACGGGAAAGAGTTGGGACGACTATGTTCGCGAGAAGTTCTTCACTCCGCTCGGCATGGCGCGGACGGTGACGACCTACAAGCAGTTGATGAGTTCGCAGAACGTCGCCACGCCGCACAACGAGTTCGAGGGACGGGTGCGAGTCATACACTACTCGAACGTTGACTCGTCGGGGGGCGCGGCCGTCATCAACTCTTCGGCGGCCGAGATGGCCGAGTGGGTTCGTCTTCAACTCGGGCGGGGCACGTACAACGGTAAAAAGTTTTTCTCCGCCGACCGCTCGCGCGAGATGTGGACACCGAACACCATCGTCTCCGGTGTCAGCGAGTCGGCGGAGAAGTTCAACCCGACCGTCCACTTCAACCTCTACGGCATGGGCTGGTTTTTGAGCGACTATCGCGGGCGCAAGGTCGTCACGCACAGCGGCGGCTTAGACGGCATGACCTCGCGCGTGGCTTTGCTGCCCGAGGAGAATCTCGGCGTCGTCATCCTCACCAACAGCGAGACGCCGCTCCAATCCTTCCTCTGGTACAAGGTCTTCGACCTGCTCACCGGAGCGCCGCCGCGCGATTGGAGCGCCGACTACATGACGCGCATGAAGGCGGCGCGTGAGCGCGACGAGGCCGAGACGAAGAGGGTCGAAGCGGCGCGCGTCCCCGGCACCAAGCCTTCGCTCCCGCTCTCGGCTTACGCGGGCACATACGGCGGCACGATGTACGGCGATGCAAAGGTCGTTGAAGAGAACGGGCATCTCGTCGTGCGTCTTCTGCCCTCGCCCGCCTACGTCGGCGACCTTGAGCACTGGCACTTCGACACCTTCCGTATCAAGTGGCGCGAGTCCGTCGTCTATCCTTATCCGCGTGGCTGGGTCACGTTCACCTTAGACCCGCAAGGGCATGTGGGCGAGATGAAGATAGACGTGCCCAACCCCGACTTCGACTTCAAGGAGCTTGAGTTCAAACGCGCGCCGGAGGCGAAGTAGCACTCCAAGCGCAAGCCGAAATATATTGTCGTCTGGTCGGCGGAATCCACTGGCTCGCCCTCAACTACTGGCGAGGCTTGCGCGAACGATTGACGGGCATCAAGAGGAGCGCCGCGCCCCACACGCCGTCTTAAATTTTTAGAGCCGAAGCATCTTTAGAGTCGAAGCCGCACTGCTTGACCTTCACGTGCCGCGCGCCGCGTGTTGACTTGGCCGTGAGAGTTAGCCTACCTTCTTCGCGCCCCTGCAACCCCATCAACTGCTGACAGCCTTCGCGGGGCTGGCCCTCGTCTCCGGCTCCGTCCGTCGCGCCGCCACCGAAAAGGCGACGCTTACTTTCTAACGCTCAAAGTGAAAGAGAGAAGAGCATGAAGAAAATCTCCGCAAAGTTCCCGACACTCGTCGCACTGCTCGTCGCGGTTGCCTGTGCCACCGCGCTCACGCCGACAGCTAACGCGCAGGCAAGCAGCACGACGGAGAACGTCACCGTCCCCATAGACTTCATCGCGACCTCTTGCAGCGGCGAGACGGTCACAATCAGCGGCGAGTCGCACGTCGTAGTGCATTCCACCACGACCGACAACCACACCACCTTCGAGACGCACATCCAGTTTCATCTCGACGGCACGTCAGCCAGCGGCACAAGGTACATCGCCAACGAGACGGTGAACTCCATCGAGAACACTTCGACCGGCGGGGCGCAAGTGCTCAACTCGACGGGGCAGCTCCACCTGATCTCGCAGGGCAGCGCCGACAACCTCGTCGTCAGTACGACGATTCACGTCACGGTCAACGCCAACGGTCAAATCACCAGCACCACCTTCGAGTTCACCACGAACTGCAACGGCTGACGTGCCGCGCCTTCAAGACTAAGGTGGGCGACGTGCGGGCGGCGTAACTCTCAATGGCTGCCCCGCGTCGCCCATCGCACACATATCGCAACTCTTAAAAGTCGAAAGACGCTTGCTTCCCCTCCGTCCCGCCGTTCGCATCGTCCGCTTCGTCGGAAGTCGGACGACGTTCGCCGCGTCTGAGCGCGTTGACGAGCAGGTGCGCGCGGCGCGTCGGCTCAGGTTGACGATAACCACCGTCGCAGGCGAGCGTGAGGGCGACCGCGCCTTCCAAATCAATGAGGTGGCCGGGCGAGACATAGATGGGCTGCACGCGCGTCTTCGTCCTCAAGGCCGCGCCGATTGTCTCGCCCTTGTCAATCATCGGCGACCAACTGCCGCGCTCTTCATTCGGCTCTTCAAATTTTCCGACCAGCACCGACTTCGCGCAGCCCACGGTCGGGCGGTCTATCAACAGCCCGACGTGCGAAGCGATGCCGACCCGTCGCGGGTGCGCGATGCCCTGCCCGTCGAACATTACCGCGTCGGGCTCGGTCTTCAACTTCGCCCAAGCCTCCAGCACCGACGGCGACTCGCGGAACGAGAGCAGCCCCGGCACGTATGGGAACTTCGTCTCGCTCACTATGCCGACCTCTTCGACCACTTCGAGCGTGGGCAGGCGCAGCACAACGATGCCTGTGTAGATGGTCGTGTCGAACTTGTTGAAGCTGATGTCGGCCCCCGCCACCGTCTCGACCTTCTTCTTCAAAGGCTCGATGCGCACACGCACGCGCAGGCGCTTCTGCAACTCGACGGCCTCGTGCGGCGTGAGCGACCATTCGTGCAGTTGTTCAAAGCTCGCCATCAACTCCCCCTTACCGTTCGACCTCCGCGTTGAATTCAATAGTCTGTGCGCTGCTAATCTCCGCGCCCTTGCGTGTGATCGAGTGAACACGCCAACGCTCGTCATCTCGCTTCGGAAAGTCCAGACGGTAATGGCCGCCGCGCGATTCTTCGCGCCAGAGCGCCGAGCGCGCGATGAGAGAGGCGACCGTCACGAAGTTGCGCGGGCCCGCAAGCAAAGGCGCGCCCGCGATCTGCATGAACTCTGTGAGAGCGCGTTCGAGCCCCGAGCGCGTGCGTAGTATGCCGACGCGCTCCCACATCAGGCGGCGCACGCGCTTGCGCACGGCTCCGGCCGCCGCCCTCAAACGTTGCGTGTCCGCGCGCGGCCGCGCCGCACCCGCATCCTCTTCACTCCCGACCGTGTCCGAGTCCGAGGCGTGCCAGTCCTTCAAATCTTCCGTGGCCGCACGCCCCGCGCGCGCGCCGAAGACCAAGCCTTCGAGCAGAGAGTTCGAGGCCAGACGATTTGCGCCGTGGACGCCCGTGCAGGCCACCTCGCCCGCCGCGTAGAGTCCACGCAAGGTCGTGCGCCCTTCGAGGTCTGTGCGCACGCCTCCCATCACGTAATGCGCCGCGGGCGCGACCGGTATGGGTTCATGTGCGAGGTCGAGCCCGTACTGCAAACACGTGCGATAGATTTTCGGGAAGCGACGCCGCAGGTGCGCCGCGTCGAAGGCCGTCATGTCGAGAAAGACCGTGCGCGTCGCGGTGCGTCTCATCTCCGCGACGATTGAGCGCGTCACCACGTCGCGCGGAGCAAGCTCCGCCGCGTCCGCGTAGCGCGGCATGAAACGGCGACCCGACGTGTTAAGCAGCACCCCGCCCTCTCCGCGCAGCGCCTCCGAGAGCAGGAAGCGCGGCGCGCCTTCGAGGTTGAGGGCCGTCGGATGGAACTGCACGAACTCCATGTCGGCCACCTCCGCGCCCGCCTCGTAGGCCATCGCCATTCCGTCGCCCGTGGCAACGGCCGGGTTCGTCGTGTGCAGATAGAGCGCGCCCGCGCCTCCCGTCGCCAACACCACGCCGCGCGCCATCAGCACACGCGGCGCGCGCACGAGCGGGTCGAGGTAACGCACGCCACGCACGCGCCCTTCGCGAACGACGAGCGACTCGGTCTCGGCGTGCGCGAGGAAGGAGATGTTGCGCTCGGCACCCGAGCGCGCGAGCAGGGCGCGTACAATCTCGCGCCCCGTCGCATCGCCTTGCGCGTGCAGTATGCGGGGGCGTGAGTGCGCGGCCTCGCGCGTAAAGAGCAGACGGCCGCCCTCGCGGTCGAACTCCGTGCCCCACTCGATCAGCTCGCGTATGTAGCGACGGCCTTCCTCGACCAGCACCTCGACGGCGCGCTCGTCGCACAGTCCCGCGCCCGCCGCCAGCGTGTCGTCCTCGTGGAGCGAGACCTCGTCCTCCTCCGAGAGCGCCACGGCCACGCCGCCCTGCGCGTATTCGGTGTTCGACTCCTCACGTCTGTCTTTAGTCAACACCGTCACACGCGCGCCCGTGCGCGCAATCTCTAAGGCCGCGCGCAACCCCGCGATGCCGCTGCCGACGACGACGAAATCTGTTTCAAGAGTCATATGGATAAATGATGAGTGATGAGTGATGAATAAAAGTCACGCCGACTTTCACCCGCCGGGCCGACTCATATTCATCGCTCGTCATTCCGCATCCATTATTTTGGACGATTCTAACAAGGCGCACGGGGGCCTACAACGTTGCGCCGGGGCGGGGTGACGCGTTAAAATCCGCGCGCAGCTTCATAATTCGTTCCCGGATTAATTAACCAACAGGATCGGCAGAGTGCGAGCGCGAGACGCCCCGGCGTCCGGCCGAGCATTATGCTCTTCTCACTAGCGGAGGTGTGAACATGCTTTGGAAACGTCTATTGACCACCGTGCTCGTCACGCTGCTCGTCGCGCCGGGACTTCCCGCGCTCGCGCAGAAGGGTAAGGCAAAGGGCGACGCGCAGACAGCGGCGACCGCGAAGGCTTCGGGCGCGCCCGTCCTGCCGCCTATCAAGTACACGCAGTTCTTTCTGCCCAACGGGCTGCGCGTCATCTTCCACGAAGACCACTCGACGCCCATCGTCGGCGTCAACATCTGGTATCACGTCGGCTCGAAGAACGAGACGCCCGGCCGCACGGGCTTCGCGCATCTCTTCGAGCACATGATGTTTCAGGGCTTCAAGGGCTACGACCTCGACTACCTGCCACTCGTTCAGGAGATTGGCGGCGCAGTCAACGGCTCGACCACGCAGGATCGAACGAACTACTGGGAGCTTGTGCCCTCGAACTTTCTTGAGGACGCGCTCTTCATGGAGGCCGGGCGCATGGGCGGGCTGCTGGAAGCGATGACGCAGACCAAGCTCGACAACCAGCGCGACGTGGTCAAGAACGAGAAGCGACAACGCATTGACAACCAGCCCTACGGGCAGACGACCTACAAGATCACCGAGACGATGTACCCCGAGGGGCACCCGTATCACTGGTCTGTTATCGGCTCGATGGAGGATTTGTCGGCGGCCTCGCTCGACGACGTGAAGTCGTTCTTCCGCCGCTACTACGTGCCGAACAACGCGAGCCTCGTTATCTCGGGCGACTTCAACCCGGCCGATGCGCGCAAGATGGTCGAGAAGTATTTCGGCCCGATACCGAAGGGCACGGATATCACGCGCCCGCAACCGGCGCAGCCGCAACTCGACCACGAGATACGCGAGCAGATAGACGACCACGTGCAGTTCCCGCGCCTCTACATCACATGGCACTCCGTCCCACAGTTCTCGAAGGACGAAGCCGCGCTCGACCTGCTCTCCAACATACTCGGCGGGGGCAAGTCCTCGCGTCTCTACAAGGCGCTTCAGTACGACAACCAGATCGCGCAGCAGGTCGCGCTCTTCAACAACACGAGCGAGATTGCGGGACTGATGCAGCTTGTCGCCACGCCGCGCCCCGGTCACACGCTTGAAGAGATCGAGCGCATCGTCGGTGACGAGATCGAGAAGATCAAGGCTGCGCCGCCGAGCCCCGAAGAGATGGAGCGCGTCTACAACGCGCGCGAAGCCGGATTCATCTACGGCCTCCAGACGGTCGGCAGCTTCGGCGGCAAGGACGACCAACTCAACAACTACGCGACCTTCCTCGGCAACCCCGGCTACTTCGAGCAAGACCTCGCGCGCTACCGCGCGGTGACGGCGGCCGACGTGCAGAGGGTTGCGCGTCAGTATCTAACGGATAAGCGATACGTCCTCTCGGTCGTGCCGCGCGCTTCGGGGCCGACCAACGCCGCAGGCCCCGCGCCCGCATCGCCGCGAGATGCTATCGCGACTCCTTCGCAGCAGACTGCGGGAACGCAAGCTGCGGGCGCGGCCAACGCCGCGGCGCAGACCACTCCCTCGGGCACGGCCTCGGGGACGCAACAGGGCGCGGCGCAGACGATGCCCTCGGGCGCGCAGACCATTACCAGAACAGAGGCAAAGGCGACGCAGCCCGCCGGGGCCGCTCCGCCGCAGAGCGCCTCGCCCGCCACGCCCGGTCAGGGGCGCGGCAACGGCACGGGCGTCGGCCCCGGACGTGGTAACGGCCGCGCAGCCGCCGCTCAGAAGCCGGACGCGAAGCCGAAGACAGACCTCTCACTGCTGCCGCAGGCGAAGTCAGACCCGAAGCTTGTGCTGCCCGCAGTGCAGCGGCGCAAGCTCTCGAACGGTCTCGACGTGCTCGTCGTCGAGCATCACGAGTTGCCTGTCGTGAGCATGAACCTCGTGATGAAGATGGGCGCGGCGGGCGACCCGGCGGGCAAAGCGGGCTTGGCCTCGCTCGCTGCTGACATGCTCGACGAAGGGACGGCCACACGCTCGTCGCTTCAAATCTCAGACCAGCTTTCGCGCATCGGCTCTTCGCTTCAGATAGGCGCGGGATGGGACTCGACGACCGCGAGCATGAGGACGCTCACGCGACACCTCGACAACGCGCTCGACATCTACGCGGACGTGATCTCGAACCCGTCGTTTCCCGATAAGGAGCTCCAGCGGCTTCGCCAGCAGCGGCTCGCCGGGCTCCGGCAGCAGCGCGATAACCCCGATGCAATCGCGGGACTCGTCTTCCAGACCGTGCTCTACGGACGCACACACCCATACGGCCACCCGCTCTCGGGCGACGAGGCTTCGCTCCAGTCGCTCAACATCGAGGACGTGCGCGGCTTCTACGAGTCCTACTTCCGCCCGAACAATTCGGCGCTCATCATCGTCGGCGACGTGAAGCCCGATCAGGTGGTAGCCAAGTTGGAGAAGGCTTTCGCGGGCTGGAAGAGTTCGCACGTGCCCGCAGTGGATGTCTCGGCCGCGCCCGTGCAGCGCGACCACTCGGCCATCTATCTCGTAGACCGCCCCGGCTCCGTCCAGTCGGTCATACAGATCGGGCAGGTCGGCGCTCCGCGTTCGAGCCCCGACTACTTCCCGCTCTTCGTCATGAATCGCATTCTGGGTGGCGCATCGGGGGCGCGCATCAACCTGAATCTGCGCGAGGACAAGGGCTACACTTACGGTGCGAGTTCCGCCTTTAGCTTCAGGCGCGGCGCGGGCCCCTTCACGGCGCAAGCGCCCGTGCAGGGCTTCTCAACCAAGGAGTCGGTCTTTGAGTTCATGAAAGAGCTGCGCGGCATACGCGGCGAGATACCCGTGACGCAGACCGAGCTTTCGGCGGCGAAGCAGTCAATCGTCCGCGGCTTCCCGCGCGGTTTTGAGACGCCCGACCAGATAGCGAACCAGTTGGAGCTAATCGTGACCTACGATCTGCCCGACACATACTTCAACAGCTACATCGAGCATGTGCAAGCAGTCTCGCTCGAAGACGTGAACCGCGTCGCCAACCGCTACATCCAGCCCGACCACATGGCCGTCGTCATCGTCGGCGACCGCTCGAAGATCGAGCAGGGCTTGCGCTCGCTCGACAACATCGGCGACCGCATCAATGTCGTAGACACCGAAGGCCGCCCCGCCACGCAGAGCGGCACGGGCGGCGGGATACAGCAGTAAAGTAAGTGGAAAGCAAGAAGGCAACAATGAAGACAGTGAGTAAGCTCCTTGTCTTCATTGTTGCCTTTATAGCGACTTGCCTTCGGATGAGAGTGCGTGAGAAGCCGGGAGCGCGGGCACACTAGCCGCCTTGAGCGCGTGAGCGCGAAGACGTAGAAGCGGTTTATCTCAAGGTTGAGAGATAAAGAAAGATGGGAAGCGTGCTGCTCGCACGCTTTGGCGGGCTGGTGTGCCCGTGCTCCCGGCTTTCGCGCAAGGATTCACCTCTAACAGCCATGAAGATTCATCGCACACGCCCACTCGTCGCTACTCTTTGCCTGTTGCTGCTTGCGGCACAGGCTGCGTCGGCTAAAGACACTTGGACGAGCGTTCGCTCGCAACACTTCTTTCTCGTCGGCAACGCGTCGGAGAAGGAGATCAGGCAGGTCGCTACGCGACTCGAACAATTCCGCGACGTGTTCACGCGTCTGCTCGCGCACGCCAACTTCAACTCGCCCGTACCCACGACCGTCATCGTCTTCAAGAGCGATAGCTCGTATAAGCCCTTCAAGCCCGTGGCCGACGGCAAGAGCGTCGCGGTGGCCGGATACTTCCAGCCGGGTGAGGATGTCAACTACATCACGCTGACGACCGAGCGCGGCGCGCAGAACCCTTACAGCACCATCTATCACGAGTACGTCCACCTGCTCGTCAACAACTCGCTGGGTCACGCCGCCGTGCCGCCTTGGTTCAACGAGGGGCTCGCCGAGTATTACAGTACCTTCGACATCGAGGACGACCGCAAGGTCTATCTCGGGAATCTGATTGACTATCACCTGCAACTGCTTCGAGAGCAGCGGCTCATCCCGCTCAAACAACTCTTCGCGGTTGACTACTACTCGCTTGAGCGCAACAAGCACGACGTGCGCAGCCTCTTCTACGCGGAGTCTTGGGCGCTCATGCACTATCTCATCCTCGGCAATGACGGCAAGCGTCTGCCGCAGATGGGCCAGTTCCTCGCGCTCGTCCAACAGAACGTTCCGACCGACGAGGCTTTCTCGCGCGCCTTCCAGACCGACACCGCCGGGATGGAGAAGGAGTTGACGAAGTACATTCAGGCGCACACCTTTCAAGGCAAGCTCGCGACCTTCGAGCACAAGCTCGAATTCGACTCGCAGATGACGGCCGCGCCTGTCACCGATGCCGAAGCCGAAAGCTACCTCGGCGACCTGCTGCTGCACACCAACCGCCCTGAAGAGGCCGCCGCGCGTCTCGAACATGCGCTTCAACTCGACCCTGCGCTGGCGTTGGCGCATGCCTCGCTCGGGATGACGCGGCTCAGGCAGAAGCGCTTTGCCGACGCTACGGCCGAGTTGCGTCAGGCCACGGCCGCGAGCGCGCAGAACTACCTCGCGCATTACTACCTCGCCTACGCGCTCAGCCGCGAGGGGATGGGCGAGGGCGGCTTCAGCCCCGGCTATCCGGCCGAGCGCGCGAGAGAGATGCGCGAGTCTCTGCTGAAGGCCATCCAACTTCGCCCCGACTTTCCCGAGAGCTATCACCTGCTCGCCTTCGTTGACCTCGTCACGAACGAGAACATCGAAGAGGGTATCGAACAGCTCAAGCACGCCATCGTGCTCGCGCCGGGCAATGAGCATTACGGGCTCGTGCTCGCGCAGCTTTATCTACGACAGGAGAAGTTTGAAGAGGCGCGCCGCACGGCCGAGCCGCTCACGCGCGAGAATGCAGACCCCGGCACGCGCTCAATCGCGCAGTCGGTGCTCGCCTCGATTAAGAATTACGAGGAGCAGGTTAACCGCTACAAGGCAGCACGCGAAGCTTACGAGCACGGCGGCAGCAGCGGTGGCGGTGAGCCGCGACTCAAAGCGCGCGGTGAGGCGAACGCGGATGCGCGACCGGCGGAGACAAGCGCGCCCGACAAGACGGACGAAGAGCTTGCGGCCGATGCACTCTCCTCGGCGCTCAACGACGCGCTGCGTAAGCCCGAGGCGGGCGAGACGCGCGTGCGTGGAATGCTGACGCGCATCGAGTGTGGGCCGAAGGGAATGGTCTTCGTCTTCAAGGCGGGCGAGCGCACGCTCCGCCTTTCGAGCGCGGGTTTTGAAGGTCTGCACATTGTCGCCTACACGCCCGACGCGGGCGGCGAAATCACCTGCGGCGCGCGCAAGAGCGAGACGCACGCGGTCATCACCTTCCGCGCCGCCGCTGACTCGCGCGCGAAGACCGACGGCACACTCGTCGCGCTCGAATTCGTCCCCGCTAACTTCCAACTGAAACAGTGACGACGTGGAAAGGATGAGGGATGAAGTAAGAGCAGTTAAGCCTTCCCTTCATCCCTTCATCCTTCATCCTTCCAAAATAAATCCGTTGGTGGTAAAGATAACGTAACTCCTGGAGGGGAGACGTGCATCGTGACATCACCCCCTGAACTCCCGCCGACAGACGCAGAGACAAGACAGGCGGAGTTGATTCGAGACGTGGCGCGAGGCGACCAGCAGGCGCTCGCCTCGCTCTACGAGCATTACGAGGTCGTCGCACCGCCCGTGTTATAATCAGCAGTAAGCCAAGCAACACAGACGGGCCGCTCGCAGATGAAATTTTATTAGGAGGATTTAAATCCATGGTCACCGAACTCAAACGCGAGGGCTCGGCCCTCGGGCGCATCGAGGAGCTTCTAGGCGATGACGGGCGGGCCCTGCTCGACTTCAACTCGCCGAAGATTTCAAAAGACCTTTTGCAGACGCCCGGCCCCGACTTCGTTGACCGCGTGTGGGCGAACTCCGACCGCAACCCGCAAGTCCTGCGCTCGCTCCAATCGCTCTTCGATCACGGGCGACTCGCGGGCACAGGCTATCTCTCGATCCTCCCCGTGGATCAGGGCATCGAACATTCGGCGGGCGCATCGTTTGCGCCCAACCCGCTCTACTTCGATCCGGAGAACATCGTGCGGCTTGCGTATGAGGGCGGCTGCAACGCCGTCGCCTCAACCTTCGGCGTGCTCGGCTCGGTCGCGCGCCGTTGGGCGCACAAGATTCCCTTCATCGTCAAGATCAATCACAACGAGCTTCTGACCTACCCGAACAAGTTCGACCAGATTCTTTTCGGCACGGTCGAGCAGGCGCACCGGATGGGCGCGACCGCCATCGGCGCAACCATCTACTTCGGCTCGGACGAGTCGGGCCGCCAGATAGTCGAGATAGCCAAAGCGTTCACACGCGCTCACGAACTGGGGATGGCGACGATACTCTGGTGCTATCTGCGCAACCCGAAGTTCAAGACGAAGGAAGGCGACATGCACACGGCCGCCGATTTGACGGGGCAGGCCAATCATCTCGGCGTCACCATCGAGGCCGACATCATCAAGCAGAAGCTGCCCGAGCGTAACGGCGGCTTCAACGCGCTCAACATCGAAAGCTCTTACGGCAAGACCGACCCTAAGATTTACACCGACCTGACGAGCGACAATCCCGTTGACCTCGTCCGCTATCAGGTCTTGAACTGCTTCATGGGGCGCTGCGGGCTCATCAACTCGGGCGGCGAATCGAAGGGACAGAGCGACATGGCCGAAGCCGTTCGCACCGCTGTCATCAACAAGCGCGGCGGCGGCATGGGACTCATCTCCGGCCGCAAAGCTTTCCAGCGCCCGATGCAGGAGGGCGTCCAACTTCTGAACGCCATTCAGGACGTGTATCTTGCCGAAGAGATCACGGTCGCTTAAAAGCAAGGGGCGTTCATCGCTCTTATTTTCTCTTTCGAGATTCCGGCTGCGGCCGGACGCGTAGACAGCGGAGGCGAAAGGGTTTGACCGCCCGCCCTGAACAGGACGAGTTCGACGCCGAGTTGCTGCGCGCCGTGGCGCGCGGCGACGAATCCGCCTTCGCACAAGTCTACGACCGATATAGCCCCATCCTTTTGGGCCTCCTGCTCCGTATATTACGCAGCCGCCCCGAGGCGGAAGACGTTTTGCAGGAGGTCTGCCTTCAAGTCTGGCAACAGGCGCGCTCCTTCGACCCCGCGCGTGGCCGAGCCTTCACATGGCTGGTCACGCTCGCACGCAGCCGCGCCATTGACCGCCTGCGAGCCGTAGACTCGCGCGAGCGAGCGGCGCTCCGCAGCGCAGAGGATGCGCCGGTCGAAGTCGCCGGTGCAGAGTGGGCCGACGACGCGGCCATACGCGGCGAGCGTGCCGAGGCCGTGCGCGGCGCGCTCGCCGAACTGCCCGAGGAGCAGCAACAGGTGCTCGTGCTCGCATACCTCGAAGGCATGTCGCAGTCCGAGATAGCAGCGGCGAAGAACCAGCCGCTCGGCACCGTGAAGACGCGCACGCGCTCGGGGCTAAAGAAGCTGAGCGAGGCTCTGCGCACGAAGCTCGGCCAGCAGGTCGCGTAAGCAGTAGTGGAAATTTTCTGATGCGGCACGAAGACTACAAGCAGTTGCTGGCGCTCGAAGCGGCGGACGCGCTCGATAAGGACGAGCGTGCCTCGCTCGAAGAGCACCTGCATTCGTGCGAAGAGTGCCGCTCGGAGTTCCGCGAGATGAGCGACGCCATCGCCTCGCTCGCATACACGGTCGCACCCGTCGTGCCGCCCGCACATCTGCGCGCCAACGTGCTCGCGCGCATACGCGCCGCAGCCGCTTCGGAAATCCTCGTAGACCCTTCGGAGGCGCTCGACACTTCGCGCGCTGTCGGTTCAAAGAGTGACGACGCGCGACGCTCAGCCACGGCCGATGTTGACACGCGCGGGCTGCTCGGTCGCCTGAGCCTCTGGCAACTTCTGAAGGGGCGGCCATCGCTCGGCTTGGGCGCAGCCTTCGCCACGACGGCTCTCGTCCTGCTCGGCATCACGAGCCTCGCGCTCTTGAGCCGGAACCAGACGCTCAGCACAGAGGTCGCGCGGCTCTACGGGCAACTGCGCGAGACGCAGAGCGAGCTTTCAGGACAGCGCGAACAGCTTGCGAGCGCGCGCGACGTGAACGATCTGCTCGCCTCGCCCGGCGCTCGCTTCGCGGAGCTTTCGGGCAAGAAACCTGCGCCGCAGGCGCACGCCATGCTCGCTTACGACCGCTCGACGGGGCGGGCCGTGATGATGGCAACCGGACTTCCGCCCGCGCCCGCAGGGCACGCCTATCAACTCTGGCTCATCGCCGATAACAAGCCTCTGCCCGGCGGCACCTTCAAGGCGGACGCCGAAGGGCGCGCGCGCATGAGCGACCACCTGCCCTCGGGCGTCGGCAATCCCACCTTCGCCGTCACACTCGAACGCGAAGGCGGCGAGGTGGCCCCGAAGGGCGACATGTACCTGCTCGGCTCGGCCTCTTAGGAAGGATAAAGGATGAGAGATGAAGTTAAAGACGTATAGCCTTTAACTTCATCTCTCATCCTTTATCCTTCTCCTGTTCCCCGTCCGGGCTTTCTTTTGCTACACTGTCTGTCAAAGAAAAGACCAGAAGGAGCAAGGTGGAAGTGGCAGACGACAAACCGAAGGTGTTGAACGAGATTTCGGAAGGGACGGGGCAGTTCGACTCCCGCTTCGTCCTCTGGCGCAAATTCTGCGCCGACAACGACGTTGCAGTCGAGACCCTCCCGAGCGACCTCACGGGCGACGTGAAAGATAAGTGGGAGAAGCTCAAGAACGACCAACTGCACAAGCCCGCGGAACAGAAGCAGTGACGAGTGACGGGTGATGAGTAAAGAAGATGGTTTCTTACTCGTCACCCGTCACTCGTCACTGCTTTAGAGGATTCAGCGATGCCGCTCGGTGCGCGCTCGGCCAGTCTGGCCGAAGTCCTCGACAGACGGACGCGCGAGGGCGCTCGGGAGTTGACCGACCGCCTCGGCGGAGGCGACTTGCGCTGCCACGCCTGCGGCCATCGCTGTCTCATACGCGAGGGCAAGCGCGGCATCTGCAAGGTGCGCTTCAACGAACGGGGCCGCCTGTTGGTGCCCGCCAATTACGTTGCCGCGCTCGCCTGTGACCCGACCGCGAAGAAGCCCTTCTTCCATCTCCTGCCCGGCTCCGACACGCTCACCTTCGGCATGCTCGGCTGCGACCTCCACTGCGCCTACTGCCAGAACTGGCTCACGTCTCAAGCGCTGCGCGACGACGCGGCGGGCACCGCGCCGCGCGAGGTGTCGGCGGAAAGTCTCATCAGCATGGCGCGCGAGTGCGGCGCGCGCGTGGTGGGGTCGAGTTATAACGAGCCTTTGATTACAGCGGAGTGGGCGGTCGAGGTCTTCCGCGAGGCGAAGGCCGAGGGCTTCAAGACGGCTTTCATCTCGAACGGGAACGCGACGCCGCGCGTGCTCGACTACCTGCGCCCCTTGACGGACTGTTACAAGATTGATCTGAAGACGATGAGCGACCGCGGGTATCGCCAGTTGGGCGGCGTGGTGGACAACATACTTGAGACCGTCCGCATGGTTCACGAGCGCGGCTTCTGGGAAGAGGTCGTGACGCTCGTCGTGCCGGGCTTCAACGACTCGGAGGCGGAGTTGCGGCGCGCGGCGGAGTTCATCGCCTCGGTCTCGCCGGACATCCCGTGGCACGTGACGGCGTTCCATCAGGACTATCGCATGACGGAGAACGCGAACACGACGGCCGAGCAGCTTGTGCGTGCATGTGAGATGGGACGCGCCGCCGGTTTGAAGTTCGTCTACGCGGGGAACCTGCCCGGCCGCGTCGGCCGCTGGGAGAACACATACTGCCCCGCCTGCGACTATCTTCTCGTCGAGCGCCGAGGCTTTCAGATACTCCGCATGAGGCTCAACGCCGACGGCCTCTGTCCCGCCTGCGGCGAGAAGATTCCGGGCGTCTGGACTTGAGAAGAGGATGAAGGATGAAAGTAAGACCATCTTTACTTCATCCCTCATCCCTCATCCCTCATCCCTATCTCTATTACATGGCGTTGCCCTTCGAGGCGTAGGTGCCTTGATGGAAGGCCGCCTTCCATTGGCCGCTGTGATTTGTCCAGATCGTGCTGTGGTACATCTCGGTCATGTGCCCCTTCTCGTCGGGGCCCTTGACCTTGTAGGTTACGAGCGTGGCGTCCGTGTCGAGCTTCGTCTCTTTGAAGTCCGAGAGCACGTACTTGGAAGCGTCGAAGGCCATGACGCCCTTGACCGAGCCTGCCCTGTCCATGACGCCCTCCGGTTCGACCTCAATCGCGTCGGCGGAGAGGAAGTTAGTGAAGGCGTCCGCGTTCTTGCTCTTGATTGCATCCCAGACTGCCTTCTCCGTATCGATGACGGTGGCCGGGGCGGCGGGCGAAGAGGCGGGCGAAGCCGACGTGTTGGCGTTCATGTTCACGTGCGACGCGTTCGCGTTGGCCGCCGAAGCGTTGGCGTTCGAGTTGCCGCCCTGAGCCGTCGGCATCTCCCTGGCCTCCGACTCCTGATGATATACGGCGAGCCACTTGCCGCCGCGATTGACCCAAGCGGAGCCGTTGTGCAGAGGCTTGCCCGAGTTCGGCTTCCCGTCGTAAGTGCTCTTCTCAGTCGAGGTGTAGATGAGCACGGCGAGGTCTGCATCCACCTTGATGAAGCGGATGTCGGAGAAGGTGTATTCGGTCAGGTCGTACTTCTTGATGCTGTCAACCGTCTGCGCTTTGGTTTCGACACCTCTCTCCGAGACGATGATGAAATCGTCGGCCAGATTGGCGGCGAAGGCGTCCCAGTTCTTCGCCTTTATCGCATCCCAGACCTGTCGCTCTGTAGCCTCGATGTCGGCCTGCGTGGGGCCCGCCACGGGCGTGGCCGTCGCCGCAGGCGTGGCGTTCGCGTTTAAGTTCGCGTTCCCCGCCCCCGTGTTTGTGTTGTCAGTGGTTGTGGTACAGCCCGCCGCCGCTGCGACGAGCAGCAGCGCGGCCAGCGCGGTCAATCTCTTCATTGCAGGAACTCCGCCGAAAGGGTGGTAGAACGTCAGGCTTCTTACGCCAAACGCGGCGGAGAGTCAAGCGAAAAGGGTGAAGGTCGCAAGGATGAAGCCGCAAGTGATTGAGTTATCGGCTCATTGAGTCATCGTTTCAATGAAGAACTGAATCAATGAACCGACGACTCAACGACTCAACGACTCAACGAATCAACGAATCAACTCACCTTCATCCTTCATCCCTCCGCCTTCATCCTTCTCTTTGGCGAAGCGGAGACGCCACGGCATGAGCACGGATTCGATGATGACCTTGCGAGACATCTTCGACTGCCCTTCGCGCCGGTCGGTGAAGGTGATGGGCACCTCCGACACACGCAACCCCTCGCGGTGCGCGTGGAAGATTGCCTCGACGAGAAAAGCGTAGCCTTCGGCCGCGACGCGCCCTTCGAGCAGGCGTGTGAGCGCCCTGCGCGTGTAGCAGCGAAAGCCGCTCGTCGTGTCTCGCACGCGCAGCCCCGTGATGCGTCCGACGTAGGCGTTGGCGAAGCGACTGAGCACGCGCCGTTGCAGCGGCCAGTTCTCGATGCCACCGCCCTCGCAGTAGCGCGAGCCGATGACGACATCCGCCTCGTGGCTGGCCTCGATGAGCGCGGGGATGCGCGCGGGGTCGTGCGAGAAATCCGCGTCGAGCTGCACGAGCCGCGCATAGCCGCCTTCGAGCGCCTTGCGATAACCGTCTACGAGGCTGCGCCCGTAGCCGCGCGCGCCCTTGCGCCTGAGCACGGAGAAGCGCGCGTCCGCGTCGAACAACTCCTCTGCATAAGCAGCCGTACCATCCGGCGAGTTGTCGTCGAGCAGGCACACGTCTGCCTCGGGCGCTGCGCGTAGAATCTCGGCGACGAGCGGGCGGACGTTCTCGCGCTCGTTGTAGGTCGGAACGACGATGAGCGTGCGGTCTGTGTTCATTCTTATTGTCTGAATCGGGCTCACTCAGTCCTTCACCCTGTAGAGGTAGATCGAGCCTCCGAAAATCTTCTCCGGCGTGCGGCGGCGGTACTCGTCAAAGTAGTTGACGCGCTCGCTCTCGCTCAACTCCTTGCCGTCGAACCCGCCCGGCACGGTCGAGCCGTTGAGGAGGCTCGCGCCGATGGCGACGTAGCGCGACTCTCCGGGCGTCTCGCCCGGCGGCACGAAGGCGGCCACCTGCTCGATGCCGTAGAGGTCGAGCAGGGGCCAGTTGAGTAGCGCCGTCCCGACCCTGCTTTCGCCGCGCGCGCGCAAGTATAACGCGAGGTCGCGAATGTCGTCGCCCCACTCGACGTTCGAGTCCGACAGATACCACCAGTGCGGCGCGCGCGAGGCGAGTTGATTCATGTAGCTCATGTGGTCGGGGTACGCGCGCACCCCTTCAACCAAGACCCAGCAGAACGCGGCGGCCGCGAGCGCCGCGGCCAACGCACGGCCACGCGCGCGTTGACGACGCAACAGGTCGTCCAAGGCCGCGCCCGCGAGGATGAAGAAGAAGGGATAGGCCGGGAGGTAATAGCGCACGCCGATGTTGATCGTCGAGAACATCAACAGCCCCGTGAAGAACACGAGCGGAAGCACGAGCACGAGCACGCGCCCCTCGCGCCTGCGCCTCAGTTGCGCGAGCCCCCACGCGAGACCCGCGAGCGACAGAAGCAGAATCGGCAGCGGCGTCTTCAACGCGAACGCGACGGGGAAGTAGTACCACCAACCATGTCGGCTGTACTGCCCGAGCAGTCCCGCGTTGTGCCCCGCCTTGGCGTGGCCGAGTTGCCACCCCACGCCCGAAACGAAGTCCGCCGGTAAGACGACCTGTAACGCGTAGTATCCGGCTTCGAGCGGCGCGCGCAGATGTTCGACGACGCCCACTGGTACCACGGTGCGCGCGAGCGCGTCGTCGAGCGACTCGGGCGCGGCGTGATGGAAGAAGTATCCCGCGTTGACCGCAAGGACTGCGGCGAGCGCGACCGCGCAGCCGTGCGCCGCGACTCGTCCACGCTTCACTCCGCGTCGTGGCGCGAGCACGAGCAACACCGCGAACACGACGCAGAGCACAGGCCCGAGCACGACCATCGAGAACTTCGTCACCGCCGCGAAACCCGCCGCGAGTCCCACCAACGCGGCGCGCGGCGCGGCCGGTCGCTTCAGATATTCGTAGAGCGCGAACGAGAAGAGCAGGAAGGCGAGCGCCGAAGGCACGTCGGTCTGCACGACGCGCCCATGCGCGAGCACCGTCGGCTCAAGGCTATAGAGCGCGACGGCGAAGAGCGCGGCGCGTGCTCCCCAATGCCTGCGCGCGAAGACGAAGATGAGTGCGCCCAGAAGCAGCGCGACGGCGATGAGCGGCACGCGCGCCCAGAAGCAGAGATAGTCGAGCCGCGCGTTGTTCGCGCGCCAGAACTTCTCAAACCTGTCGAGGAAATATTCGTAGTCGTGCGCTCCCGCTTCAATGGGCGGAGCCTCCGCTCCCGCTACGACGAGCGGCGCGGCACCGAGCACTTTCGCGACCGGCGGGTGCTCGTTGACGGGGCGATAGTCGCCCGCCGTCAGATGATAGAAGCCCGCCGGTATCAAAACCCACTCGTCCACCGTGATGCTCTTCTGCCGTATGACAGCGAGCATCTGCACGGCCATCACAGCGAGCAACAACGCGCAGACGAGGCCTGCGCGCCGACTCAGAAAGTCCGGCGCGGTTGCGCCCGCGTCTCTTCTCTCTCCGTCTATCTTCATCTGTAGGGCTTGCGAGTCAGAAGGCGTCTCGAAGGGGCCGCATTATGGAGTAACAGCGTGTGGAAGGCAAAACCGCCGCGAAGCATTCGCGTGCGGCCCGATGTGGGAAGTAAGAAGGGCGTCGGCTCCATCTCG
>JAVXWN010000210.1:0-8458 GCA_032230645.1 Acidobacteriota bacterium | reverse complement strand
CATCGCGCCCCGTCGCGCCCGTCGCACGACCGCCGATTGCGCCGCCGTTAACACGAGGCACGACACGCGAAGCGTCCGAGCGCGCGATGGGCAACTGCCCGCGCACGGGGTCGCTTGCGAGTGCACGTTGCGCGAGATCAACGCCTGCGGCGCGCGCACGCAGAGCGTCTGTGCCGAAGTCGCGCGCGGAGACAGAAGTGACTGCGCGCAGCAGCGCGGGGTTGGCACGTCGCAGATTACCTATCTCCCCCGAGCGAAGCGGCGTCAGAGTGTTGTAACGGTGCGACCACCAGCGACCGCGCGGGTCGCGTTGGCCGTATGTGAGCGGATACCAGCAGACGTGCCGGTCGCGCCCGAAGTCAATCGTGACGAAGGCGACGAGCGCGGGTCGCCACCACGCGCGGTGATACGGGTAGCCATAGCCGCGCGGAGCCCAGCACCAGTTGTTGTTGATGTAGACCCAACGACCGTAATGATACGGAGCCCATCCCCACGACTCGTCCGCAATCCACGTCCAGCCGTAGGGAGCGCACCACTCCCAGTGGCCGTAGCGATACGGAGCCCAGTCGTAATAGTTGTTGACGACGGTCGTGTGCGGCTGCCAGACGTAGCCGTAGTCGCGCGTGTAGACCCAGTCGCCGTAGAGGTCTAATTCCTCCGCGCCGTAGATGTCCGCATCGTAGTAGCGGTCGCGGCCTTCGTAGTGAAGATGAGAGGCGAGGTAACTCTCGCGCTCGTCGTTCCAGTGATCCCACTCGTCGAACTGCGCGGCCGCGCCCACCTCCCAGTCGCCTTCGTCAGAGCCTTCGCGGGCGAAGCGCGCCGTGCGGTTGTTGCGCAGGATGAAGCCGGAGGTCTGCGAGTAGATGCGCGCGCGGCCGTCTTCGCGGACGGTGACGTTGACGCCGCCGTTGTGGTCTACGTCAACACGATACTGACCCGTCTTCTCGGCGGCGATGGTCGTGCCGGGCGCGTCAAGCTCGAAGTATTCCTTGTCCCTGTCGAAGCGCGCGAGGCGGAAGGTGGCTGTGCCTTCGTTGAGACTGAGTGCGATGCCTTCGTCGCGCAGCGTGACGACCTTCAAGACGGATTCGGGGCCGACGCGAATGAAGTTGCGCGAGTCGGACTGAATCTCAAGGCGCGAGTCGCGTCCTGTCGCCAGCAGGTCGCCCTCGACGAGCGGCGTGTTCAGACGCGCGCTCGTCCACTCGTCATCGCCCGCGCGCTTCAGGCTGACTTCACCTTTGAGGAGGCTGACGCGCAGCACGCGCGCGTGCTCTTCGTACTCGTCGGTATCGTGTGTGTCGTCGGCGGCGGCGCGCGCCGAGACGGTTAAGAGTAAGAGTGTGAAGAGAAGATAAAGGAGAGCTACGGGCGCAGAGAGACGAGAACGCATACGGGTACGCTCCTTAGTTGTCGGACGGAACGGGGCTGCTCGGGGGCAGACGTTTGGGCGGACGAAGCCGTGCCTTGTTGAAAGGCAAAAGCTCTTGGAGGCTCCGTCCTATTGTTGCTTGCGGGCGGAGCAAAGCCCGTGCCCGTGCGTGGAGAGTGATGAAGTGAGGACTGTCGTCAGGCTATTTTCATTGAGAATCGAAGTGCGACGGTCACGCGCTTATTCGAGATGGTGCAGGCCAAGCACTATTTGGTATGAGTCGCGGGCGTGGCCTTCGTGCGCGGCTTTCCGATCCCGGTGAAGCTCACGTTGAGTATCGGGTACTGTCGCCAGTCTTTGTAATCGAAGTGCCACCACTCGGGCTCGTAGACTGCGAAGCCTTCGGCCTCCATCGCCGCGCGGAGCAGGTCACGCAGTCGTCGCTGCTCAACTGTGCCGCCCGCGTAAGAAATGTGCGAGCGCTCCGACATCTCGTCGTATTCGCCGGGCATTGAGACCTCGCGCCCCGTCTTCAAGTCGTAGAGCGTCAGGTCAACGGCGCAGCCGCGGTTGTGTCGCGAGCCCTTCGAGGGGTCTGCCACGAACTGCTTCTTGTCGGCGGGCGTCACGTCCCAGAAGAGCTTCGTCACAGACCACGGACGATAGCCGTCGAAGACTGCGAGGCCGTAACCCTTCGTGCGGAGCGCGCGGGCAGCGCGCAGGAGCGCAAGAGCGGCGGGACGTTGCAGGAAAGCGCGCGCCTCTGTGTAGACCGCGCGCCCCGTGAAGTTGTTCGCGGTCGCGTAGCGTATATCGAGCTTGATGGTCGAATCGAGTCGCTTGAGTTCGACGAGGTTGGGCTCGCGGAACGTGCCCTCTTCTTGAGGCGGCTGCGCCTCTTCCTGAACCTGTTGCACGCGAGCGTATGCGTGCGGCGACAGCAGGAGTGCGAGCGCACAGACGAGCGCCACAAGGGTATGGCGAAGATGCATGAAGTTAGTGTTGTCTCTCGTCATGCTTGAACGTTGGGGACGAAGGTTTCGCTCTGCTCACTGCGACCATGATTTCGGCTTGCGCTCCCAACGATGTGGGCGCAGCTCTTCGAGCAGTTCGGACGAGAGCGGGCCGGCGTCGCTCGCCTCGACGTTCGCCTCGACGTTCTTGAGCTTGCGCATGCCGGGGATGATGGTCGAGACCGCAGGGTCGCTGAGGATAAAGCGCAGCGCCATCTCGGGCAAGCTTATACTCGCGCGCTCGGCAACGGGCTTGAGCGCGTCGGCGCGCTCAACGCTCGGGATGAGATTCTCGGGGACGAAGTAGGTGTTGCGCCAATCGCCTTCGGGCCAGCGGCTCTCTTTGGTGAGAGTGCCGGTGAGCGTGCCTTCGTCGAAGGGGACGCGTGCGATGACCGCGACATCATGTTCAAGGCAGGCGGGGAACAACTCGTCTTCGGGGTTCTGGTCGAAGATGTTGTAGATGACCTGAACCGAATCAACAAACCCGCTGCGGACGGCGCGCACGCCGTTCCAGGGCTCCCAGCGATTGATGCTGATGCCGACTGCGCCGACGAGTCCCTGCGTGCGCATCTCATCCATCTTCTTCGCCCAACGGTCGTCCTCGACCCACGCATCCTCCCAGACGTGAAACTGCATGAGGTCGAGTCGTTCGAGCCCGAGGTTCTTCAGACTGCGGTGAACGTATTCTTCTATGTAGTCGGGCGGAAAGGTGTCGTCGAGCGCGTGTTCACGACTGCTCGGCCACTTGCGATTGAGGGGCGGAATTTTGGAAGCCGTGTAGAGCCTCTTGTCCGGATTGGCGCGGACGAGTTGGCCGAGCAACGCTTCGCTGTGACCCTCGCCGTAGGCCCATGCCGTATCGAAGAAGTTGCAGCCGAGGTCAACCGCGCGCTGAAGCGAGCGAAGCGACTCCGCGTCCTCCGAGCCGCTCCAACCGCCCATGCCCCACATTCCATAGCCGATCTCGCTGACCTGCCAACCCGTGCGACCGAATCTTCTGTACCGCATCGTCCCTCCCCTTTGAACTCTTTACGAAATTTCGTCCCCGCTCAAGTCCGGTTCGTCCCGCGCACGCGGCGGCTCGTCACAAGTCGGGGCGTTTCGTCACATTTGGTCACATTTGAATTGAGCCCTTGATCCATACGGCTGCATTCTTACGCGTTAATAATGAAGGGCACGTTCGCGCGCCCGCACGCACGGCGTCGTCTAAAAAAAGGAACCGGGCGCGAAGAATTTTTGAAACCAACCACGGGGCCGCGCCACTAACTGGGCGAGACCTAAGCCGCAAGCAGCGGGGCGTTCAAAGAAAACTGCAACCGCTAGCGCCGACAAAGCGTGTAAGACTGTTAACAACGGGAAACGCCTTCGCGTCATTGTAAGCGAAAAAAAGTTGCCACGAAATCCCGGCGGGTGGTGTTTCGCGGGTAGAACCAACGGGGAAGTGATTGGCAGGAGCGGTAAGGTCGGCGGCCCGAAGCGCCGTTCGGAAAAGATGGGGTCAGGTTATGAAACACAGATCAGTCATCGCATTCGTCATCGTCGCCGGGGCGCTCTTCGCGCTGCCGCAACTCTCGCATGACCTACAGACGTTTAAAGGCGCGGTCGGCTCGCGGCTGCGCGGCGAACTACTGCAAGCCTTCCTGAGCCTGCACACAGACGACGCCACCACTACCGAGACCGCCACCTCACCGCGTCGCGCGCAGACGCTGCTTGCCTCCTGCACGAAGGGAAAGACGGACGCGCCCACCGCGAAGTCTAAGAAGGGCGAGCCGCGTGCGAGCCTTGAACCGCGTGGCGATGCAACGTCGACCGAGACCGTGCGGGAGCAGATGGCTTTGACGACTCAGCGCCGCGTCGAGGCGAACGGCGAGGTCGCGATGATTATTCCGCCCGACAGCGGTATAGACCCGCACGCGCTCGCCGACTTGAGCGCGGCGTGGTCGAAGACGCAAGAGGGCTCTGCGCGGGAGCAGCGAAAGGTGGCCGCAGAGATGAGGCGTGTGGCTTATGTCACCACGCGATTAGACGGCAACAACGTCGAGTGGCGGAAGGCCGGTGAAGAGGCTCTGCGCAGTTTGAACGCGACGACGTTGCCCGGTACGTTCGAGTTCCGACTCGTGCGCGACGGATCGAAGACAAAGGTTCTAAAGTTCATCAGACGTAACGGCGATGCGGGTCATCAGCCCGCCACCGTTCCGGCTCCGCGCGCGCCGCGTCTGCCGGGTCAGGTTGCGCGGCTCGCGCCCGCGCCCGATGCGCAAGCGTCGTCCGATGATGAGTGAGGCGACTGCCCGTCTCACTCCATAAATCATAAAGACGCTTTTTATAACTGCGGCGCGTGCGCCGTGAGACTTGCGGAGCGACAGTCAAGCGCCCCGCCCGGAAGACAAGCCGAAGCAACGAGCCGGGACGAATTCACCCCTCCGAACCGGTCTACTGTCGAAAACGCTTTGTCCAACTGACTCGCTTCGGAAGCGAGAGCGGAATCCCCATGCGTGCGCGTGCTCGTACACCTGCCGCGAGTTCGCGCCAGCCAACACGGACAGAAACAATGAGCATTCTCAAAAGAGTCGCCCTGCTTTGTATGATCTGCCTCGCCTTGACGGCGACGACCACGATGAGTGCGCAGTCGTCTTCGGCCAAAGCCACACCCGAAGTGGCAAAGGCCGCGTCGCCCACACCCGCGCCCACGCCGCCTCCTGCTTCGGCGCTCGCGCCCGCAACTTCGGCGGCAGCCCCCTCCAAGTCATCGCCCGCCACCAAGACGACAACGGCGAAGGCCGCGCCGCATGGTGTGCCGCCGCTTCCGCCCGAGAAGGCACAGCCCGTCACCATCCCGCGCTTCGACAAGCCGCCTGTCATTGACGGCAAGATGGATGAAGAGATTTGGAAGACCGGGGCCGTCTTCAAGGACTTCTACCAGTTCAACCCCGGTGACAACACCGCGCCGACCGCGCCGACCGAAGTCTTCATGGGTTACGACGCGAAGTTCCTCTACGTCGCCTTCCACTGCTTTGACGACCCGACGAAGGTGCGCGCCACGGTCGCCAAGCGCGACAACGTCTTTGGCGAGGACAACGTGCGGCTCTTCCTCGACACCTTCAACGACCAGCGGCGCGCATACGTACTCGGCTTCAACCCGCTCGGCGTGCAGGCCGACGGCATCCAGACCGAGGGGCAGGGGCTCGACCTGAGCGTTGACATCGTGATGGAGTCGAAGGGCGCGCTCACTTCGGACGGCTACGTCGTCGAGGTGGCGATACCCTTCAAGTCGCTGCGCTACGAGGCGGGCAAGGGCAAGCAGTGGGGACTTCACGTCTGGCGCAACATTGATCGCATGAACGACGAGCTTGATTCATGGATGCCGATGGCGCGCGACGCTTCGGGGACACTCAATCAGGCGGGTCACATCACGGGACTCGAAAACATCTCGACCGAGCGCACCATCGAAATCATCCCGAGCATGACCGTCTCCGAGACCGGAACCCGCGTGCCTTCCATCCTCGCGGGACAACGCGCTTTGATGGACGCACAGCACATCGCCGTGCCGACCGACAACGGGCGCTTTGTAAGCAGTCCCATCGGGCTCGACCCCGGACTGACAGCCAAGTTCAGCATCAACCCCAACACGACGCTCGACCTCGCCATCAACCCCGACTTCGCGCAGGTCGAGGCCGATGCGACCGTCAACACCGCCAACCAACGCTTCCCAATCTTCTTCGAGGAGAAGCGCCCCTTCTTTCTCGAAGGCATTGAAATCTTCCGCACGCCCATCGCCGCCGTACATACGCGCACCATCGTTGACCCGGACATCGCGGCGAAGCTGACGGGCAAGCACGGGCGGACGACCTACGGTTTCCTCTTCGCCTCGGACAACAGGCCCGGCAATCTGGATGACAACAACCGCGACTTCATCCGCGCCACCTCCGACCTCTCCGGCGTTCAGAACCAAGCGACGCGCGACGAACTCGAAGCCGAGCGCGGCTCGCTTCTCAGGATACTCGACAAGAACTCGACGGTCGGCATCCTCCGCCTCAAGCGCGACATCGGCAAGGAGAACAGCATCGGCTTTCTCGGCACAGCCTACAACTTCGTTAACCGCAGCAACTACGTCGGAGGCTTCGACGGCCGCTTCCGCTTTAACAAGCAGACGACGCTTGAGTTTCAAGTACTGGGGACAAACGCGCGCCGCTGCTCGCTGTTGAGCGCAGACCCCGCGAAGGACGACTGCCACACGCAGAACGGGTTGGCTTATGCCTACAACCTCAGCCAGAGCAAGCGCCACTGGTGGTGGAACGTTAACGGCGCGGGGCGCACCGCCGGCTATGTCTCCGAGGTGGGCTTCACGCGCCGCGTCAACACCAACAACCATAATCTCAACTTCGGCTATAACTCCGAGCCGAGGCCGAAGAAGAAGATCGTCTCTTGGGAGGTTGACAACTATCTGGGCGGCAACTTCGATTGGCAGCGACGGATGCAGAACTGGACTTACGAGGGACAGGTCGGCCCGAACTTGCAGCGCCAGACGTTCATCCGCGCGGGTTACAACACGGGCTACGAGCGCGTGTTCGCCTATGAGTTCGGCGAGACGGCGTTTGCGCGCGCGCGCCCCGAAGAGTCCGCGATGTCGAAGAACGTCTTCGGCTACGCCGGTTCGACGCCGACCAAGCGTTTCAGCTTCTTCTACTTCTTCGGTTATCGCTGGGGGCAGCTTGATTACGACTTTGGCGCGGGCCGCCGCTACCCGCGCGTCAGCCCCTCGGCCATCGCCGCGCGCGAAGCCGAGGCCGCCGGGCTCTGCGATGAGGTGGATAAGCCGCTGCCCACGGTCTGCCTCGGCACGCTCGACCCCGCCGCGGGCAACTTCCTCTACACGAACGGCGACATGACCTATAAGGCGACGAAAGATTTGAACATGTCGTTCAGCTTCTCGAAGAACCGGCTCGTGCGAAGCGACAACGGCCGCCTCGCCTTCGACTCGAACATCGCGACGCTGCGCACGACCTACCAGTTCACGCGCTTCGCGTTCCTGCGCGCGCGCATTGACTACGACTCGCTCGTCTCGAACTATCGCGGGCAGTTCCTCTTCGGCTGGACGCCCAGCCCCGGCACCGCCTTTTACGCCGGATACAACGACGACATGAACCGCGGCTACTTCAACCCGTTCTCGGGCCAGCCCGAGCAGGGGTTGCGCCGCAACGGCCGAACCTTCTTCATCAAAGCCTCCTACCTCTTCCGCCGCAGCTTCTAATTCAGAGCCGCGCCTCCGCTGCACGGTGACACGGGCGACGAGTCGGAGTATGATTCGTCGCCCGACGTTTTTGCGGAGGTGCGGGCGGCCTCGCCGAAACCGTAAACCTTCGCACCGCATTTTCGTATACATATAACGGACAGCGACACGGCAAACGACTTTCGGATAGAGTCCGGGCCGTCCGTCGTCGCCGTAGTGCTGAAGCCGTAAAATTGGGCACCATTCTCATCATCTCAGTCTTCCTGATCTTCGTTGCATCCTTCGCTCTTCTTCGCACGAAACGCTCGTCGTCTACACGCGACGCCGACGCGTTGCCGCCCGGAGTCTACGCGCGCGGGCTCTTCGACGGCGAAGGGCGCGGCTATCTTGACGAAGGCAATGCCGAGGCTTTGAAGGAAGACGAAGCTCCCGAAAAAATTCAGGCGGGCATTCTTCGCGCGCGCGCCGAACAGGGCGACCTCGACGCGCTCGACGACGCGCGCGCGACGGGCGTTGCGGCCGTCTATCGCTTCGTTCTCGACGCGCTGGTCGGGCGCGCGGCGGCGAGCCCCGAGCATCTGCACGCGCTCGCCGCGCACATCGCTCAGAGCGACGGCCTGCGCTCTTCGCCCGCGCTCGCCGAGATTCTCCTCGGCGAGTGGAGGCGCGGGGCCACGCGCGCTTCGACCGCGGAGCTGCTCCGCGTCTCGGCTCTTTCGGACGACGCGAGCACTTTCGGGCTCGCCGTCTCGGAGGTGCTCCAATCTTGGGAGGACGGACGCCTCAAGGGCGTGAGCGCCGGGGAACTGCGCTCGCTCTTCGAGAGCGAATACTGGC
>JAVXWN010000205.1:0-5132 GCA_032230645.1 Acidobacteriota bacterium | reverse complement strand
ACGCCGCGCGCGTCGAGCATCGTTTGCGTGAACTCGGTGACCCGCGCTCGCGCGCCGCTGCGCTCCGGCTCGAAGCCGAGCGCGAGGCCGAACTGCTGCGCGAGTCGCAGGGCGCGCGCGACGCGCTCGAAGTCTTGCAAAGTCAAACACGCGCGCTCGACAAGAAGTTGAAGAAGTTCGAGCAGCTCGACACCTCTTGGGCCGAAGCCGCGTCGCGTCGCGAGCAGACGGCGCAGGCGCACCGCGAGCACCTCGAATCCGCTTCGCTCGCCTCGACGCTCCCCGAACGCGAGCGCGAAGCCACGGAAGCCGAGGCGCGCGCGGGTGCTGTGACGCTCGAAGCAGAGACGGCGCGCGCCGCGCATGAGCGTGCGCTTGCGTCTTACGACCGCGAGCGGCACGCGGCAGAGCGCGGCGCGCTGTTGCTCGCACGCGAGCGCGTGGCCGCAACGTCGGCGCAACTCGAAGCGGCGCGCGAACGCGAAGAGTCGCTTGCGTCGGAGGTCGCACGTCTCGACGAGGTGCGCGAGTCGATGCGCGAAGAGTTCCGCGCGCGCGAGCGTTTGGATGAACTGTACGCTGCGACCGACTTCATACGCGACACGCTTCGCAAGGCTGGCCCGCTCGTCACGGAGAGCTACCTTTACAACATCTCGATTGAAGCGAACCAACTCTTCCGCGAGATAACGGGCGAGGGCGGGCGCGCGCTCCGCTGGTCGAAGGATTACGACATCATGCTCGAAGAGGATGGGTACGAGCGCGCCTTCATCAACCTCTCGGGCGGCGAGCAGATGGTCGCGGCTCTCTCGGTTCGACTCGCCCTGCTCAAGCAACTCTCGGACATCCGCGTCGCCTTCTTCGACGAGCCGACGATCAACATGGACGCCGAGCGCCGCGAGAGATTGGCGCAGCAGATCGGGCAGGTGAGAGACTTTGACCAACTCTTCGTCATCTCGCACGACGACACCTTCGAGCAGACCGTAGACCACGTCGTCACCGTCGCGCGCGAGACGGTTGGAGAGGTGGCTTAAGAGGGTGAAAGAAGTTCTCATCTACTGCGACGGGTCGAGCCTCGGCAACGGGCGCGGCGAGCCGCGCGCAGCGGCCGTCGCGCTCCTCGGCTTTCGCGGCGTGTGGCGCGCGTTCGGCGCGTATCTCGGCGAAGCGACGAACCAGCAGGCCGAGATCGCGGCGGCCGCGCTCGGGCTCGAACAGTTGCGCGAGCCGTGCCGTGTGACCGTGCTGTCGGATTCGCGTTACGTCATCGAGACGATGTCGGGGCGGTTCCGGCGCAAGTCGAATCACGAATGGTGGGCGCGTCTCGACAAGGCGTCCGATTCGCACAAGATAAAATGGGAGTGGCTCAAAGGTCACGCAGGCCACGTCGCGCAGGAGGCGGTCGATAAGGCCGCGCGCAAAATCGCCGCGCTCGGTCACGCCGACGAAGACGCCTTGAGCAACGCCGCCGCTTCGGTGGCCGACAACTTTAACGCGGGCGATTAGTCAGAGCCCGCGACGAGCGACGCTCGCCTTCCGTCGTGCGATGCGACAGCGCGACCTTTCATCGTGCGTTCGAGCGGCGCACCTTCCCCTTGCAGCCCCGCGATTAGGCCGCGCCGACCCGTTCGGGCTAGAATCTGCTCCCCGGCCGCTTCAGCAGTTTTCCGATGTGTGCCAATTCCCAAACGCCGACACATGCGCGCGCGTGGCTTCTATGCCTCGCCTGTGTCGTCGTGTGCGCGTGCGCCGTGGCTGCTCAACAGTCAGAGCGCGCGTGGGCTTGGCAGAACCCTCTGCCGCAGGGCAACGCCATCTACGCCGTGCGCTTCGCCTCGGACAAGCGCACGGGCTGGGCCGTGGGCGCGGGCGGAGTCATCCTTCACAGTTTGGACGGAGGCTTTCGCTGGGACGAGCAGCACGCGCCCGCGCCCGTTCCGCTCTACGGGCTGTTCGTGCGCGACGCAAAGCGCGCGGTAGCAGTCGGCTCGCGCGGGCTCGTGCTGACGACCGACGACGGCGGGCGGCGCTGGGTCGTGCGCCCCGTCGGCGCGAAGCAAGGGGCCACGGTTAAGAAAGAAGTAGTCGCAAGCAAAGAGGGCGCGAATCATCTTTTCAGCGTGGCCTTCGCGCCCGACGCGTTGCACGGTTGGGCCGTAGGGAGCTATGGCGAAGTCGTGAAGACCACGGACGGCGGGCGCATGTGGACGGCGCAGAAGTCGGGCGTGAGAGCGCATCTCTACTCGGTCGCTTTCGCCGATGCGACGAACGGCGCGGCCGTGGGTGCGGACGGCACGCTCATCGTCACGCATGACGGCGGCGCGACATGGCTCGACCGCTCGGCGAAGACGGGTCTTCCCTTCACCTCAATCGCCTTCGCGGGCGGCAAGGGCTTGGCCGTCGCGGTCGGCATGGGCGGACTCATCTATCGCACCGCTGATGGCGGCGACACTTGGACGGGGGCCGAGACGCAGATGCGCACAGACCTCCTCTCAGTCTTCTTCGCGGACGAGCGACACGGTTGGGTAACGGGTGATGAAGGACAAGTCTTGACCACGGGCAACGGTGGCGAGACGTGGTTCCCCGTGAGCGTCAAGACCGCGCCTCGTCTCGCCTCTGTTCACTTCGTAGACGAGCAGACGGGTTGGGCCGCCGGTCGCGACGGGCTCATCCTTCGCACCGACGACGGCGGCATCCAGTGGCGGCGTCTGACCGAGGGCGGGCGCGACGATCTCGCGGACATCTACTTTCTCGACTCGGCGCGCGGATGGGCGGTCGGCTCGCGCGGTCGCATCCTCTACACTTCATCGGGCGGTAAGCGTTGGACGCTCCGGCTTTCGGGAACGACCGCGCGTCTGTTCGGCGTCTTCTTCACCGATGAGGCGCGCGGCTTCGTCGTCGGCGAGAAGGGGACGCTGCTGCGCACCGCCGATGGCGGCCTCACGTGGGCGAAGGTTCAGACCGACATCAGCGAAGACCTGTTCGGCGTCAGCTTCTTCGACGCGAAGCGTGGGCTTGCGGTCGGAGCGCGCGGGCGGATTCTAAAAACTGTTGATGGCGGCGAGACTTGGGACGCGGCGCGCTCGGGTGTGCAGAGCTGGCTCGAAGCGGTCGCATACGCGGGCGAAAAGATTGCAGTCGCGGTCGGCTCAAGCGGCGGGCTGCTGCGGACTGAGGATGGCGGCGAGACGTGGGAGCGCGTCGAGCTTCATGCAAAGGAGTGGCTCTACGGAGTCACCTTCGCAGACCCTTTGCGCGGCTACGTCGTCGGCGAGCGCGGGCTGATTCTGCGCACGGACGATGGCGGGAAGAGTTGGAAGGATCAGGAGTCGGGACTCAAGATCAACCTCTACTCGGTCGCGGCTGCATCGCGCGACGACGTGTTGGTCGTGGGCGATCAGGGTCGCGTGCTGCAAACAAGAAACGGCGGCGAGGGGTGGGAGATGTTGCCGACGTTGACGAGCGCGGCGCTCTTCGGCGCGGCCTATCACGGCGGCTCGGCCGCATGGGTCGCGGGGCGCGGCGGCACGATACTCAAGCGCACGGACTCGGTCGCGACCGTTAAAGTCCCGCGCCCGAAGCTCCCGCCCGCTCTACGCGGCGCACCGCCCAAGCTCACGCCCGAAGCCGAAGCCGAGGCGCTCGCGCCCGTCCTTGAAGACGACATCCCACGCGCCACTCCGCCCACACGCAAGGGCACGCCGAAGCCCTGACGGATAAGGAAAAGTAAGAAGATAAGATAGGGCGTGGCTCTCGTCATCGGTTGATGACGAGGGCCACGCCCTATCTTATCTTCACTTTTGTCTTCCGCTTTCGCGGCCTGCCTTCAGTAGCGCACGGGATGCTCTTTGGCGTAGGTGTAGGCGAAGTATGCGGCGAGCAGGTGTGACACCCATCCGAGAAGACCGGCGGTGCCGATCCACGAGATGCCCGTCAGCACGAGCCAGAGGATGCCCCATAAAATCTGCCCGTTGTAAATCTGGCCGAGGCCGGGGATGAGAAAGCTGAGGATGCCTGCAATCAAAGGGTCGCGCATCGTCCTTTTACCTCCGGGCTGGTATACGCCCGCCCGCGCGCGTTTGTTCGGCCAAAGAGTTACGCCTCACTGATGATGAGGAGAAGGCGCGTCGTCGGTACGTCGCACTTCGACGATCTCTGCGCGGAAGGTCTTGAGCATTTTCTGCACGACCGGATGTCCCTCCACGCGCTCGCGCATCAGACGTTGCTCGCGCCGCGACTCGTCCTCGGCCGTGAGTTGTTCGTCTTCCCTCTCGCCCGGCGCGCGCATCCTGACCGCGACGCCGACGCCGCGCCCCAATGCCTCGCAGCAGACCTCGTGCAGCAGTCGCATGTTCTCCGGCTTCATCAAAGTGTCGCGCAGGTGCTTGCCCTCGGGCGTGAACTCGACGCGCACCTCTTCGTCCTCAACCCACACGCGCCGCGCGCCGTCGAGCGCCACGACAAGTAGAAGCTTGCCGCGTGCTTCAAGTCCACGCTTGAAGGCCGAAGCCGGGTCGTCAGAAGCAGAGTGCGCGTGCGCCTTCTCATCCGTCACTGCGCCTGCGTGCGGTGCGCTCGCGGCAGTCGCTTGCACGGGCGTGCCCGCTTGTTTCGTCGGAGTGAGCGCGACGGGCTGGCCGACTCTGTCCTCGCCCGCACGCGCGCCCTCGACGAAGGGATGCTGCGCCTCGAAGAGTCCCGCGCCGTCCGAGAGCGAGAAGGGCGCGTCGGATGCGCGCGCAGCGGCACCGCCCGCGAAAGATGGTGCGCCGCCTGACTGTGCAGCCGTCGGCACGAGCTTCAGGTTCGGTGTCGCGGCGGGACGCGCCGTGGCGCTGTTGTCGTGAGCGGTATAGGACGGGCTCGGCTGAGCCTGCGTGCGCCCGTTGATGTGCGGTGCGGCGGCGGAGGTCGCGGCCGAGCCCTCTGCTTCGACAGACTTCGTGGCGAGTCGTTCGGGTTCGGGCGCTCCGCCTTTGTCCGGCGATGCGAAGGATGAAGCGCCGCTGCCACCACCACCTGCCATACCACGGCGTGGTGGTGCCGAAGATGGCGGCACGACGGGCGGAGTCTGTGAACCACCACTACCGCCCGCGACGGGCGCGCGCCCCGTGCGCAGAGCCTCTTCGAGCGCG
>JAVXWN010000177.1:0-19697 GCA_032230645.1 Acidobacteriota bacterium | reverse complement strand
GTGGAGAATCTTTCCACGAACGCGGCGGCTCGCAATCTTAGTCGGCCTCGCACGTCTTCAATCGCGTGAGCGCACGCCGCCCTTCTTTGATGAGCCTTTCTTTGACGCACCTTTCTTCGACGCACCTTTTTTGGCGCTGCTCTTACTGGTCGCGCGAGACGAGCCCGACGCAACACGCTTGCGCTCGGGCTTGCTCGCGTGCGCGGCGCGCAGGTATGCATCGAGGTCGAGGCCAAACAACTCCTTGACCTTTGAAGAGATGGTCGGGAGGATGACATCGGCAAAGCCGGAAAGCTCCGCGACGACGTGCTCGCCCGTGCTCACGCGCTTCTTCTTACCGCGACCGCGCGGCTCCTCTTCATCGTCAAAGGCGCGCGCGATGCCGAAGCCGACGAGGATGCCGATTGAGACCGCGCCCGCCCCCCAGACCAGCGGGTTGCGCTCGAACTCGGTGCGCCAGTCGAGCACCTCGCCGACGCTCTCGCGCACGCTGTCAACCGTCTCGCGCACCTCTTCGTACTGGTGCGTGACGACCGACTTGATCTCGGCCACCGTGTCGCTGATGGACTCGCGCGTCTCTTCCATCTGTCGCTTGAGTGTCGCCTTGCTCTCGGGCTCGTCCTCGGCTTCCGCGCCCGCTCTTCTCTTGCTCATACGTGTCGCCCTCTCGACTACTTGGATGTGAAATCTGAGATGTGAAGACAGTATAGCAATTTTCAAAGGCGAGCAGCGTCGCCGGGGTCGTGCAAATGCTTTACAGCCCGCGATGGGAGAAGTATCTTGAAAGCGACGATTCCCCTTGTAAATTCCAACTCCCCAACGACGCCCCGGTCAATGTGGACAGCTACGCGACGACGCCTCAAGAATTACGCCAACTCGCGGACAAATCTTTGCGGTTAGATGCGGCGTGAGTTGAGCGAATGATTTCTCTGTCAACAACGAAGCGGCTTGAACAACGAGGAGGAAAATTATGGAGAGTAGAGCCAAAGCGCTCGGGCACCCGATTCACCAGATGCTGATACCGTTTCCGTTCGGGCTGCTCTCGACGGCCGTTATCTTCGACATCATCTATCTGTTCGTCAGCGACACGGCGACGGCGAACACGCTCTCGACCGTCGCCTTCTGGATGATGGCCGCCGGGATTGTCGGCGGCATCATCGCCGCGCCGTTCGGACTCATAGACTATCTCGCCATCCCCACGGGGACGCGCGCCAAGTCGGTCGGGCTGCTGCACGGCGTCGGCAACCTCATCGTGCTCGTGCTCTTCGCGCTGAGTTTGTGGATGCGCTACAACTCGCCCGTGATGGCGACGACGCATCAGCCGACGACCGCCGCGCTCGTCATCTCTATCGTCGCCTTTCTGCTCGCGGGCGCGACGGGCTGGCTCGGCGGCGAGCTGGTCGGCCGTCTCGGCGTCGGCGTTGACGACGGCGCGCACCTCGACGCGCCCAACTCCATCACCAACGACTCGGCGCACTCCGACGCGCACGGGAGCGTGCTCTGAAGTTACGTCCCGCATTTAAATTCGCCGCCCTGAATTTGTAGCCGGTTTGAAACAGACGCGCGTTACAATAGCGGCCGAACAATCTTGCGGGACATGGGAGTTTTTCGGAATGAGTAACCCGACGAAGAGGCCGGAGGTCGTCGTCATCACGGGGGCTTCGGCCGGGGTGGGGCGTGCGACGGCACGCGAGTTCGCGCGGCGCGGCGCGCACGTCGCGCTGATAGCACGCGGGCGCGACGGATTGGAAGCCGCCCGGCGCGAGGTCGAACAGTTGGGTGGGCGCGCGCTCGTCCTTCCGCTTGATGTATCGGACGCCGAAGCGGTCGAGCACGCGGCCGAAGCAGTCGAGCGCGAGCTTGGGCCCATAGACGTTTGGGTCAACAACGCGATGCTCTCGGTCTTCTCGCCGGTCAGGAAGATGAAGCCGGAGGAGTACAAGCGCGTCACGGAGGTGACATACCTCGGCTACGTCTATGGGACGCTCGCGGCGCTCAAGCGGATGTTGCCGCGCGACCGGGGCGTGATCGTGCAGGTCGGCTCGGCGCTCGCGTATCGCGGCATCCCTTTGCAGTCGGCCTACTGCGCGGCGAAGCACGCGGTGCAGGGCTTCATGGACTCGCTCCAGGCAGAGTTACTTCACGACAAGTCAAACGTGCGTGTCTCGATGGTGCAGCTTCCGGCGATGAACACACCGCAGTTCTCTTGGGTCAAGTCGCGCCTGCCGCGCGAGCCCCGTCCCGTCCCTCCCATCTATCAGCCCGAGGTCGGCGCGCGCGCCGTCTACTGGGCGGCGCACAACGAACGGCGCGAGCTTTACGTCGGCTGGCCGACCGTCAAGGCAATCGTCGGCAACAAGGTCGCGCCGGGCTTCGCCGACTGGTATTTGGCGCAGACCGGTTACGACGCGCAGCAAACGCAAGAGCCCGTCGCGCCCGACCGCCGCGACAATCTTTGGGAGCCCCTGCCCGGCGACCACGGCGCGCGCGGCTCCTTCGACGAACGCTCGTCGGACAAGAGCCCGCAGCTTTGGGCGGCGACGCATCGCGGCCTGTTCGCGCTCGCGGGCTTTGGAGCCATCCTCGGCGCGGCGGCGGCCAAGCTGCTGCTCGACGCGCGCCAACAGCGTCTCGCCGACACGCAGCTCGAACGCTTCCGCGAAGGCGGCGTGATGTGACGTGATTCGATGATGTGAGAATGAAGATGAGTCGAGGAGGTAAAGATGGCTAAGAAAGAGAAGGGCGGCGGCGTGCTCGACATCGCGCGTAAGGTCGTGAGCGAGGTCGTGGACACGGCGTCGCGACTCGTCGGTCAGGCCGGTGAACAGGCCGCGAGCCTGACGACAACGGCTCTCGACACTGCCTCGGGCGCGGTCGCAAGCGTGAGCCCGACGGCGGGCGAGCTTGTCCGTCCCGCGCCTTCGACCGAGAAGGCGATTGAGACGGCCGCGCACGACAACACCAAGCTCATGCGTACCGAAGCCGAGGCCGCGAAGAAGGTCGGCGCAGCCGCGACGGACACGACCGTTGACGCCGCGAGAAGCGCAACGCGTTCGGCGCGCGAAGCCTCGCGCACGGTTGCGCGCGCCGCGAGCCGTGCTTCAAAGTCCGCGCGCAAGGTCGCACGCAAGGCGTCGAAGTCAGCGGCTAAGGTCGCGCGCAAGGCATCGAAGTCCGCGAGCCGCGCCGCAGGTCGTGCTTCCAAAGCGGCCTCGCGCGCGACAACGGCCTCCGCATCAAAGGGAAGCGGCAAGAGCGGTGGCAAGAGCAGCAAGAAGGGCGGCGCAAAGGGCGCACTAAAGAGTTCGGGCAAGAGAGGACGCAAGGGCTGACGAGCGTGATGCTGAAAGCTGAGCGCGACGTAGTCGCATCGGGGAGAAGTTCAACGCGACGGCTTAAGTTTCACTCAGCTTTCGGCGTCGCCCGTGTCGGTGCCTGAAAGCTTTTCGCGTTTGATGGCGTGAGGATTGGTCGAGCGCTCGCCGCGCTTGCGCGTTGACTTACGACGCGCGCGCACCTCGCCCGCGTGGTCTACCGAGCGGATGGGTTGCAAGTCTTCGGCGTCGCCTTCGGGGTCTACGAGCCGGGTCTCGATGTGCTCTTCGGCGATGGTCTCGTCGGTCATGACGGTTGGGTCATCGGGGTGATGAAGTCCCGCCACCTCGCCCGACCGAGTGGTTATGATGATGGCCTCGCCGGACGGCGCGCTGGTGCTCGATATGTCGGCCGTAGCGACGTGGCTCGTGGCGTCATCGTTGTCAGGCTCGCCGCCTTCGGCAAGCACGCGCTGGCGGCGGAAGTGCTCGACTATCTCTTCGGCTGTCTTGCGGCCGACGAAGGGCGAGAGTTGTTCGACCGACGCCACGGCGACCTTGCTGATAGAGCCGAGGTTGCGAAGCAGGCTGTTCTTTCGACGCTCGCCGACGCCGGGGATGGCCGTCAACTCAGAAGTGAAGTCGCGAAGCTCGCGCCGCTTGCGATGATATGTGACGGCCGTGCGGTGCGTCTCGTCGCGTATCAACTGGATGAGACGCAGGACGGGCGAGTGCGAGTCGAGGTAGATGGGCTCGCTCTCGCGACCCTTCATCAAAAGGTGCGAGACCTCGTTGTGACGGCGCGGAGGTTTGACGACGCCGATGACCGGGATTGCTTCAAGGTCTAACTCCCTCATCGCAGAGGCGGCGGCCGAGAGTTGCGCCTTGCCGCCGTCAATCATGATGAGGTCAGGCAGCGGCTTCGACTCGTCGAGCTGTCGTCGGTAGCGTCGGAAGACCGCCTCGCGCATCGAGGCGGGGTCGTTCGAGCCTTCGACCGATTTGATTTTGAACTTGCGATACTCCTGCCGGTTCATACGTCCGTTCTCGCAGACGACCATCCCCGCGACGTTCTCCGCGCCCGAGATGTTCGACACGTCGAACGATTCGATGCGCGCGGGGAAGCGCGGCAACTCCAAGACCTCCTGCAACTCTTCGAGCACGCGCTCCATGTCAGGCTTCAAGACGCGGAAGCGTTGCTCGAAGGCGATGAGCGCGTTCTTCTCGACCAGCTCGATCATCTCGCGCTTCTGCCCGCGCTGCGGGTCGAGTATGCGCACGCGCCGCCCTTTGCGCTCCCGGAGCGCCTTCTCCAGAAGCTCGCGGTCTTCAAAATCAACGGGGACGTGAATCTCGCGCGGCACGTAGTCGGTCGAATAGTATTGCGTCAGCACGTCGCTCAAAAACGAAGCCGCGTCGAACGAATCATCTTCGGCCAAGTCTTCCCAGAAGAACTCGCGGCGACCGACGATCTTGCCCTCGCGCATCGTGAAAAGCTGAAGCGCGAGCCGCGCGCCTTCGCGATGAAAGCCGAAGATATCAACGTCCAAATCCTGCGCAACGGCCATCTTCTGCTGCTCGGAGACGGCGAGCACGGTCTTGCGCAAATCGCGGTACTTGGCGGCCATCTCGAAACGCATCTCGTCGGACGCGTGCGTCATGCGCCGCTCGTACTCGTCGGCAAGCTCGCGATTCTTGCCTTCTAAAAACATTCGCACGTCGCGGACTGATTCGGCGTACTCGTCGGGCTTGCACAAGTCCTTGACGCAAGGGCCGAGGCAACGCTTGATGTGATATTCGAGGCAGGGGCGCGGAAGCTTGCCGTCAATCTCGATGTCGCAGGTGCGAAGCTGGAACGTGCGGTTGATGAGGTCGATGGTGCGGCGCGCGAGCGAGGCCGGAAGAAACGGGCCGAAGTAGAGCGCGCCGTCGCGCTGTATGCGGCGCGTAATCATCACGCGCGGGAAGGCTTCCGAGATGGTGAGCTTGAGATGCGGATACTGCTTGTCGTCCTTGAGCAGAATGTTGTAGCGCGGCTTGTGCTGCTTGATGAGGTTCGACTCTAAGACGAGCGCCTCGACCTCCGTGTCGGTGACGATGAACTCAAGGTCTGTGATGCGCCGCACCAGTTCGCGCGTCTTCCGGTCGTGCCCGCGCCCCGACTGAAAGTAAGACCGCACGCGGTTGCGCAAATTCTTCGCCTTGCCGACGTAGATAATCTTTCCCGCCTCGTCCTTATGCAGGTAGACGCCGGGCGACGTGGGCAGGTTCTTTAGTTTCTCTTCGAGCGTCAAAGCCTTCACCCTGCTGATTCGTTCGTAACGCTGTGGATTCAAGAAACAGTTTAGCGCACCGGCACGCGCCTACGGTAACTTGGTGGTGCGCGGTCGCATTTCACCTTTCGCGGAGAAGTTGCTACATTCTCGCTCGATCTTCAAAGAGGAGCATGCGTGCGATTCCCCTTCGAGCCCCCGCCTGCCAGAGAGTTCGACGCCGTCGGCTTCGGCCTCAACGCCGTAGACCACCTCGTCGTCGTGCCGCACTATCCCGAGTTCGATACCAAGATTCGACTCGTCGCGCACGAGCGCGGCGCGGGTGGGCAGACCGCGAGCGCATTGACGGCCTTGCGAAGGCTCGGGCTGCGCACGGCATACGCGGGTCGCTTCGGCTCGGATGATGCGGGTCGCTTCGGCTTCGAGGCGTTGCGCGCCGAAGGCGTCAATGTCGAGTTCGCCGAAGTCGTCGAAGGCGCGCGCAACCAGATTGCGTTCATCCTCATCGACGCGCGCACGGGCGAGCGCACGGTCATCTGGGACAGAGACGAGCGACTTGGCTACAGCGCCGACGAAGCGCCGCGCGGATTTGCCGCACGTGGCCGCGTGCTTCACATGGACGCGCACGACCCGCGCGCCTGCACGGTGCTTGCGCGCGAGGCGCGCGAGGCGGGCACCGTCGTCTCGCTCGACATTGACAACATCTATGACGGGCTCGCGGAGCTTCTGCCGCATGTTGACGTGCTCATCTCGTCGAAGGAGTTCCCGCGCCGCCTGACCGGGCTTGAAGACGAGCGCGCGGCCCTCGTCGAGACGAAGCTGCGTCTAAGGCCCGAGGCGGTCGTCGGCATGACTTTGGGCGAGCGCGGCGCGGTCGTCTATCATGAAGGCCGGTTTGTCGAGTCGCGAGCCTTCGCCGTGCCGGGTGGCTGCCGAGACACGACGGGCGCGGGCGATGCCTTCCACGCGGGCTTCATCTACGGGCTGCTCGGCGGCGAAGAGATAGAGGGCTGCCTGACGTTGGGATGCGCCGTCGCCGCGCTCAAGTGCCGCGCACTCGGCGCACGCACCGCGCTCCCCACGACGCAAGAGCTTGAACGCCTGCTCACAGGCGAAGGCGAAACTTCTTGAGGCTCGCGCCTCTTTACAGAGACAAGAACAGTAGCCCGCGCCCTTCGGCGCTTGAAAAAAGAAGGACGAAAAGGGATGCAAGCATTCATCATGTCGGCGGTTCTTCTGCTCTCGCTCTTGGGCGCGTCGGGCGCTACGGCGCGACAGGATGACGTGCGGCGATACCTCGACCCGAAGCTCGTCCCCGCAGAGGGGCGCACGGCGCGCGACTTCGTGCCGCGCGGGTGGAAGCTGGAGGGCGACGAGGGCGAGACGCGCGGCGACCTTAACAACGACGGCACGCCCGACGCCGTGCTCCGCCTCGTTGAAGACCTACCGGCCGAGGCCGCGGACGGGACTTTCAACACGCGTTACCGCGCGCTCGTCATCATCCTCGCAAGAGCAGGCGGCGGCTTCAAACGCGCGGCCGTCGCCGCCAAAATTCTCGGTTGCACGCTCTGCGCAGGCGTGCTCGGCGACCCGGCGGGCGGCAACATCCAGATCGAGATTAAGAAGGGCGTGCTCAACGTTAACCAGCTTAGCGGCTCGCGCGAGGCGACAGACCTCACGCAACGCTTTCGCTACGACGCCGCCTCGGCGCGCTTCCTGTTCATCGGCGAGGACGTAAACGACTACGACCGTCTGAACGGCGCGAGCACCACGACGAGCACCAACTACTTGACGGGCGTGCGCGTCACGAAGAAGACGGGCCCCGCGCGAGGGCGGCGCGACCCCGCCCTCGTCTCCAATAAGACTGCGCGCGTGCCCGTCGCGCGCCGCTTCATCGAAGACATAGACTACGAACGGCAGTGAATCGCCGGGAGCGCGGGCACACTAGCCCGCGCTCCCGGCGCAACGGTGGGTGTGATATATTTTGAAACCGACACCCGCCCCGGCGTCGTACAGCGTTGGCGGAAAGCTTTTGGAATCCGCAGTGAAGCAGGAGCTTTTTCGCGCCCTCCCCGTTTTTCAAGGCTTGCGGAAAAAAGTTTCGGATGGACAGACGACGGATCCTTATCGTTGAAGGGAACGCCGAGCTACGCACCGTTCTGGCCGACGCGCTCGCGGGGCTCGGCCACGAGGTCGTGACGGCCGCCGACCGCGCGGAGGCGCTCGACCGCGAAGACCTCGAAGACTTCGACCTCATCATCTCCGACCTCGCGGAGTACGCCGACTCAGGCGTCCAGATCGTCTCGGAGCTAAAGCGCAAGCGACTGTTCGTCCCCGTCGTCGTCTCTTCGGAAGAGGCGCAGCACGCAGGCATCGTTAAAGCATTCAAGCTCGGCGCGTCGAACTACCTGCGCAAGCCTTACGATAAGGAGGAGCTGTCGCAGATCGTCGAGAAGACGCTTGGTTACAAGCTGCGCTTCGTCGAAGATTTGAAGGTGCTCTCATACGTCCGCGAGCACATCGAGTTCGAGCTGCCGAGCGACATCTCTTTGATGAACGGCGTGCTTCACTACCTGATTGAGCGCGTCGCCGCGCTCGGGGTGATTAAGCCCGACGCGTCGAACCTCTTCATCGCTTTGGACGAAGCCTTCGTCAACGCCGTCAAGCACGGCAACAAGCACGACCACCAGAAGCTCGTCCGCATCACCGCCGACCTCTCGACGAAGGAGGCGCGCTTCACCATCGAGGACGAGGGCGAGGGCTTCGATGTCAACGAAATTCCCGACCCGCGCGACCCCGAGAATCTCTTCAAGGCGTCGGGGCGCGGCGTGCTCCTCATCTACAACATCATGGATCAGGTCGAGTACAACGAGCGCGGCAACCGCCTGACGATGGTCAAGCGCCCCGAGCCCTCGCTCGAACACGAATTGATCGAGTCGCTGACGCCGACCGACGACTCGCCCGCCAAGGAAAGCTGACGACCTTCGCGTGCCGCCGACCCCGCGCCGGGCACGCATACACGCAACACGCACCGCACACGCAATACACACGTAACCGCAACACACACGCACTCTTGACACGCAAGCTTCGCACGCCGTTCGTCTTCCTCGTTGCCTTCGTCGCGCTGCTCGCCCTGCACCTGACGCTGCTCCGTCTTCCTTACTACTGGGACGAGGCAGGCTACTTCATCCCGGCCGCGCGCGACATCTACGCCGACGGCGCGTTCATCCCGCACTCGACGCTCTCGAACGCGCACCCGCCGCTCGTGATGACTTATCTGGCTCTCGCTTGGAGGCTCTTCGGCTTTCGTATCGAGGTCGCGCGCGTGGCGATGCTCGCGGTCGCGGCGCTCGCGCTCGCGGGCGTCTTCCGCCTTGCGGAGCGCGTGGCGAACGCGCGCGTGGCCGCTGCGACCGTTCTCTGCACGGCGCTCTATCCGGTCTTCTTCGCGCAAAGCTCGCTCGCGCATCTCGACATGATGGTGGCGGCGCTCACGGTCTGGGCGCTCGTCTTCTATCTGCCCACGAGTGCGGTTAAAGAGCCTGCGCGGGCGCGAACAAACGCCACAACTCCGCCGAACGACGCACTAGGCGCAACATCGTTGCGAGACGATGCAACGCCATTGCAGAGCGACACAACGCCATTGCAGAACGACACAACGTCGTTGCAAAGCGATGTTACGTCATTGCAAGACGATGTTACGTCGTTGCAGCACGACAATACGTCATTGCAAAGCGACAATACGTCATTGCAAGGCAGCAATACCTTATTGCAGAGCGACAATATCTTATTGCAAGGCGGCAATACATCATCGTCACGAGTTGTTACGTCGTTGCAGGACGACACAACGACGCTGCACGCTGGCGAACAAAGACCGCATAAGTCGAAAAGGACGCATTTCCGGCGTGTTTTGTGCATTTTCCTGTTTGCAATGGCGGCGCTCGCGAAGGAAACGGCGGTGCTCGTGCCTTTGACGCTGTGCGGGTGGGAGTTGTTGTGTTCGCTGTTGAGTAGGAACGAAAAGCTCGCTCGGTTCGTCTGCATCGAACGGCGTCCGGTCTGGCATTCGTTTGTGCTGCTGGCGGCGTGCGTGCCGCTCGCTTTGTGGCTCACGTATCATCACTCGCGCACGGGCTACTTCTTCGGCAACCCGGAATACTTCCGTTACAACGTCGAGTCAACTTTGAATCTCACGCGCGTGCTCGACACCGTGTGGCGGAGGCTCGGCCACGTCACTTATCACATGAACCTTTGGGCGTTGACGCTCGCGGGTCTCGCCTCGATGTTTCTAAAGCCGCGTCGCGATGGCCGTATCGAGCGACAACGCATCGCCGTGCCCGTGCAGATGCTCTTCGCCGCGCTCATCGTCGCGCACGTAGTCGCGCTCTCGGTCGTGGGCGGCGCGGTGCTGGCGCGTTACATGCTGCCCGTGCTGCCGCTCGTTATGCTCATCTGGGTCTCGACGCTCTGGCGGCGTGTGCCCGCGTGGCCGCTCGCGGTCGCGCTGGTCTGCGCCGCGTTCGTGTACCGCTCGGAGGTCAATCCCTCTTACAGCTTCCCGTGGGAAGAGAACCTCGCCTATCGCGACTTCGTCCTGTTGCATCGCGACGCCGCGCACTTCATCGAAGACGCGCACGCCGAGGCGCGCGTGCTCACGTCGTGGCCCGCGACGGACGAGCTGCGCAACCCTTACTACGGCTACGCGCGCCGCACGCTGAAAGTCTTCGCGGTCGAGAACTTCCTGCGCGATACGCTTGAGCAGGCCGCGCGACAAAAGACGGAATATGACTTGGCGCTGCTCTATTCGACGCACGGCGGGCTCGAACTCGAAGAGGCGGCACGCATCCTCGGCGGCCACGTCGTCTTTCATGAAGAGAGAAAAGGCCAGTGGGTCGCTGTCGTCGAAGTAAGCAGTGAGCAGTGAATGATGAGTGATGAATGATGAGCGATAAGCAGTGAGCAGTGAGTGATGAGCGGTCTGCGGCCACAACGCGTGCGGGGAGCTTGACTACTGCTCATCGCTCACTGCTTACTGCTGACTGTCTATGCCCTACGAACTCTTTCTCGCGCTCAGGTACTTGCGCGTGCGGCGCGGGCGGCGCGTGGCGCGTTGGACTGCGCTGGCGGCCGTCGTCGGCATCGCGTGCGGGGTGGCGTCGCTCGTCGTGGCGCTGGCGCTGGCGAACGGTTTTCGTGACGAGCTGCGCGATAAAATCCTGCGCGGCACCGCGCACGTAACGCTTGCGCGCGAAGGCGGCATGAGTGTGGATGACGCGCGCCGCGTGGTCGCGCGCGTGCGCGCGGTCGAGGGCGTACGCGACGCCGCGCCGACAACCTACGAAGGGGCACTGCTCAGCGGCCCCCGGGGCGCGACCTACACACTGCTGCGCGGCTTGGACGCACGCTCGGCGCGCGCGCGGGCCGACGTGCAGGGCACTTTGACTAAGGGACAGATGGACGCGCTCTTTCAAATTCCCGAATCGCAGGTCATCGAAAAAGAGCCCGTAGCGAAGGCCGTGGAGCAGACGAACGGGACTGTGCCAATCGTCATCGGTGAAGAGTTGGCGACGCGCACGGGGCTCAACGAAGTCGGCGACGAGGGCTGGGTCTTGTCGGGCGTGGTCACGCCGGAGTCGCAAGCGTTCGAGCCGCGTGCGCAACGCGTGCGCATCGCGGGGCTGTTCCGCTCCGGGCTCTACGAGTACGACTCGGCGTGGACTTACCTGTCGCTCGAAAACGTCCCGGTCGTCGAAGCCGCGCAGCCATCGTCAGTCGTCGTCAGCATCGAGGCGCGCGACATGGATGAGTCGGGCGAGGTCGCGCGTCGCGTGCGCGAGGCGTTGGGCGCGGGATGGACGACCGTTGATTGGCGCGAGGCGAACCGCCCGCTCTTCGAGGCGCTCGCGCTTGAGCGGCGAACGGTGGCGCTCATCATCATGCTCATTACCATCGTTGCGGCGCTCAACATCACGACAACGCTCGCGCTCGTCGTCGTCGAGCGACGCGCGGACATCGCAGTCCTCACCGCCCTCGGTGCGCGCGCGTTGAGCGTCACGCTGGTCTTCATGATCGAAGGCGCGCTCGTCGGCGTGGTGGGGGCGCTCGCGGGCGCTGCGCTCGGCCTCTGCGCGTGCTTCGCCGCAGACCGCTTCAAGCTCATACGCCTGCCCGCGGACGTTTACTCGCTAAGCGCCGTGCCGCTGCACCCGCATGCAAGCGATGTAGTTTGGCCCGCGCTCGCGGCCTTCGTCGTCAGCCTGCTTGCCACGCTCTATCCGGCTTGGCAGGCAGCGCGCGTGCGACCCGCGGAAGTCTTACGATACGAATGAACGAAAGAGAGAATCTGGAGTACGAACTCTTCTTGTCCGGCCTTCGCAAAGCTTTCCCCGAGCCGTCGGGTGGGGCGTTGGAGGTCTTACGCGGCGTCTCGTTCGGGTTGAAGGCGGGCGAGATGACGGCGGTGATTGGTGCATCGGGCGCGGGGAAGACGACGCTGCTGCACATCGTCGGCGGGCTCGAAGCGGCGGACGAAGGCGAGGCGCGGCTCGGCTCGTTCGACATCAAGGGGGCGGACGCTGCCGCGCTCGCGCGCTGGCGCGGCACGGAGGTCGGGTTCGTCTTTCAATCTCATCACCTGCTCGGAGACCTCTCGGCTGAAGAGAACGTGGCGCTGCCGCTCTTGGTCGCGCGGCGTGGTTGGCGTGAGGCTCGCGCGGAGGCTCGCCGGATGCTTGCGAGGGTCGGACTCGATGCGCGCACGGCGCACGTCGCGGGAGAGCTTTCCGGCGGCGAGCAGCAACGCGTGGCCGTCGCGCGCGCTCTCGTCACGCGCCCGCGCCTCGTCCTCGCTGACGAGCCGACGGGGAACCTCGACGCGCGCACGGGCGATGAAGTGGGCGCGCTCCTGCTCGAACTCTGCCGCGAGGCGCGCGCCTGTGTCCTCGTCGCCACGCACAACGAACGACTCGCACGTCTCTGCGACCGACGAATGCGGCTGCACGAAGGACGAATCGAAGAGGGGGCCGGGTAGAACATCATCTCTTAAGCTGGCGCTCAGGTCTGAGGGCAAAATTTTTACCGGCACCCGGCCCCGCTTTAAATCTGACATCCGCCGCGCGTTTCAGTTATAATGCGCGTGCGGTTGCGTCTCGGGACTCTCCCGAGGTTCACGGGCGCGCGCCGCACTCGAAAGCGAACGTCCTTATCTGCCGGTCGGAAACAGCCTTTTATGTTTGAGCGATACACGGAGAAGGCGCGAAGGGTCATTTTCTTCGCGCGGTACGAGGCCTCTCAGTTCGGCGCGCCCGCCATCGAGCCCGAACACCTCCTGCTGGGCCTGATGCGCGAGGACAAGACGCTGACGGCGCGATTCCTCGCGCGTGCGCAGACCTCGCTCGAAGCCATCCGCAAAGAGATTGAAGGGCGCGCGCCCTTACGTGAAAAGATTTCCACCTCGGTCGAGTTGCCGCTCGCGCCCGAGACCAAGCGCGTGCTCGCCTTCGCGCACGAGGAGAGCGACCGCCTCCAGCACCGCCACATCGGGACGGAACACCTTCTGCTCGGGCTCCTGCGCGAAGAGCGTTCGATGGCCGCCGAGATTCTCTACGAGCGGGGCTTGCGCTTGAACGCCGTGCGCGAAGAGGTCTCGCGCTCTTCGGGCAACGACCCGCGCGCCGCGCAGAAGAAGGAGACGCCGCATCTCGCCGAGTTCTCGCGCGACCTGACGGACGACGCCGCCAACGACAAGCTCGACCCGCTCGTCGGTCGCGAAGCCGAGATCGAGCGCGTCGTCCAAATCCTCTGCCGCCGCACGAAGAACAACCCCGTGCTCATCGGCGAGCCCGGTGTCGGCAAGACCGCGATTGTCGAGGGCCTGGCGCAACGCATCATCCGCGGCGACGTGCCTTCGTTTTTGGAGAACAAGCGGATACTCTCGCTCGACCTCAGCTTAATCGTCGCGGGCACGAAGTATCGGGGCCAGTTCGAGGAGCGGCTCAAGCAGATCATGCGCGAGCTGATCGAGAACCCGCAGTACATCATCTTCATTGACGAGTTGCACACGCTCGTTGGCGCGGGAAGCGCCGAGGGCTCGCTCGACGCCGCGAACATCCTGAAGCCCGCGCTCTCGCGCGGCGAGATACAATGCATCGGCGCGACCACGCCCGCCGAGTTTCGCAAGTCAATCGAGAAAGACCGCTCGCTCGAACGACGCTTTCAGGCGGTCAAGGTTCCGCCGCCAAGCGAGCAGGAGGCCGTCTCAATTCTCGACGGCGTGCGCGAGCGCTACGAAGCTTTTCATCAGGTGCGCTACACCGACGATGCCATCGAGGCCGCTGTCTACCAGTCGAACAGATACATTCCCGACCGCTTCCTCCCCGACAAGGCCATTGACGTGATTGACGAAGCAGGCGCGCGCGTCAAGCTGCGCGTCAGGCGCGAGCCTTCGTCGGACGCGGGGCGTGGTGGCTCCTCCTCTTACAACTCTTACGACGGCCGTGGCTCATACAGTCGCGCGCTCTCTTCCGTGCGTCTGCCCGAAGACGATGAAGAGATGATTATGTCGGTCGAGGTCACAAAGGACGACATCGAAGAGGTTATCGCGCGCTGGACGGGCATCCCCATCACATCGCTCAAAGAGGAGGAGACGCAGAAGCTCCTGCGCATCGAAGAGGAGTTGCGAGGCCGCGTCATCGCGCAGCGTCCGGCCATCTCGGCGCTCGCACGCTCGATTCGCCGCTCGCGCGCGGGGCTGAAGAACCCGCACCGTCCCGTCGGCTCGTTCCTCTTCCTCGGGCCCACGGGCGTCGGCAAAACCGAAGTCGCGCGAAGCCTGGCCGAGTTTCTCTTCGGGTCGGAACGCTCGATGATACGCTTCGACATGTCTGAGTTCATGGAGAAGCATTCGGTCTCGAAGCTCATCGGCTCGCCCCCCGGCTACGTCGGCCACGAAGAGGGCGGGCAGTTGACCGAGCGCATCAGGCGCTCGCCCTACTGCGTGCTTCTCTTCGACGAGATCGAGAAGGCGCACCCCGACATCTTCAACGTCCTGCTGCAAGTCTTCGAGGACGGGATACTGACGGACGCACTCGGCAACACGGTTGACTTCAAGAACGCCATCATCATCATGACCTCGAACATCGGGGCGCGCTACATCCAGAAGAAGGGCACGATGGGCTTTCAGGCCAACGCCGATGCCTCGCGCGAGAAGATGGAGGAGATGGTGATGAACTCCGTCCGGCACACCTTCAACCCCGAGTTCATCAATCGCCTCGACGAGATCATCATCTTCGACCAGCTTCTTGACGACGAGTTGTTGGAGATCGTCGGCCTACAGGTCGAGCAGTTGAACCGAACCTTGAGCCGGCGCGGGCTCGAAGTCCGCCTGACCGTCGAGGCCAAGCGCTGGATCGTCGAGAAGACTTGTGCCGACCGCTCCTACGGCGCACGCCCCCTCAGGCGCGCGCTTCAGAAGTATGTCGAAGACCCTCTCTCCGAGGCGCTCATACAGGGCACGCTCGGGGGCGCTTCGGTCATCGAGGTCTACCCCGAAGGCAGCGAGCTGACGTACCGCCCCGCCGTGGTCGAAGAACCGGGCGATGCGCTGCTGATTCACTGAAAAAGTAGCCAGTAGACATTAGCCAGCAGTCAGTAGGAAATACGCCGTATTTCTCTTCCTACTGACTGCTGGCTAATGTCTACTGGCTACTTTGCGGTTGGAGATTGGCCGTTTCGTCATTTATAATGCGCCCCTTTGCAGGGGTTCGGCGGTTGGCAACGGTAGGGCGTCCGGGGTGAATCCAAGTTTCGCCTGTTCTACAACCTTTGACGCCTTGGGGCCGAAGATTTCGGGGCCGTCTGCGCCGCGCGTGGCCGAAAATTCTCGACGAATTTTTCTCTATAAAGTCTCCCGAATTCATTCGACCGTAATTCAAGAGGTCACAATTAACTTTATGCGAATTCGCGCGCCCTGGATTTGTCTCGTGGCGGCCCTCGTGGGCTGTCCTCTGCTCCTCGAAATGGCGCGGCCCGCCACGGCGAGCGCCCACGCACAGGAGCCGACACCCGCGCCCACCGCGCAGCAGGAGCGAAAACTGGTCGAGGACGTTCAGGTCGAGGGCAATCGCCGCCTGCGCGACGAGGACGTGCTCTACCACGTGCAAACGCGCAAGGGCGATGTATACAACCCGGATCAGATCGCGCGCGACCTTCAGGCGCTCCTCAACCTCCCCTTCTTCGACAAGACCAAGACGCGCGTCGCCACGACCGACGGCCCGCTCGGCGGCAAGATCGTCATCTTCTTCGTCGAGGAGTTGCCCGTCATCCGCGAGTTGACCTTCAAGGGACTCAAAAGCATAGGCGAAGCGGACGTGCTCAAAGAGTTCCGCGAACAGCGCGTCGGCGTCTCCAAGGAGACGACCTTCGACCCCGTCAAGGTCAACACCGCCCGCCGCGTCATCAAGGAGTTGCTCGCGCAGCACGGCCACCCGAACGCCACAATCGATCCCAAAGTTGAAGAGGTCTCGCAGACCTCGGTCGCGCTGACCTTCAACGTGGACGAGGGCGACCGTGTCCGCGTCGTGGACATACAGTTCGAAGGCAACCAGCACTTCTCAGACGGCGAGTTGCGCTCCTCGATGAAGCTGGTCAAGGAGGCGGGACTCATCTCGCGCTTCAGGGGAGAGGACATCCTCCATCTCGAAAAGCTCGACTACGACCTGCGCAAGAACGTCGTTGATTACATGCGCTCGAAGGGCTACCTCGAAGCGCGCACGGGCGAGCCGCGCGTGGAGGGCTTAGGCCCCCGGCGCACGGGCTTCCCCATCCTGCCGCTGCCGATTATCTCTTCGACCGACGAGGGCCTGCGCGTCACGATTCCCGTCATCGAGGGCAAGCTCTACCGCCTCGGCGAAATCAAGATCGAGGGCAACTCGATCTACTCCGAGGAAGTGATACGTCAGGTCATCGGGCTCAAGCCGGGCGAGATCGCCAACGGCCAGCGCATCGGCAAAGCCGTCTACGAGGACTTGAAAAACCTCTACGGCCGCTCGGGCTTTATCCAGTATGAGCCTGACATTACACCGGCCTTCCGCCCGAGCCCGCAGAAGCCCGACGAAGGGATAGCCGATTTCACCATCACCATCAACGAAGGCAAGCAGTTCACGCTGCGCCGCCTTGAGTTCCTCGGCAACACGTACACGCGCGACAACGTGCTCAGGCGCGAGGTGGCGGTCAACGAGGGTGACATCTTCGACCGCTCGCTGTGGGAGTTCTCTGTTCTGAAGCTCAACCAGCTTGGCTTCTTCGACCCTATTGACAAGGAGAAGGACGCCGAGTTCCGCCCCAACGAAGAGACGGGCGAGGTTGACATCAACCTCCGCGTTACCGAGCGCGGGCGCAACCAGATCGCCTTCAACGGCGGACTGTCCGGCATCGGCGGCTCGTTCTTCGGGCTCGACTATTCGACGAACAATCTTCTGGGGCGCGGCGAATCGCTCTCGTTCCAGTTCGCCTTCGGCAACCGCCAGAAGTCCATCCTCTTCTCGTTCACAGAGCCCTACGTCAAAGACCGTCCCATCTCGGTCGGCTTCTCGCTCTTCACCCAGTCGGTCAAGTTCTTCGGCGAGGGCACTTCGCTGTCGCAGAACATCAACGCTTTGACGGGGGCGTTCGGCTCTCAGACCGACTTCCTGACAACCAGTGAGGAGAATCTGTTCACGCAGAACACGACGGGCGGAAGTCTCTTCGCGACCTCGCCGCTCTCAGAGTTCTGGCGACCGCGCGGCCGTCGTCTCGTCCAGATCGCGCGCGCCTCGCGCATCGGCATCTCCTACTCCTTCTCGCGCACCTCGATCAAGGAGCCGCCGGTCAACGAGCAGAACAACCCGAACACGTTCATCCCCGTCGTCTTCGCGCAGCCGGACATCATGACCAGCCGCGTGACGCCCTCGTTCGTCTACGACACGCGCAACGGCACGATTGACCCGACGCGCGGCAAACAGGTTTCGCTCTCGGTCGCGCTCGCAGGGCTTCTCGGCGACGTGCGCACAATCGAGCCGACCGCCTCCTATATCTCGTTTATGCCCGTGCGCCGCAAGCGTTCGGAGCATCCGGAGGTCTTTGGCTTCCGCATCGTCGCCGGTCACGTCCGCAGCTTTGGCATCACGCCCAAGATTGCCGCCGCGCAGGCCAGCTCGCTCTCGTTCGTCAACGGCGTTCCCATCTACGAGCGCTTCTACCTCGGCGACGAGTTCACCATCCGTGGTTACAACGTCCGCTCGATCAGTCCCATCGCGCCGCTCGATGTCTTCGTCACCTCGCAGAACGTGTCGGTCGCCTCGAACGGAACGGGCGACGCCACGGCCGTCGCGGGACTGCCCGCGACGCTTCAGCAGCAACTCGTCCAACTCGGCACCTTTACAGGCTCGACGGGAACGAACTCCGTCCAGATTGCACGCGACTTCCGCTTCCTCGGAGGCGACACGCAGTTGCTCGGCAACTTCGAGTATCGCGTCCCGATCTTCGGCCCCGTCTCGATGGCGGCCTTCGCCGACATCGGCTCGGCCTTCAACCTCTCGACGGGCAGCGATCAGACTTTCTCGACCCAGTTTCTTACCGACCAGCCCTTCCTCGGCCGCACGGGTGGCCTCGGTGCGCTGGTTGCGCGCCGCAACCCGCAGCTTGCCACAGCCTCCTTTTCAACCTTCGCCGACCCGACTTCGGGGACGCTACAGACGGCGCTGCTCGTGCAGGGCGACCGCCTGCTGACGAAGGAGGAGGTGTCGCAGCTTCAACGCAACGGCCCCGTAGACCCGCTGACGGGACTGCCCTTCGGCGTTCAGCCGCTCTTCCTGCGCGGGCAGGCGCAGACGAACACGGTGGCGCGCATCTCGCAGAGCCTTTTCTCGAAAATCGGCGACTACCGATCCAGCCTCGGCGTAGAGTTGCGCATCCAAATGCCTGTTGTTAACGTGCCGTTCCGCTTCATCTACGCGTACAATCCGAACGCTCAGAGCACGTTGGTGCTGGAGAAGAAGAGGGTCTTCCGGTTCAGCATCGGTCGCACCTTCTAGATTTTAGGACTCGAAACTACGTGGGCGCGGCCGCATGAGTCGTTCGCCCTGAAACCCAGTTAAGGAGCAGTACAGGAAAGATCATGAAAGCCACGGTTAAGACTTTGTTCGCCGCCACCATCCTCGCGGCCTTCGCCGCGCTCTCGGTGAGCGCACAGACCCAGCCCGCCGGTCGTACAGCGCCGCCGCGCCCCGCACCCGTTCCCGGTGCTGTCGCTCAGCCCGTCCCCGACGGCAAGATCGCCATCATCGACTCGGATGCCTTCTCTGACCAGAAGGCGGGTATCTCGCGTCTTGTGGCTGCCTTCCAAGTCGTCGAGCGCGAGTTCAAGCCGCGACGCGACCAGTTGCAGACGATGCGCACGCGCTACGATGCTCTGGTCAAGGAGATCAACGACACCAAGGCGGTGGCCGATCAGAAGGCTCTGGCCGCTAAGGCCGATCAGGCCGACACGCTCAAGAACGACATCGAGCGCCAGCAGCAGGACGGCCAGCGCGCGCTTGAGAAGAGGGTTAAGGAGTTGACCGACCCCATCTTCGTCGATGTCGGCAACGCGCTTCAGGCCTTCGCCGCGCAGCGCGGCATCACGCTCGTCTTCGACGTGAGCAAGACCGGCAACGCGATGATGGTCGTCAACAATGCCGTTGACATCACCGACGCCTTCATCGCCGACTACAACCAGCGCAACCCGGCCTCGACGGCCGCGGCCACGCCGCCGGGCACTCGCTAAGAGCCGTCAATCGTAAGTCGTGAATCGTGAATCGTGGTTGCAGCCGCCGCGACTCCGGTGCTAATCGCACGGAGCTGCGGGCGGGCCGGCCACGGTTCACGATTCGCGATTTACGATTTGTGATTTCTATTATGGAAACGGTTCTCGACACGCGCGCCATTCAGGACATCCTGCCGCACAGGTATCCGTTTCTGCTCGTTGACCGCATCATCGAGTTGACGCAGGGCCTCCGCATCGTCGGCATCAAGCAGGTGACAATCAACGAGCACTTCTTTCAGGGGCACTTCCCCGGCGCGCCCGTGATGCCCG
>JAVXWN010000173.1:0-2584 GCA_032230645.1 Acidobacteriota bacterium | reverse complement strand
CGCGGCCTACAACGGGCAGACCTCGAAGGCGCTCGTTCACTTCACCATCTTCGCCAGCTTCTTCCAGATGGCGACCATCACGGACGGCACGGCCTTCTTCGTCCTCGGCATCATCGGCACTTGGCTCTTCGCCGCGGTTGACGCTGTGCGCACAGCGCAACTCATTCGCTCGGGGCTCGCGCCCGAGGCCGAACAGGACGCCATCGCGCGCCGCCTCTACGGGAACCCCTTGGCATGGGCCGTGACGATGATGACGCTCGGCACGGTCTTCCTGCTCCACACGCTCTTCAACGTGCAACTGCCCGTGCGCGAGTTTCTGCCCGTCGTCCTCGTCCTGCTGGGCGCATACATGCTCTTCGACTGGGCGCGCTCGCGCCGCACACGGCGCGAGGTGCCGAGCTTCGACTCTTTCACGCGACCGCCTTCGGTGGTCGGCGGAATGACGGGCTCGCTTCCCTCGGAGGTGACGCGCTTCGGGACGGGCGAGATGGTGACGCAGGTCTCTTCGCGCGAGCCGGTCGGCGGGTGGCCGAGCGAGCCGCGCTTCTAGATCATTCAAATTCTGTTAAGATGTTCCCCGGCCGCAAGAGGCGCGGGCTGTAGCGTTCAGAACACGGAAGGAGATTTACGAGATGTCAGGTTTTCTCATGGCGACGGGACGCTTGGGCGGCATCGTGGCGCTCATCGCGCTGCTCATCGTGCTGGTCAAGCAACTTATTGTGTTCGTTGGCTTCCTGATGTTCGTCCTTAAAATCGGCATCGTCATCGCCTTCATCGGGCTGATGCTGCTCATCGTCATCACGTACCTGAGCGCGCGCAACCGCCGCCGCCGCGAAGCCGAAGGAATTTAAGCGCGAGCGCGCCTTGTCACCGTCGCGACTGTTCGCAGCAGAAGCGCCCGCCGCCCGAGCCCGCAAAGGGGCTTTGAGGTGGCGGGCGCTTTCGATTGCGAAGCGGCGGATTCTTGATTGATGAGAGTGGCGCTGTCGTACAATCCATCAAAGCCGCTTCACAAACGCCGCTTCCACGGTTTGCAATCGAGAAAACCCTGTGCTAGTTTCTAGCTCCTTGTGCAGCCCCAAACAAGATGCCGGTCTTCGCTGTATCACCGGGAGACGGGCCTCGGCAGCACCTTCAGGAAGGGTCTCGCAAACAAGAACCCGGTAAATCAATAGCTTTCGCACTCGTCGCCTTCTTTCGGCAGACAGTGCCTTTCGCGTTCATCCGTGTGCCTAACCCCTCGATGTAGGGCCGCGCGGACGGAGCGCCCAAGGAGCACACTCCGATGAATAGAGACGAGCGTTTTTACGCTTTCATCGTTTCTAAAACCTCGCGTTCACGTTCCTACGCTCGACGCTTCTACGTTCATAAGCGTTGGGTGAAGGTCTGCGCACTCGTCGTCACATTCCTCTTCTGCGCCGCCGCATACGGCGTCTACGGGATGACGCAGCAGGCCGTCCACCTTCGCATCGAGCAGGAGAACAACCGCCTGCGCATGGAGAACGAGCGCCAGCGCCAGCAGCTACAGAAACTCGAAAACCGCGTGGACGCCATCGAAGACGCCACGCGCCGCCTCTCCGAGATGTCGGGCGTCTCGCACGAAGAGGAGGAGGGCACGAGCCCGCACGGCGCGGGCGGCCCGGCACTCGATGCGGCCTCGGTCGAGAAGCTCGAATCACGCGCCGCACGTCTCGAAGCAGACATGCAGCAGTACGAAGCCGCACTCAAAGAACGCGCGCGCATCCCTTCAATCTGGCCCGTCGAGGGAGAGTCCACCGACAGCTTCGGCTTTCGCGGCAACCCGTTCGGCGGCGGAAGCAATGAGTTTCACCCCGGACAGGACATCGCTGCGCCGCGCGGCACACCGGTGTTCGCGCCCGCCGACGGCACGGTCGTTCAGGCTGGCTGGCAGAACGGCTACGGGCAAACAATCGTCATTGACCACGGCAACGGATTGACGACGCGCTACGGCCACCTTTCTAAATTGGAGGTTGGCGTGGGGCAGGAAGTTAAGCGCGGGGATGAGTTGGGAGAGGTCGGCTCAACGGGTCGCTCGACGGGGCCGCACCTGCACTACGAGGTGAGGATCGACGACCTGCCGGTCAGCCCGCTCCACTACTTGCCGCCGCGATAGGGTCTCTGCTGCCGCTTCGAGGGTCAGGCAAACCATTGAAGCGGAGCGAATTTTGTTCTTGACACTCTCGGGCGCTTTCGCTTAGTATGCGCCGTCGTTTCCTACCGTGAGCGGTTTAAAGCCGCCCGAGAGTTAGACTTGCAAGCATTAGCAATGAAGTTGCAGTGGTTTCGTCCCTGTCCGTGAACGATGAGCCCAGAAGGCTTTTAAAGCCGCAGGCCGTCGGACACGGGCATTTTTTGTGTTGGAGTTTTGGGGGCGTGCCTTGTTGCGGGCACGCGCCGGCTCGTGGATCAATCTTGCGGGCGCTGGAGATTTTCAGAGTTTCCCATGTCTCCGGCTTACCCTTTTCACCGAATCGTTAGGAGGATTCGTCAGCTATGCCTAGAATTACCGGTAAGGTCAAGTGGTTCAACAACGCGAAGGGCTACGGCTTCATCGAGCAGCCCG
>JAVXWN010000165.1:0-13344 GCA_032230645.1 Acidobacteriota bacterium | reverse complement strand
GTACGACGCGCACCGCGAAGACGAGTGCGCCCTCCTCTTCCTTGAAGTCAAGCACCTGAACTCGAAGTCCCTCGCACCGCCCTCACTTCCCGAAACGCGCTCAGAGCAGCGTGACCGCCACGGCGCGCTGCAAGAGGTCGAGCAGGAACAACACAACTATCGGCGAGATGTCTATCATGCCGAGCGGCGGGATGATGCGGCGGAACGGAGCGAGAATCGGCTCGGTCGCCCGTATGAGAAAGTGCAGCAGACGATTGTGCGCGCTCGCGCCCCAAGAGATGATGATGCGCGCGAAGATCATCAACGAGTAGATGGCGAGCGTGCCGAAGATGATGTATCCAACGAAGGAGATCGGCGCGCGTGCCGCTACGCTCGCGATTAAACCGCTGACGGTGACGAGCACTTTCCCGATGAACTCCGAGGCGAAGTAGCCGAGCAGGATGGCGACGAGGATGACGACGAGCGGCGCGACGTTAGGGCTGAAGCCCATCTGCACGACGGGCCTGCGCACGGGGTTGACCATCGGGTCAGTCCAGCGGCGAATCATGATGACGGGGCGGCTGAAGGGATTAAGGTCGGCCTTGTTCAGAATCAGACGCGCCACCATCAGCACGATGACGACGAGGATGATGGTCGCAATCGCGTACCAGACGAACAAGCCTATCGTAGCGAATATGTTCATGACCTCTTCGGGAGTACGCCGCCATAACAGCGACACTCAACCTCTTCCGCCTCTCTCGCCGAACAGCGCCGTGCCGACACGCACGAGCGTCGCGCCCTCCTCGACAGCCACCTCGTAGTCGTGGCTCATGCCCATCGAAAGCTCGCCCGCCTCGCCGCCGAAGACGCCGCGCACTCCCATCTCGTCGCGCAGTGCGCGAAGCCTGCGGAAGTAGGGACGCACGCGCTCAACGTCCTCGAAGAATGGCGGTAGTATCATCAACCCCCGGCAGCACACGCGCTCGCAACGACTGAGCGCCTCGACTATCAAGGGCAGTTCCGCTTCGGTCGCGCCGCTCTTCGTCGCCTCGCCCGCAAGGTCTACTTGAAGGAGCACGTCGAGCGCGTTGCGTTCCTCTTCGGCGCAGATGCTTTCGAGTTTCTCGACGAGAGCCGCCGAATCCACAGAGTGAATCAAGTCGAAGAGTCGCACGGCGCGGCGCGCCTTGTTCGATTGGAGGCTGCCTATCAAGTGCCAGCGCAGCGCGGGCTTCTCGCTTTTCAACTCCGCAATCTTCGCTTCCGCCTCCTGCACGCGGTTCTCGCCGAAGTCCGTGAGCCCCACGGCTGCGGCCTCGCGGACGAGTGAGGCCGGGTGCGTCTTGCTCACCGAGACGAGCTTGACCTCGCTCGGGTCGCGCCCGGCGCGACGCGCTGCCCCGTCAATGCGGTTTAAAACTTTCGCCGCGCGCGCGCTCAAACTCAAAGCCTCTGGCCTCGCCTCAGTGCTCATTATTGCGATTCCGTTGTGAACGGCGACGACTATAGCAAGCGCGCGACTGCTGCCGCAACCAGGCCATGTGCGAGCGTTTGACCTCAATGCGCAGGTGTGTCCGACTTCCGGCACACGATACGGTGAGCCGCGCCACGGTATGGTATGAGCGGGTCGCTAATCTCTTGATTAACTGTACATTTCGCACGCCGATTCACGACGGCCCGCTATGGCATGAGGGTTGTTATGTTATTCGGCGTGGTCTGTTGTTCTAACAGCGAATTTTGTTAACGGGGTTGTTGCAATTCAGGAGGGTCATGATGATGAAACGAATAGGTCAAGGATTTTTCACGAAGACGCTCATGCTGGTGCTTGGGCTTTTCCTGCTTCTGCCGGCGGCCACCGTCAACGCGCAGGACGGCTGGTGGCGCAGAGATCAGAACCGGGATCAGAACCGGCAGCGCCAAGACGAGCAGCGTCGTCGTCAAGAGGAGATGCGCCAGAGGCGTGAGGCCGAGCGCCGCCGCAACGGCAATGCTGACGATGACTACAACCGTCGCAATGACGACTACAATCGACGCAATCAGGGCGGTTACAATCAGGGCACCTATAATCAGGGTACCTACGGCAATCGCGGCTATGGCAATCGTGGCTACGGCAACTACACGCAGTCGCAGCAGACCGCTCTCAACGCGGGCTACAACGAAGGCGTCAAGGAAGGCCGCAGGGATCGCAATCGGGGCGGGTACAGGAACATAAGCGACTCCAGCGTGTACCGCAATGCGACTAAGGACTACAACTCGCGCCTCGGCGACCGCTACGAGTACCAGCAGTATTTCCGTCAGGGGTTCCAGAACGGCTACAATGATGGCCTCAACGGCTACTAAGCCGGACGTAAAGGGTTAAGCAAAGGGTGTGCTGGAAAGCCGCCTTGCGCTTACGAACAAGGGGACGAAAAGAGGCTCGAACGGTTTGCCGTCCGATCCTCTTTTCATTCCGGGAGTGCCGCTTGACACCCCCACGGACGCGCCCTAATATCTTTTCTCATAGCCCACGCGGATGTGGCGGAACTGGTAGACGCGCTAGCCTCAGGAGCTAGTGAAGGCAACTTCGTGATGGTTCGAATCCATTCATCCGCATAGAAGCCGTAAATAGTAAGTCGTGAATCGTAAATAGAAAGAGCGTCACTTCTATTTACGATTCACGACTTACTATTTACGGCTTTATCAGTTCACCGCTTCCGACATAGCATCGGGCGCGGGCGAGCCGTTGGCGTCGGCAAGGATGAGCGTGAGTTCCTGTTCGTCGGCGAGCGTCGAGTCGAGCAGCGTCTGGACACGGTAGTTGCCGGGCGCGGGGAACTCGACGTTGAAGAAGAAGCTGATGTTATTGGCAACGCCGCCGCGCGTGACCTCGAAGGGCGAAGGCTCGGCAAGCACAACCGCCTGCTGCCGGTCGGCGGTCAGTATCCTCACTTCGGAGAGATGGCGTCCCTCTCCGCGCCACTGGCTGACGACCGCGAACTTCATGACCGTCACCGGAAAGTGCTGCACCAGTATCTGGTGAAAGACTCCCATCAGCGAAAGCTTGTTGCCCACCTCCAAGCGCACGTCGTCGCAGAAGAGCGTGTAAGAGAGTTGTAGTTTGTCTTCGTTCGCTTTTACCATTATGTCCCTTCAATAAAGCCCTGACGCCTTGCGCTTCCTAAGCTATCCCGCGAGCCCGAAGAGTTGTTCGGTCGGGAGAATGATCGGCCCTGCGCCGCGCTTGCGCGCTTGCTCGACCATGTCTTCGGTGCCGCCCGCGACCCCGACGGCGTTCGTGTTCTCCGCCCCCAACTCGCCGACTATCGCCGCCTTGATCGCATCGCGCGCGGTCGGCTCCATCTCCTTCGGGAAGCGTTTAGCCTTACCCTTCGCCGCGCGGTCGTCGTCTATGCGGTGGCCTGTGAAGACGAAGACGTGCGGCTGCGTCTGCTCCTGTCCCTGCTCCTCGGGCGGCTTCGCGATTTCGAGTCCGGCTTCGACGTTGCCCTTGAGGACTCCAAACTCCCTGTAGAGGACGAGATGCTTGCTGGCCGAGTCGCTGTAGAACTCATCCACCCCTGCAAGGTTGTCGTGATATCTCGACTTTACCACGTTGGGCACCTTCGATGTCAGGCAGCAGTGGTCGGCCTCGCTGATGGTGGCCCAACGAAGCTCGTCCATCAGCTCGCCGCGTCCCTTGCGGCGGCGGCCTCGCGCTTGAGCCGCTCGTAACGCGGATGCTCCGTCGCCAGCCTGTCCCAATCCGGCATGAGTGCTTCCTCCCACTCGGGCCGTGCCTTCGGCGTCTTGAATGTTAGTCAGCCGAGCATTGTCTTCAACATCGCCTCGTCAATGACCTCGACGCCGAGCGCACGCGCCTTGTCGAGCTTCGAGCCCGCCTCTTCACCCGCGACGACGTAGTCTGTCTTCTTGCTCACGGTCGAAGTCACGCGCCCGCCGCGCGACTCGATTGCCAAGCGCGCCTCGTCGCGCGTCAACGTCTCAAGACGCCCCGTCAACACGAACTGCTTGCCCGCGAACGCCTCGTCCGTCGCAGTGCTCGCCGCACCGCCCGCCGCCTCAGTCCGCACGCCGAAGTCGCGCAGCCTGTCGCAAAGCTTGACGTTCCCCTCGTCGTCGAACCAGTCGCGCACCGACTGGGCGACGGTGAGACCTATTTCGTGAATGTCGTCCATCTCTTCGACCGAGGCTTCGCGCAGTCGTTCGAGCGAACGGAAGTGGCGTGCGAGCAGCGCGGCCGTGCGCTCGCCGACGTGACGTATGCCGAGCCCGTAGACGAGATGCGGCAGGTCGCGCGCTTTGCTCGCCTCTATCTGTGCCAGAAGGTTCGCGGCAGACTTCTCGGCCATGCGTTCGAGCGCGGCCAGCTCTTCGAGCTTTAGTTGGTAGAGGTCTGCCACGTCGCGCACCATCTTCTTCTGCACGAACTGTTCGGCCAGCGCGTCGCCCATGCCTTCGATGCGCATCGCGCGCCGCGAGGCGTAGTGCAAGAGACGTGCTTTCAACTGCGCGGGGCAGTCGGCGGCAACGCAGCGCGAGACGACCTCGCCCTCGGGGCGTGAGATACGGCCGCCGCAAACCGGGCACTTCGTCGGCGTGCGAAAGGGCTTCTCGTTACCGGTACGGCGAGATTTTACGACGCTCAAAATCTTCGGGATGACCTCGCCGCTCTTCTCGATGTTGACCCAGTCGCCCTTCTTCAAACCGAGCCGTCTAATCTCGTCCACGTTGTGTAGCGTCGCGCGCGAGACGGTTGTTCCGGCAAGCTGAACGGGCGTCAGAATCGCGACCGGCGTGAGCGCGCCCGTGCGCCCGACCTGCACGATGATCTCCTCGACCTGCGTGGTCGCCTGTCGCGCCGGGTACTTGTAGGCGATGGCCCAACGCGGCGCTTTCGCCGTCGTGCCGAACTCGTCCTGCAAGGCCTTTGAGTTGACTTTGACGACCACGCCGTCAATCTCGTACTCAAGATTGTCTCGCTCGGACTCCATGCGGTTACAGAACTCGATGACCTCTTCAATCGAGGAGCACTTCGCGCGGCGAGGGTTGACAGTGAAGCCCGCGTCAGCGAGCCAGTCCAGCGCCTCCCAATGTGTGGCGAAGGCTTTGCGCTCCCCGCGCAGCACGTCGTAGGCAAAGAAGTCGAGGCGGCGGCGCGCGACCACCTTCGGGTCGAGTTGTCGTATGGTTCCGGCGGCGGCGTTACGCGGGTTGGCGAAGCGCGCCTCGTCCAACTCCTCGCGCTCAATGTTGAGTCGCTCGAAAGCCTTGCGCGAAAGATACGCTTCGCCGCGCACCTCCGTGTCGCCATCTTGTCCCGCGCCGCCTTTGAGTCGAAGGGGGATGCTGCGGATGGTGCGGACGTTTGCCGTCACGTCTTCGCCCACGCGCCCGTCACCACGCGTCACGCCGCGCATGAGCACGCCGAGGTCGTAGTGAACTGAGAGCGAGAGCCCGTCAATCTTCAACTCGGCCACGTACTCGAAGGCGCGGCCGTCGGCCAAGCGGCGGCAACGCTCGTCGAAGGCACGCAGGTCTTCGATGTTGTAGCTGTTGTCGAGCGAGAGCATCGCGCGACGGTGAACGTACTCGGCGAACCCCTCGGCGGGACGCCCCCCGACGCGCAGCGTGGGACTGTCGGGAGCGCGAAACTCGGGATGCTCTTCTTCGAGCGCACGCAAACGCTCGACCAGCGAGTCGTATTCAACGTCGGAGATTTCCGGCTGGTCGTGGACGTAGTAAAGCTCCTCGTGCCGGAGCACTTCATCACGGAGCTTTTTGATTTCGGCTTCGATGCTCTTCGCGCTGGTAGGCAAGTCTGTGTCACACCCGAATGTTGATGTTGAGAGCTGTCGCGCTCATCATAAAGTCAACAATCCGGGCGCGCAAACAATTCGGCCGTGAATTGTATTGAAGACCTGACTCGCGGGTGGTTCAACCGTTATCTGTTGAGTTGGACGATGCTCTCCTGCGTGCTCTTCATCGTCTCGTCCTCTTCGAGCGAGGCGAGGCGGTGGATGACGCGGCCGAAGTATTTGACGCCCTGTATGAAGTCGTCGAGGCGTATGTTCTCGTCGGGGCCGTGCGGGTTCGAGCCGAAGTAACTGATGCCGAAGGAGACCACGGGGGTCGGCGGTTGACGCGCGCCGCAGACGGCTCCGACGGGGCCGCTCGCGGGGTCGAGCGGGTAGACGACGGGCGGGCGGGCGTAAACTTCTTCCGCGCTCTCGATGGCTGCGCGCGCGACCATCGAGGCGGGCGAGGACTTGGCGTAAGGCGCTGAGCCAAGCTCGATGATCTCGACATCGTTGAAGCCGCGCGTGTCGAGGTGCTGGCGCAGAAGGCGCACAACTAGTTCGGGCGTCAGGTCGGGGACGAGGCGAAAGTCGAGGCGCGCGGTGGCCGCGCCCGGAAGAATCGTCTTCGCGCCCGCTTCGGTGTGGCCCGTGCGGATGCCGCAGATGGTACAGGTCGGGCCGAAGATGAGTTCTTTCGCAAGCGCGCGCCCCGTCATCCCGTGCGCCCATGCGCCGATGCGAAACTCACGGCGCAGGCCCGCCTCGTCAAGCTCGATGGTCTTCAACATCTGACGATCTTCCGACGTGAGCGGCGCGAGGTGTGAGGAGAAGCTGTCAATAGTGATGATGCCTTTGGGCGAAACGACGGTCGAGAGCGCCTGCACCAGACGCCAAGCGGGGTTTGGGACGATGCCGCCCCACTTCGAGTGCAGGTCTGTGCGCGCGCCGTATGCGCGAAGCTCAAGAAAGGCGATGCCCTTGAAGCCGAGGTTGATGACGAGACGGTCTTTCGTATCTTTGTAACCGTCATCCCAGATGCAGCCGTCGGCGCGAAGAAGCTCTGCGTTCTCCTCCGCGAAGCGGTAGAGGCTCGGGCTCGCCAACCCGTCTTCGCCCTCGACGACGAAGCGCAAGCAGATGGGAAGCTTGCCGTAAGTCTTCTGATAAGCCTCGACCGCCGCGACGCGCGCGACGAAGTCGCCCTTGCTGTTCGACGCGCCGCGCGCGTAGAGCTTGCCGTCGTCGATGACCGCCGCGAAGGGGCCCGACGACCACTCGGTCAACTGCCCCACGGGCTGCACGTCGTAGTGGCCGTAGACGACGAAGCAACGCGGGCCCGCGCCGCACTCGCCGTAGATGATGGGAAAGCCGCTGCCGACCTTGAAACTGCGCGTGCCCGCCCCGACGCGCTGCAAGAGCTGCTCGACCTTATCCGCCACCGCGCGCATCCCCGTCCCGCGCGCCGCCACCGAAGGCATGCGACACAGGTCTTGCAGCCGCTCGGTGAACGAGCGCGCGTGCCGGTCAACGTATCGGTCGAAGCGTGTGAAAGACATCGCTCGTCAATCGTGAATCGTAAATCGTGAAAAGTCGTCGAATGCTTCTCACCGAGAGTTGTAAACCGCAAGACGCTCCGATGGCAAACGATTTACGATTCACGATTGACGAAGAAAAGGTATCGCGGCTGCACAGGGTCGCGCTCGAAGCCCGCGCAGACGAGCCCTGCGGCGAGTGCTCTTTGAAATTCAGCGCGGACGCGGAGAAGTTCGGCGCGAGCCGTCGCGGGGTCTTCGCGGACGAGCGAGCCCCAGTTCGGCGGAATCATGACGGAGGCTTCGGGCTCGCCCAACGGCTCCGGCCGCTCGCCGCGCGCAAGGGCTTCGACTCGCGGCGAGTCGAGCGACCACCCGGCGACGAGACGGTCACTCGCGAGTCCGAGCGGCTCGGCGAACTTGCCCGTGACGGTTGAGTAGTCGGTGCCGTAGTAATTAACCGCGTAGCTGCGCACGACGACGCCGAGACGGTTGAGGTTGAAGTGCGCGTTGCGCGACTGAGCAGGATCCCACGTCCACTGTATGAAGCGCCGCCCCTCCGCGAGCGCACGCGCGCGCTGCGCCCACTTGAGGCGCGCGCCGATGCCACGGTTCTGATAGTCCTTCGCCACCGCCATCATGTGCGAGTAGCCGATTGTTTCTTCCGCTCCCGTCGCGGGACGCTTGCGCACGGCCACCTGGTTGAGAACGAAGCCGACCATCCTCTCCGCCGCGAACGCGCCGAGCGTCCAGCCGCCCGCGCTGCGCGCGACGATGAGGTGGCGGCGCGGTGAAAGCTCAAGGTCGGGCAGGCCGAACGCCTCGCGCTGCAAACGCACGCACTCGTCGAACTCCTCGACGGTCGCGCACTCGCGGACACTGATCTCGTCTCGCTCCTCCATCGAACCCACGCGCCCTCACACTTTGATCTCAGAAAACTTGACACGCACCGAACGATGTACGAGCACGCGGCATCGCCAAGCGTGGTCGTCGTCGTCAATCGGCAAAGGCCACGCTTAACTCGCGCAGTATGGCCGAGCCGGTCGCGTCCGCTTGCGCCGACTCATCGCGGTTGACGTGTTGGTAAAGGATGTCGCGCTGCTGCGGGCGGAAGCCCGCCTCGCGAATCAGGTAACGCAGCATCTTCTCGTCGGCGGTGTTGTGCGCGCCCGCAGCCGAGACGACGTTCTCCTCAATCATGATCGAGCCCATGTCGTCCGCGCCGAAGCGGAGCGCAACCTGCCCGAGCCTCAACCCTTGAGTGAGCCATGAAGACTGTATGTGCTCGACGTTGTCGAGGAAGAGTCGTGAGACGGCAAGCATGCGCAGGTAGTCCATCCCCGTCGGCTCTTCTCGGATGCGGCGGCCGAGCGCGGTGTTCTCGCGCTGAAATGTCCAAGGGATGAAGGCCGTGAAGCCGCCCGTCTCCTCCTGAAGGTCGCGTATGCGTTGAAGGTGACGCACGCGGTGGACGGTTGAGTCGCCGATGCCGAACATCATCGTCGCGGTTGTGCGCAAGCCCACTCGGTGCGCCGCACGCATCACGTCGAGCCATTCGTCGGTCGTGCACTTGGTCGAGACGCGCTTGCGCACCTCGTCGTCAAGAATCTCGCCGCCACCGCCCGGCATGCTGTAGAGCCCGGCCTCCTTCAAGCGCCCGAGAATCTCTTCGTAGGAGAGCTTCGAGATGAGGTGGATGTTATGAATCTCGGGCGGCGAGAAACAGTGGAGTTGAAAGTCGGGGTAGCGCGCGTGCAGAGCGCGCAGGAGGTCTTCGTACCACTCCAACTGAAAATCAGGATGCAGCCCGCCCTGCATCAACACGCCCGTGCCGCCGAGCGCGATGGTCTCGTCAATCTTCTCGCAAATCTGTTCGAGCGTGGTGACGTATGTGTCGGGCTTGCCCGGCCTGCGGTAGAAGGCGCAGAAGGTGCAGACGACGTTGCAGACGTTCGTGTAGTTGACGTTGCGGTCAATGATGTAGGTGACTGTGCCCTCGGGATGCCTGCGCCGTCGCGCTTCGTCGGCCGCCACGCCCATGCGTGCCACGTCGTATGAGTCGAGCAGAGTCGCACACTCGTCCGCGGTCATGCGTTCGCCCGCAAGCACACGGTCGAGAATCGGCTGGATGTCTGTCGTAGTCATTTAAAACCTTCGTCGTCTCGCGGCTGCCCTTCCGGTCATCTCACAAGCGCCGCCGTGATTGAATGGCAAAGTTCAAATTTAAACTTTCAAATCCGCATTCTGCCAGACCCGCCGCGCTTACGCACCGCGAAAGCAGGCCCGACGCTCAAGTCTTCGAGGCACGTCGCGCGTCCGACCATCGTGACTGTTAGATATTCAACTTACGTGCCGCCCCGCTAAATTCTCAAACATCCATGCGGATAAAGATGAGCGGGCGCAAGGCGCTCGTGACGCCGTGCTTGTGCGCGAGTTGGAAGAAGAGCTTGAGACCGGCGTGCATGCCCTCGTCAAGCTCGAAGCAGATGTTCCGGGTCAGATAGCGGACAAGCTCGTCGCGCGGTCGCCCCAGTTCCCTCTCGTACTCGGCGGCAATCTCTTCGACTCGTGCCAGCCCCTCGTCTCGCGCGGCAGCGAAGTCAATTGCGCGGACTCGCGCGCTTGCGCCGCGTTGCGCCATCCACATCGCGAAGACGAAGCCGAGACCCGTGAACTCGCGCCACAGCGCGGCCATGTCATAGACGCGAAGCCCCGCGCGCTCGAACGTCATCGCCGGGTCGCCGATGACGAGCGCCGCGTCGTATCGGTCGAGCATACGTTCAAGGTCGGGCGCGAACTGCTCAAGGCGCGGCGCGCGCCCGATGAACTCGCGGAAGATGACCTCGACGAGCGCGGCCGAGGTGCGCGAAGAGGTGTCGAGCGCGACCGACCCGACCTCTTCGAGCCGCGCGCCGCGTGTGACGAGCACGACGCTGTGAACCTCTTCGCGCGCGCCGACGCAGACGCCGGGCACGATGGCCGTCTCCGGCATGCGCTGGTACTCGATGACGGGCACGAGCGCCGCCTCGACCTGTCCGCGCGCAAGCATGTCGGCGCAACGCGCGGGCGCGGTGTCGGTCAGAAGCTCAACCTCGTTGCGCCGCTCGCCGCGCGCGAAGCTCCAGATGAGCGGGGCCGTGTTCAAATAGCTCGACGCGGCGACGCGCGGCGCTTCGCCACTTACAAACCCTCTGGCCGTTTCTCTACTCACTCTTCTCCGAACCGCTCGCAGTGACTCGATACGACCCGATGCTAACCTACACACGCGCAGCCTCGCAAGAAGTTGTCCCGCCGCCGCAAGCCTTCGTTGACAGCCCCCGAACCCGGCCTTACCATGAAAAGTCGTGAATCGTGAATGGTAAATCGTAAATAGTTTTAAGGCCGGTTACACGGCTTGCGATCTATCGCCATCGCCGTGAGCATTACAAGATGATTTGCGATTTACCATTCACGATTCACAGCCTTATGCACATTTACGACATCAGCGTGCCCATCGCGCCGGGCGAGACGCCGACTTATCCGGGCGACCCCGGCATCGAGGTCGAGTCATGGAACTCTATCTCGCGCGGCGACGCGGCCAACGTCACTTTGATTAAGTTCGGCGCGCACACGGGGACGCACGTTGACGCGCCCGCGCACTTCATCGAGGGTGCGCGCGGCGTCGTGTCGCTGCCGCTCGAAGTGCTCGTCGGCGAATCGCTCGTCGTCGAGATTCCCACGGACGCGCACGCCGTCGAAGAACGACACGTCAGCGCGAGCGTGCCCGAAGGCACGGCGCGCGTGCTCTTCAAAACCCGCAACTCCGATTTTTGGGACGAGCCTCGCGGGCGCTTTCGTGAGGACTTCACATACATCGCGCCCGGCGCGGCGCATGCACTCATCGCCCGTGGCGTGCGACTCGTCGGCATTGACTACCTTTCCGTCGAGAAGTTCGGCTCGCATGATTACGAGACTCATCGCACGCTGCTCTCAAATGGAGTCGTCATCGTCGAGGGTCTGGATTTGCGCGCGGTCGCCGCGGGCCGCTATGAACTCGTCTGCCTGCCGCTCAAGCTTGCCGCCGGGAGCGGCGACGGAGCGCCCGCGCGCACCATCCTGCGCACGTTCGACTGAGACTAACGGACGTTAACCGAGAGGCAAAGAGATGATTGAGAAGGTCAACCTGTCGGCAAAGTTCGACCTCTTCCGCGAGCATTGGAGCCCGAAGATCGCGGGCGAGGTCAACGACTCGCTCGTCAAACTCGTCAAGTTCCGCGGCGACTTCGTCTGGCACAAGCACGAGACGGAGGACGAGATGTTTCTCGTCGTCAAAGGGCGAATCACGATTAGCTTGCGCGACGGCCGAATCGAACTCGATGAGGGCGAGTTCGTCATCATCCCGCGCGGCGTCGAGCACAAGCCGGTTGCCGAAGAGGAGGCACACGTCCTTCTCTTCGAGCCCGGAACAATCCTCAACACGGGCGACGTGGTCAACGAGAGGACGCGCCCCGAGCTTGAACGCATCTGAACGCCGACAGGAAACGTCGGCCGCGAGAACGGATAAGAGATGATGACGAAAGAGAGCAACAGCGCCGCGCACACCGATGCGAGCGCGACACCCGACGTTAACTCGCGCGGCTATCGCGAGCGAGTCTTCGAGATCGTGCGCCGCATCCCCGAGGGGCGCGTGATGACTTACGGGCAGCTCGCCGAAATACTCGGCGAAGGATACACGCCGCGCACCATCGGCTTCGTCATGCACTCGGCCGACGACACGGTGCCGTGGCAGCGCGTCATCAACGCGCAGGGCGCGTGCTCGACGGGACGCGTTATCGTGCCGCCCGACTTGCAACAGCGCATGCTCGTCTCTGAGGGCGTCGTCTTTGACGCGAAGGGGCGTTGCGACCTCTCGCGCTATCGCTGGACGCCCGAAGAGTACGCGGGCCGCGACGAGGACAACAACGGCGACTCAGAACAGCCAAGCCTCTTCGGCGGCTGACTCCGCTTCGGCGGCTTCACTTTCCATACACGAGGAGCGACCACATGAGCGACCAGCAAATTCAGAAGCGCGCCCCCTACGAGATCAGCGAGAAGCGTTACTCGGTCTCGGCGCAGATGGTGACGACCGCCTTCGAGCTCCCGGGCTATCGCATCCGGCAGAATCTCGGCGTCGTGCGCGGCATCGTCGTGCGCTCGCGCAACCTCTTCGTCAACATCGGTGCCATCTTCAACTCGATGGTCGGCGGCAACATCACTGCATGGTCGAACCTCTGCGAGACGACGCGACGCGACGCCTTCGAGATTATGATTCAGCACGCGACCGAAGTCGGCGCGAACGCCATCGTCGGCGCGCGCTACGACGCGACCGAAGTCTCGCAGGGCGCGACCGAAGTTCTCGCCTACGGCACGGCCGTCATCGTCGAGCCGCTGGAAGGCACGGGGATTTACGACTCGTGAGTGCCGGAGAAGCGGCGACGAAAGAGTTGACTCGCGAAGAGTTGGCGCGGCTTCACGCAGCCCTCGGGCAGGTGCCCTATGCGCATCTGCTCGGGCTTGAGTTCGTCGGCGCAGAGCGCGGCACGGCCACCTTCGCGCTCGACGTGCGCGAAGAGTTGACGCGCATGGGCGGCATCCTCCACGGCGGGGCCATCGTCTCGCTCATGGACACGGCCGCAGCCTTCGCCGTTCATACGTTGTTGGAGCCGGGCGCTCGCACCGTCACCGTTGATTTCACAGTCCACTTTCTGAGCCCCGCCAGCGCGGGACGCGTCGAAGCCCGAGCCCGCGTGCTGCGCGCGGGCCGCCGCGTCGTCGTCCTCTCCGTCGAGGCCAGAGACCAGACCGGGCTCCTCTGCGCGACCGCGACCACGACTTACATTAAACAGGATCGAACCCACTCGCGTTGAGAGCGCGGTCTGATGCAGCGACTTTTACTAGAAGCGGTCTCATAAATAGCACCTGAGCAAAATCCTGATACAGCCCAGGTGCACGAAGCCAAGATAGTTTTCATCATGAAAGTCAAAGCGCATCGCGATACGGCGGAAGTTTTGCAGCCA
>JAVXWN010000152.1:0-11590 GCA_032230645.1 Acidobacteriota bacterium | reverse complement strand
CAGGTGATAGCGGCCGACCGGCTCGGTGTTAATCATCGAGTAGAAGGTCGCGACCTCCCAGATGTCCGTGATGCGCACGCCCAGACGGTCGGCCAAGTAAGTGACGCCCGGAGGGTCAAGATAGCCGCCGCGCTCGCGCTGCACGATGAACATCAACGGCAGGATGGCCGAACGCTTGACGGGATACTTCGCAAGATGCCTGTCAATCTCGGCCTCGACCTCCGGCGAGAAGACCGCGATCTCCTGCGGCACCTTCGCCTCCTGCGGCAGAGGATTATTTGGTGTGAACTGCTGACTCATACTGTTCAGTGATGAATGATGAGCGATGAGCGATGAGTGGAAGAGTTTTTCACTAATCACTCATCGCTCATCACTCACCACTTTATCTATCAATCTCTCCGAGCACGATATCTATCGAGCCGATGACGGCGACCACGTCGGCAACCATCTCGCCCTCACACATCAGGGGCAGGGCGGAGAGGTTGACGAAGCTGGGCCCGCGGACGTGTACGCGCGATGGTTTGGGGCCGCCGTCACTCTTGATGTAGACGCCAAGCTCGCCCTTCGACCCTTCGATGGGTTGATAGACCTCGCCCGCCGGGACGTTGAACCCTTCGGCGACGATCAGGAAGTGATGGATAAGCGCGTCCATGTGCGTCTTCATCGCTTCGCGCTCGGGCAGCACGACCTTGGGCGCGTCGGCCTTGATGGAGCCGGGGCGCAAGCGGCCGAGCGCCTGTTTGATAATCTTGTTCGACTCGACCATCTCGCGCATGCGCACCATGTAGCGCGCCCACACGTCGCCGTCCTGCTCGACCGGCACCTCGAAGTCGTATGTTTCGTAGCCCGAATACGGGTTGGCGCGGCGTATGTCAAGATTGACGCCGCTGCCGCGAAGTGAAGGGCCGGTCAGTCCCCAATCAATCGCGTCCTCGGCCGAGATGCGGCCGACGCCTTTCGTGCGGTTTTGAAAAATCCTGTTGCCCGAGAGCAGGTCGTGGAACTCCTCGACCGCGCGAGGAAAGTCGTCGGTGAACTGTCCCACACGCCGCTCAAAGCCCGCGGGCAAGTCCATCATCAGGCCGCCGATGCGGAAGTACGAGGGCGTCATGCGCTCGCCCGATGCGGCCTCGATGAGGTTGAGAATCTTCTCGCGCTGGCGGAAGCAGTAGAAGAAGACCGTCATCGCGCCGATGTCCAAGGCGTGCGTTCCCAGCCAGACGAGATGCGAGCCTAAGCGTTGCAGCTCGCACATCAGCACGCGTATGACCTGCGCGCGCTCGGGTATCTCAATCCCCAGAAGCTTCTCGACCGCAAGGCAGTAGGCAAGGTTGTTCCCCAACGGATTGAGGTAGTCCATGCGGTCGGTGATGACGATGCCCTGCTGGTACTTCTTGTACTCGAAGAGTTTCTCCATCCCCGTGTGCAGGTAGCCGATGTCGGGCACACACTTGACGACCATCTCGCCGTCGAGGACAAGCTCCAGCCGAAGCACGCCGTGCGTGGACGGGTGCTGCGGCCCGAACGAGATTGTCATCTGCGTGTCGAGCGGCCGGTCTACGACTTCAAATGGCGGCGGAAGCGTGGTGGACATAAAAACTGTGAATGGTGAATGGTGAATAGCAAATGGACTGTCTGCGACGGGCAGCTACAATTTACTGTTCACCATTCACCATTTACTCCTTACGTCAGGCTGTACGGCTCGTAGCCGCGCAGCGGAAAGTCCTTGCGCAACGCGTGCCCCTGCCAGTCGTCGGGCAGGAGGATGCGGCGCAAGTCCGGGTGGCCGTCAAAGACGACGCCGAACATGTCGAAGGTCTCGCGCTCGTGCCAATTGGCGGTGCGCCAGACGCCCGTGACGGTCGCGACGTGCGTGTCCTCTTGATTGAGAAGAACTTTCAAGCGCAGACGGTGGTAACGCTTGGTCGAGAAGAGATGATAGTTGACCTCGAAGCGCGGCTCTTCTTCGGGCCCGCGGTCTGCGCCTGTGATGTCCGAGAGCATGTCGAACTCGAAGCCGGGCGCGGTCTTCAAGTGCGCGCAGACGAACGCGACCTGCTCGCGCGGGACGACCAGCGTCACCTCGCCGAACGCTTCGATAACGTCCGTCACCCAGCCCGCCTGCTCCTGCCTGAGCGCGTTAATCAACTCGGTGGGCGGAACCGGGTACGAAGCCGCCGCACGCTTCCCGGCGGCAATCTCTTTCTCTCGCTCGATGTCTTGAGACATAAATTAAGTGATGAGTAGTGAGTGATGAGATAAGCGCTGTTTCTTATCATTCATCACTCATCATTTGTCTTAACTCGACCTGCGGCGCTCGTGCCGCGAAGCGATGGTGTAAGGGCGCGGAGTGGTCTCCTGTGCCGCGGCCTCGTTGGTGGCCGAGACGCCCGTGGCGGGTAGCGTTCCCGGCGGAACGGCCTCGTATGCCTCGGCGGCGGGCACGTCCTTGCGGTCACGCATAGACTCCTTCGTGACCTTCTCCTGAAGCATCATGATGGCGTGAATCAGCATCTCGGGACGCGGGGGGCAGCGGGGAATGTAAACGTCCACGGGCACAATCTTATCAACGCCCTGCACGATGGCGTAGTTGTCGAAGATTCCGCCCGAGGTGGCGCACGCGCCCATCGAGATGACCCACTTCGGCTCGGGCATCTGATCGTAGATGCGTCTCAGCACGGGTGCCATCTTGCGCGACACGCGCCCCGAGACGATCATCACATCGGCCTGTCGCGGGCTCGCGCGAAAGACTTCGGAGCCGAAGCGCGCGAGGTCGTGGCGCGAATCGGTCGTCGCCATCATCTCAATGGCGCAGCAGGCAAGCCCGAATGTCGCGGGCCACAAACTGGACTTACGCGCCCAGTTGACGAGCGAGTCGAGTCGCGTCGTGATGATGTCGGGCAGCGCCTCCGCGATGAAATTCTCTAAGCCCATAAAACTCCCTTCGGCACCAGGTCACGCGGCGCGCGCCGGAGCGGTCGCCGGAACCTTAACTTTTGCCGCGCGGCTCCGGGCCTCTTTGAGCGCGAGGGCGCGACCCTCGGCCTCCGCCTCCACGCGCGCCTTCGCGCCCCACTCGAACAGTCCCTTCTTCAAAATGTAGATGTAGCCGACAAGGAGCAGCACGACGAAGAGCATCATCTCGACGTAGATGAGCGTGGCGAGCGCCGGGCCCGAGGTCACGAACGACTTGAAAACGACAGCCCACGGGAGCAGAAAAATCAGCTCGATGTCGAAGAGGATGAAGATCATCGCCACGAGATAGAACTTCACGGAGAAGCGCTCACGCGCCGAGCCCACGGGGTCTTTGCCGCACTCGTAGGGCATCGTCTTCGTCCGCGTCGCCTTGTGCTGACCGACGAACTGCGAGAGCAACACATTGCCCGCCGCGAAGCCGACGGCGACGAGGAACATGAGCGCGATGGGCAGGTAGTCCGACAGACTAAACACACTAACCTCCCGTCAGCTTCCGGCTGAACTCCGCCGGCCCTCTAGCGGCCGTTCTTGAGATTGAGAATCATGGTACAAACAAATCCTAGTTCATGCATTGGTGAGTGTCAAGGCCGTGCCCGCAAGGGCTCAAAGCCCTGTTTTGTAAGGAGATTGACCGGCTTCCGGCGGCTGTGCTACTTTGAATTCAACCCCTGTTGGGGAAGCCGCCCCCGGTCAAATCCACATCCATTTTTTCGACTTCGGCCCGACCCTTGATTACCGGATTCAACACCGACGTTCAGCATCACGGAGTCACCTATCACGTCCAGACCGAGGACAAAGGGCTCGACTCGCCGCTTATCCTCTCGCTCGTTTACGTCGGCGGGGCCATCATCGCAAGCAAGCGCACGTACTACGAAGACCTCGTCGCGGCGGGCTTTGACGAAGGGGCGCTTACCGAGCGGCTACAGCGTCAGCATAAGCTCATCTGCGCGGCCATCAAGGCCGGACGCGTCGAAGAACTCAAGCGCATGGGCGCGCCGAGCAGCGTCGTTGCGCCTCAGCCCGAAGCAGAGCCGAAAAGAAAAGGCGCGTCGTCGGAAAGCGCAAAGGTCGGTGGCCCGAGAAGAAAGAGGTCACAGCCCGAGCCGCCGCCGGTCGAAGTCGCGCCGCCCGAAGTGTTGCTCGAAGCGCCGACTGAAATGCCAGTCGAAGTACCGACCAAAGCGCCGGTCGAAGTGTCGGTCGAGTCGGGTGGCTACGTGTCGGGTGTGGCGCGTGTCGAGACGAGCGAGCCCGACATCATTATCCTCACCACGCTGGCGGATGAAATCTCTGCTCTCGGAAGTTTCATCTCACGTCCCGAGCCAAAGCACGATGTACAGTCTGAGCCCGCGCCGCCCGCGCAACCCGAGGCGATTCCGTTGGAGGCCGAGCCCGTCTTAGTCTCTCCGCTGCCGCTGTCCGATATGACGGAGGCAGGGCAGGACTCTTTAAACGAAATCTACCTGAGCCTTCTGGACGACGAGGGAGACTTTCGCGCCGGGCAGCTTGTGACCGTCAAGGTTCACGTCGGACGCGGAGCTTACGGGCAGAGGCCGGTGGTCGAGGCGGCGGTGACGGTCAAGGTTCTCGGCACCTCGTTCAGACCTATCATCCTGACGACGACGACGGACGCGCTCGGCGTAGCTGTCGTGCGCACTCTGCTGCCGCGCTTTACCTCGGGGCGCGCCGCGATCATCATCCGCGCCGTGGCGGGCGACGAGTCGGCCGAGATGCGTCGAATCATCCACCAATGAGAGAAGGGGCGCGCTTGCAGATCAAGCTCAACGGCGAATCGAAGGATGTGAGTGAGGGGACGACTCTCCTCGCTCTCGTCGAAGAACTCGCACTCGCGCCCGAACGGCTCGCGGTCGAACTCAACAACGAAGTAGTTCGACGACCCGAATGGCCCCGAGTCGAGCTGTCCGAAGGCGACCGTGTAGAGATCGTTCACTTCGTCGGCGGCGGCTGACGCGCACCACATTTTTGTTTCGAGCCGTTCGGGTGTAAATTGAGCGCGGAATCATCCTGAAGAAAGAGTCCTTATCAAATGTCCACAGCAGTCGAAGCGAACAGAGAGACCTTCGAGGTCGCGGGCCGCACCTTCGCGTCGCGTCTGATCGTGGGGACGGGAAAGTACCGCAGCTTTGAGGAGATGAAGGCGGCGCATCGCGCCTCGGGCGCAGAGATGGTGACGGTCGCCGTGCGCCGCGTCCCACTTGACCGCAAGACCGAATCTTTCCTCGACCACCTTGACCCGAGCCTGACCATCCTCCCGAACACCGCCGGTTGTTACACGGCCGACGAGGCCGTGCGCACGGCGCGGCTCGCGCGCGAGGCGCTACAGACAGACCTCATCAAGCTCGAAGTCATCGGCGACCAGACGACACTCTTTCCCGACAACGAGCAGACGCTCGAAGCGGCGCGCGTGCTCGTCCGCGAGGGCTTTCAAGTGCTGCCCTACTTCACGGACGACCTCATCATGGCGAAGAAGCTTTTAGACGTGGGCTGCGCGGCCGTGATGCCGCTGGCCGCACCCATCGGTTCGGGGCTCGGTATACAGAACCCCGCGAACCTCCGTATCATGCGCGAGCAGTTGCCGGATGCGACCATCATCGTTGACGCGGGTGTCGGCACGGCGAGCGACGCCGCCGTTGCGATGGAACTCGGCGCGGACGCGGTACTGATGAACACGGCCATCGCGGAGGCGCGCGACGCCCGTGCGATGGCTAAGGCCATGCGGCTGGCGGTCGAGGCCGGACGCCTCGCATACCTCGCGGGGCGTATGCCAATGCGTCTCTACGCCAGCGCGTCGAGCCCTCTGTCGGGTATGATTCGCTGAGCATTCCGGATAACAACTCGCCCGACGCCGCGATGTAAGATTCGCCCAACACCTTCATCGGTGTGAACAAGTAGAGAGACGGGAGAGCCCTTCCCGAATCAAGGAAGGGTTCTCCCGTCTTCGTTTGTGCGGACGCGCAGGCGTGGACGGCGGACGCGCTGTTGCGCGGGTTCGGCGGGCCGACTTTGAAGTCCACGGAGTTATGGCCTGTGTCGGTGCAGCCTTCATCGTTTCTGACGACGGCCGTGGTCGTACCCGGCGCGGGTGCGGGCGCGGACTCAAAGCAGTTGGCCGTCGCGCCATAGCCAACGAGGTCAACGATGCCCGCCGCATTCGGGCATGCGCCATTGAGTGCGGTGACTGTGTTGACGAGCGCGACCTTGCCAGCCGTCGCGCTCAGCGCAATCGAGCCGGAGGCGTCGGGCGCGGGGAGCGAGTTGACGCCGTTCGCGTTGCCTGACTCCTGCACGAGGTAGTGCTGGCCGGGCGCAAGCGTGAAATTGTTCAGCGCCGTCACCTGCCACGCTCCCGTCCCCGTCGCCGCCGCATACTGCACAGACCAGCCGCCGAGCGAGACGATGGACGCCCCACGGTTGTACAACTCTACGAAATCGTTCTTGAAGGTCGAGCAGTTAAGGGTCGAGCAGCCCGCGCCGCCATAGACCTGACTGATGACGACGAGCGCCTGTGGCGTTGGTGTCGCCGATGGAGTGGGCGTTGGTGACGGTGTTGTTGAAGGCGAAGGTGTCGGTGTTGGCATCGCGGTCGGCGACGGTATTGGTGTTGGTGTGGGACTCGGCGCTGGAGTCGGAGTTGGCGTGACTGTCGGTGTAGTGCTTGGGGTGGGCGTAGGTGTCGGCGAAGGGCTCGGGGTCGGTGATGAGGTTGGAGTCGGAGTTGATGTTGGAGTTGGTGACGGTGTTGGAGTCGGAGTCGGATTGACGTTGAGCGCGGCGGAGCCTTCGATGCTGCCCGCGCGTGCGAAGAGCGACACGTTGCCGGATGCAAGTGCTTTGGCCGTGACCGTGCGACCTTCGGAGGGAGAGATGGTTGCCTTCTTCGGGTCACTTGCAGACCAGATGAATGAGAGACGCGTGACCTCGAACTCAACAGCGCCCATTCGTGCGAAGGCGCGAGCGGTGAAGTCACGCGCCCCGCCGACTTCGAGCGCGGCCGAAGCGGGCGAGACCTCTATGCGTGTCAGCGGCGGTGAGCCGAACGGCGTCCCGTCGGCGCGCGCGCCGGGCGAGTAGATGCGCCCGGCCGAGCCAGCGGATTTCGTATGCGCGGTGAACTCGCCGCCGACAAACGCTGGGCCCGCGTCGGGCGAGCGCGTGAGCGATTGGTCTTTCGGAGCCGCGACCCCGCCACTCGTTCCGTAGACGAGCGAGTCGATGACGACGGTGCGTGTGGTAAGGGGGAGCTTGACGTTCAGCGTGTCGCCCGTGTCGTTAAGGCTTAGCGAGCCGGTCTTGAAGACGAGCGCACCGCCGAACGCGTCCGCGTCTGTCGGAGGTGAGCCGCCGCCGAAGACGACGACGGCGCGGCCCGCTTCGAGCGACGTGTGCGCGGGGAAGGTGAAGCGCACGCTCGACGCGTCGGAGATTTGCACGCCGGAGAGTTCGACCGCTTCGGCCGAGTCGTTGAAAAGCTCTACGAACTCGTCGTCGTCCGCACTACGCACGCCGTCGTGGTTCGCGTCGCCTTCGGGCTCCGGCGTGTCGGGGTTGTCGGGCGCAACATCTGCGAGGAGTTCGTTGATGACGAGCGGCAAACGGACGTTAACCTCCGCGCGTCCTGAAACGTCCGCGCCGCGATTGTCAGGAGTGGTCACGATAATCTGAACGGGGCCGACGCCTGTTGCCTGAAGAACTCCCGTTGCATCAATCGAGGCGACCGTTGAATCGCTCGAACTCCAATTGAAGGGCACGCCCGCGACAGGCTGTTCGTTTTCGTCGAACGCGTTGGCGGTCAGTTGCAAGGAGCCTCCGCGATTCAGGTTGACGAGCGCGGGTGTGACTTCGACGCGGACTATCTTCGGCGGTCGCTTCTGAACGATAAGATTGATGTCGCTGCTGCTGACGCTCACGAGACCAACGGTTGCCGTCGCCCTGACTTTTGTTTCACCGGGACTCAATCCTTTAAGACTTGCGTTGACGATGCCCGTGGCTGCGTCAACGCTCGTCGTCTCGACCGCCGCAACACTTGCATCACTGGACTCGAAGTTGAAGACCACGTCTTTCAACGGCCGGTCGTACTGGTCGAAAGCCTGCGCGGTGAACTGCGCGGCCTCGCCGACGAAGACCGTCTGCCGCATCGCGTTGAGAGTGATGCGCGTCAGGCGTCCCGTGCGTTCAAGGAAGAAAGAGCCGTCCGCCTTCACGCCGGGTGAGAACCTGCGCGCGCTGTTGGCCGAGGTGTGCCGCACGAACGCCCCGGTGATGTCGGGCGAGCGCGTGGCGGATTGATCTACCGAATCGCCGCCGAAGTTGTCGCCAGCGGTTCCGTAAGCGAACTGCGTCACGAGATTTCCCGAGCCGTCGCGGACGAGAATCGTCAGCCCCGTATTCGTCAGCGAGAGTGAGCCGGAAGATGCTCTTGCGACGAGCGCGCCGCCGAAGAAGGGATCGGCTGTGTCGAAATTCCCTCCGCCGAAAAGCGCCAGCGCCTCGCCCGGCGGAAGCGCACTGCCTGCGGGGAAAGTGTGGCGAACGCTTTCGGAAGTGCCGCCGTGCGCGCGCGTGCGCAGAGTCCAGCCCGAAAGGTCAAGCGGGTCGTCCGAGCCATTGACCATCTCGACAAACTCGTCATCGGTTCCGCTGCGAGTACCGTCGTGATTGGCGTCGCCCGCGAGACCGTCGGGAGGGTCGGCCAGCACCTCGTTGATGACGAGCGTGCGCGGCACCACACGTAGCAAAGCATCCGCCGAAGCTTCGCCGACCGACGCGCGCACGACCACGTTGCCCGGCGAGAGTCCGGTAGCGATGCCTGTGGCTTCGACCAATGCGACCGATGCGACCGATGCGACCGACGGGTCGTCAACGGTGAAAGACGCATCCGGGTTCTCGATCTCTTCACCAAGCGAGTCAAACGCCTTGACCTTCAAACGCATCTCCCCGCCGACAGGAATCAACGACGAAGCGGGCGAGACTTCGACACGCGCCGCACGCGGCGGCGGCCCGCCAGAGGTCAAAGTCAGAGACGTGCGATTGCTCTCAACCCCGTCGGCGCGAACGACGAGCGACGTTGCGCCCGCGCCTCTGAGCGAAGTCGTGAGCGCCACGTGCAACTGGTCGAGCCCCGGCAGGTCGGGCGAGGGAACTACAGCTTCGACTCTGACAGTGCGTCCGCCGATGACGGCTTCGACCTTCGACGCGTCGCGCAGTCCGGTGCAGAAGATGATGAGACGGCGCGGGTCGCCCGCCGCGTCAGTCACGTCGAAAGGGCCGGGCCGGAGTGTGAAGTTATCGAGCGCGAGTGCTTCGCCCGAGCCGTTGCCGCTCGTGGTGAAGACGCCCGGGGCCGTGCGTGCGATTGCAAGCGAGCCGCGAAGCTCGAACCCGTCGTGGTTGAACACGGAGATTTCCGTTGCGCCCACTTCAAGCCCCGTGGGCAACGCGAAGTGTATCTGCGACGGCGAGACGAAAAAGATTTGTGCCGCGCGTCCGCCGATTGTGACTCTGACGTTTTGAAAGCTCACGGGAAATGAGCCATCGGCAAGCCGCGCCGCCGCGTTTGACGAGAGCGCGAGATTCTTTCCCGTAAGGATTGCGATTGAGTCCGGCGCGAGCGCGCCCGAGGGCGGTGTCTTGCCGGGGACGGCTGCGTTGAAGAGTTGCAGCCCCGCACCCGTTTGCGTGCGCGTCGGAAGGTCGGCGAGATAAATCTCCGAGTCGTTCTCGAACTGCTCCGCGACGCCGCGTTCTGTGAGCACGCGTGGGAAGTTGAAGGCGACGAGTGTGCCGTCGTCGTTGAGCGATGAGACGACCTCAACGTTGGCAGCGGCGGGCGCATCGGTCAGTCGCGTCGTGACGTTCGACGGTACATCGTAAAGATAAAGCTCGACACTCGCGTCCGAGTTGCCGCCGACAACGTTTCGCCGGGTGGCGAATGTGACGCGGTTGCCGTCGCCGCTGATCGTCGCGTGAAGCGGCACGTCCGACGCGCGCGTGCCAAGCTGCGTCAACTGGCGTTTGATGTAGTCGTTGCGACCGTCGAGCATGAACACCTGTGTGGCATTGTTCGTGCCGCGTGCCGAGTAGACGATGCGCAGCCCATCGTCGCTTACGGCGCGGCCGTATGTCATCGTCAGACTCGTCAAGTTGGTGGCCGCGCTTAACGTCTCGCCGCTCGATGTGAAATAGATAAGCAACTCGCTTGTGGTGCTCCCGTCATCCGTCACACGGTCGCGCACGTAGAGGACGCGCGAGCCGTCGCCGCTTATCTTTGCATCGCGCGCGCCCGTTCCGCTCTCGCCCGAAGAGATTTGCGTGAGCTTAAGAGTCTGCGTGTCGAGGAGGAAGATTGCGGATTTGCGTTCGGCGTTACTGCCTACGAGGTCACGGTCGGAGGAGAAGACGACGAGCCGCGCATCGTCCGAGACGGAAGGGCGGAAGCATCCTTCGGATGTGCGCCGCGCGGGCTCGTCCGCGAGCGTCCGCGTCAACTGCCGCAGCCGCTCGCCGTCGTAAAAGAAGATTTCGGAATCGCCGTCCGCGTTCTCGCCCGTGGGGTCTTCGCGGCTGGCGAAGGCAACGCGCTCGCCGTCCTGTGAAAGTGCGGGCGCGGGTGCGCGCGCAAGCGCCAGTTCTTTGAACGAGCCTTGCCCGGACGTGTCGGCGGCGATGAGTCGGAAGCCACCGCCCGCGCCGGTCGCGGCGATGTCCGCGCTCGACTCGAAGGCAAGGCGGCGACCGTCGCCGCTCAGAGAAGGGTTGATGTTGAGAGCTTCCGGCGCGGTGTTCGTCACGCGCCTGAGCACGATGCTGCTCTGCGAGTTGACGCCCGTGACGAGCAGGCACAACGCCGCGACGAAGACGACGACAACAATCGCAGTTCGCCTTGAATGTGAGGCCAAGCCCGACCTCCTCTATTCGCTCAAAGAGGCGAGAGGCTGGCGGGCCGCTTACCCGGTTACGTGTCGCTAGATTGAGTCCGAAGGGCGTCTTCGCTTGAAGCGGACGGGTCAAGCCCGTGAGAAGGCGTGACCAATAATGCGCGCCATTCTACAGCCAGCCCCGAAAAAGGCAAGAGAAAATTTAAAGAGGCTCAGGCGTGGAGGGCGGCGGGCGTACAAATCCCGCCGCCCTCCGCTTTACAACTCTGTGCAGTCTTTTTGCTACGGAATACCTTGATGATTATCCCGCTGGTCGGCCTTACCTTGTCCGGGTGTTTCGTGTAGTGCCCGGAAAGTTTCCACCAACCTATCCTTCAAGCGCCGGTAACAGTTGTCACCTCACTCACTTTCTTGCGCGCGGAGAACTCGGGGAGCGCCTCGAAGACTTCGAGGGCGTAGCGGACGTTGTTGAAGGGGGCGGAGACTTGGACACCTTGAATCGAGTCGCGCACGTCGAGGAGAAGCTCGCGGGCAATCTTCAAACCTTCATCGCGTGCGGCGTCTTTGCCGCGTTCGGAGGCAAGGCGCATGCGTTCCATGATGGGGGGAGTGACGTGGACGCCGGGCACTTCGTTGTGCAGGAACTCGGCGTTGCGGTAGGAGACGAGCGGCCAGATGCCGGCGATGACGGGAACTCTCACGTGCTCGATGCGACGGAG
>JAVXWN010000085.1:0-15805 GCA_032230645.1 Acidobacteriota bacterium | reverse complement strand
CGGGGAATTATCTGGTTCAGGTTTTTACGCGAGAAAAAGAGACCTCACACTTCAAGCTCCGCGTAACGCTCCGCTAGATGCTTTAGCATGAGGCGCGGCTTTTCTCTACGCCACTTCTGCCCAACAGAAGATGATTCTGCCCAACAGAACGTAGTGAAAAGGCTTCTGTTAGGTAAAGCCATAAATGTCCGTATCCGGCCCGGTTACTCGTTGCGATGGGTGCGGGGCACCTATCGAGTTGTCGAGCGCGACCCCGTATTGTGAGTATTGCGGGATGCCAATCCGACTCAAGGAATCGGTGCTGGCACGCGCGCTGCGGATCGAAACGCAGGGCGACGTTGCTTCAATCCTTCTGCCACAGGGGACGGTGCTTCCGGCGAGTATGGTAGAGATTTACTCGACGGCATTGGATAATCAAGAGAGCGTGGGTGTTCATCTGCTGGAAGGCGATAGCGAGACGGCCAGCCGGTGTCGCAGCTTGGGATGGTTCACTTTAACGGGTATCGGCCCGCGACCTAAAGCGGTGCCACAGATTCAGTTCTCGCTTGAGGTGTCGGCGGAAGGTGAGATGAGTATTGAGGTCGAAGAACTTGGTACGGATAATAAGAGAAGCTTTCGAGGGCCGAGACTGGCGGTCATCAAGTAAATGTATCGAGAGGTATGTATGTTGCGACTCCCACCTAATAAGCGATTCAGGTCTCGCCTTATGTTGACGGCTGTTGCATGCCTGTTAGTCGTTCCCACGCTCATGGCGGCGGCTCGCACCGGAGAGAACGCGGCCCCATTGGTGATTGGTGAAACATTCACCGTCGAGTCAAAAATCCTTGGCGAGACGCGGCGCATTAACGTCTATCTGCCGCCCGGCTACACGGAAGCTCCTGGCGCGCGACTCCCCGTGCTTTACATGCCCGATGGCGGCATCAGTGAGGACTTTCTGCACGTGGCGGGGCTCGTACAAGTCTCGGTCGGTAACGGGACGATGAGGCCGTTCATCCTCGTCGGGATCGAGAATACACAGCGCCGCCGCGACATGACCGGCCCCACTGAGAACGAGAACGACAAGAAGATCGCGCCGCGCGTCGGAGGGTCGGCCGCGTTCCGTGAGTTCATCCGCCGGGAGTTGATGCCGCAGGTGAAAGCGCGCTACCGCACGACGGACGAGACGGCAATCGTTGGTGAATCGCTCGCCGGGCTGTTCGTGGTGGAGACGTTACTGACGGAGCCTGACCTGTTCGACACTTACATCGCGTTCGATCCGAGTCTCTGGTGGAATAATCAAAAGCTGGTGAACGACGCGGCGGAGACTTTGCGTAAGCGCCCGAAGCTGTCGAAGACGCTGTATCTAGCCAGCAGCGACGAAGAGATGATTCCGGGAGTCATGCAACGGTTCGTGGACACTCTTTCCAAGAACGCGCCGCCGACACTGCGCTGGCACTACGAGAAGATGCCGGACGAGCACCACTCGACGATTTATCATCCGGCCGCTCTTAAGGCGTTTCGTGCGGTGTTCAAGCCGAACACGAACGAGAGAAAGTAGGTGGGGCGCATTGCTAAGTAGTCTCAAGTCGCAATGCCGGAACGGCGTGACCGTCAGGGCTGGCACTTATCAAAGGAGATTCGGGAGGAACTATGCGGCGAACGATGTTGTGTACTGCGGGCGCAATCGCCTTTACATTTCTGATGGCTTGCTCCGCCCGCTCGCAGACGGTGAACATTTGGCCGGGCGTAGCTCCGGGCTCCGAGCATTGGACTCAGAAGGAGAGGATGATTGAGAACACTCCCGTCGGAACCGTGATCTTCAACGTAGTAACTCCGACGCTGACGGCTTATCTTCCGGAGCGAAGCAAGGCGACGGGAACCGGCGTCATCATCGCCCCCGGCGGCGCGTTCGTCGCGCTAGCCATCAGTCTGGAAAGTGAAGACGTGGCGCGCTCGTTACAGGAGAGAGGCATCGCCGCCTTCGTGCTCAAGTACCGGATCATGGAGAAGCGCGGCGAGGGCATCCCGGCTAACATGGACATGGACGAGGCTGGCAAGTACGGCATCGCCGACGGGATTCAGGCTCTCAAAGTTGTGCGACAGCACGCGGCGGAATGGGGCGTCGCGCCCGACCGTGTCGGCTTCATGGGCTTCTCGGCGGGGGCCATGGTCACGAGTGGAACGCTGCTTCAACAGGACGCCGCAGCGCGCCCTAATTTTGCCGCGATGATCTATGGCGGGCCCTTCGGAGTCATGCCAGCCATCCCTGCGAAACTGCCGCCCATGTTTCTCGCGTGGGCGCAGGACGACCCCGTGGCGCTCAATCCCATCGTCAAGTTTTACGGCGCGCTCACATCGGCGGGTCACAAACCCGAGGTTCACATCTACAGCAAAGGCGGCCACGGCTTCGGCATGCGAAAGCAGGGCACGAGCAGCGACCACTGGATTGACGAATTCTATTACTGGCTGGAAGCGCAAGGGTTCACCAAGCGGTCAGCAATATCTGCTCGCTGAAAATTATGAGAGCCAAACTCCTGCTTATATTCCTTCTGGTGTTAGCCGTCCCGAGCGTCTTGGCACAGGACAAGCCTTCGATCCCGGATATTGACCGCATTCGTTTGGCGGAAGCGTTCCGCATTGGTGAGACTTTGGGCAATCGCGTGTGGAAGGGTTGGGATAAAGCACCCTTCGCCGTGATGCTCATCACTCCCGAAAACGAATTTCTGATACGTCACCCCCGGCCGTCGGAAGATTTCACTCTCGTCGGCTATGACTCTCTTTTGAAAAGCAACGTCTATTTTCGCAAACGAACGCAGCGGACGGATTTCTTAGCGACCTTTCCGGCGGTCGGCGGAGTGTCAACCATCGTTATCGGTCAAGCCGAAAATATATCGAGGAAAACTTCTACGCCTTGGGTTGTCACGATGCTTCACGAACACTTCCATCAATTGCAAAGTTCTCAACCGACCTATTACACGAAAGTTGAGGCGTTGAATTTATCGCGCGGCGACCAGACGGGGATGTGGATGTTGAACTTCGCCTTTCCTTACAAGGATGTTCAAATCGAGGAGCGATTCTTCGCCTTGAGCAAGGCGCTCGCGGATACCTTGCAGACCAAAAAGAGATCGGAGTTTTCGTCGAAGCTCAAATCATATCTTCAAGCTCGCCGGGCGTTACAGCAGATACTCACTCCCGACGATTACAGGTATCTCTCGTTTCAGTTGTGGCAGGAGGGCATCGCACGTTATACGGAATTCCGTGTGGCTGATTTAGCGGCGAAGAAATACAAACCGAGCAGAGAGTTCCGCGCGTTGAAGGACTACACATCTTTTAAAGAAGTCGCCGATAACATTTTGAACAAGCAGATACTGAGAAGCCTCGCAGCAATCGAGCTTGGTAAATCAGAAAGGATTGCATTTTACCCTTTCGGAGCGGCGGAAGGCTTGTTGCTGGATAGAGCAAACCCAAAATGGAAGAGCCGCTATTTTACCGAGATGTTCTACATTGATAACTATTTTAGCGCGGCAAAATGATGCTCTGACCGCTGCTTAACACTTCACCCAACGCCACGCCTCGATAGCACTACTCACCAGACACCCCGCCCCTCGCGTAATATCTTACCCGCGCAATGAATAATGTCGGAACGTGTGTCTATATGGTAAAACGACGTGATGAAAATTATATCTCTCAACGTCGGCCGACCGCGCCTCGTCGTGTGGAATGGGCAGACCGTCTCGACCGGCATTTATAAAACGCCCGTCGAAGGCCCGGTGATGCTTCGCACGCTCAACCTCGACGGCGACCGGCAGGCGGACTTAACAGTTCACGGCGGCCCCAGTAAGGCGGCTTATGCCTACCCGGCGGAACATTACGTCTACTGGCGGGACGAGTTGCCCGGCACGGAACTCCCCTTTGGGATGTTTGGCGAGAACTTCACCACCGAGGGGCTGGACGAAGCACACGTCAACATCGGCGACCGCTTCCGCATCGGTTTGGCGGAAGTGACGGTCACCGAGCCGCGTATGCCCTGCTACAAGCTCGGCATCAAGTTCGGGCGCACCGACATCATCAAGAGATTTATGGCGAGCGGGCGGACGGGCTTCTACTTCTCGGTGCAGCGCGAAGGCGAGGTCGGGGCGGGAGACGAGATCGAGTTGATCGGGCGCGACGAGAACAACGTCACGGTCGCCGATGTCTCACGGTTGTACGTGCGAGACAATGGAGACGCCGAGATGATGCAACGCGCCATCGTGGTCGAAGCTCTGCCAGAGAAGTGGCGTGATCATTTCCGGCAACGACTCGCGAAGTCGCAACCTGATAACTCACTCAACTCGACGCCTCGATAGCACCTCCCGCCGTTGACGCGCCGCCCCTCCGGTAATATCTTTCCCCGCGCTTCACGTCGTCATCAGGACTTGAGGCTTTTTAAGACCAAGCCGCCAAATCCTCTCCGCTGCAAAAACCATTGCATTATTCGCCCTGCGGCGTTAATCTTCCGCACGTGGGCGTCACCTCCGCAATTCCGCCGCTCACAAGACACACTAACGCTTAGCCGCCACTAAGCAGCTTGTCCCAAGCAAGGACTGGCGTGCGACTTACAGCAGAGACGGCAGAACCGCGAGCACGTCCCGCGCGATCACCGTCAGGCTATCCGACACGCCGGGCGTGGGTATCTCGCCGTCCATTGCCGGCTCTTTAATCGTCATGCCTTGCGGCTGCGGGGCAGGCGGGTTAGGAATCTCACCCGCAAGCGCGGGGCAGCAAAGCGCCAGCATTAACGCGGCGGCGCGTAGTGTTTTTCGCATCGGTCTTTTCCTCTATGAAGCTGTCGAGTGGTTTAGCCGTCCATCCCGCGCGGGTGTGACGGTTTTTTCGTAATTGCCGAAGGTTCGGCGATTACAGGAAAGGCTTGCCTCACATGAATTTAACAGATGAGCGCCTGAAGGAACTAGATAACCCTGCGCTGACTGAGGATGAGCGCGCCCTGCTGCGCTGCCACGTGGCGGCCGACTTCATTCATAGGGGTCAGCACGAGGCTGCGCGCGAGGTTTTAGGTGAGTTATGGAGCGGGATAGGTGAACGCCCGAATGTGGAAGGGTTGGACGAAAGTACGACCGCTGAAGTGTTGCTCCAGGCCGGTGCCCTGTCGGGCTGGCTAGGCGCGAGCCAACAGGTGCAGGGCGCTCAGGCAGCAGCGAAAGACTTGCTTAGTGAAAGCGCGGCGTTCTTTGAAAAGTTGGGGCAGACCGCGCAGGCCGCGCTCGCGCGTAGCGACCTCGCCCTTTGCTACTGGCGCGAGGGGGCGTACGAAGAGGCTCGCGTGCTTTATGTGCGGGCGCTCGATGAGCTTGCCGACAAGGAGCAGAGGGCGAAAGTCTTACTGCGACGCCTGACTGTCGAGTACTCGACTAAAAGGTATGATGACGCCCTAGTCCTCTTGACGCGATACTCACATCTCTTTGACGAAGGCGTGAGCCACGTCTTACGGGGCAGCTTCCATAATCACTTAGCTCTGATCCTGCGGCACCTTGGCTCCGTCAATGGACGCACCGAATACTTCGACCGCGCGATCATCGAATATACGGCGGCCATCTACCATTACGAACAGGCACGGCACGAACGCTACCTTGCGACAAACGAAAACAACCTAGCTTACCTACTCTACAAACTCGGCCGCTACCGCGAGGCGCACGAGCACCTAGACCGCGCTCAAGCAATCTTAACGAGAATTAAAGATGCCGGCACGTTGGCGCAGGTAGACGAGACGCGTGCGCGGGTGTTAGTTGCCGAGAGCAAGTACAGGGACGCAGACCGCACGCTCGCGGGCGTGCTCAAGACCTTAGAGAAGGGCGATGAATCCGCCCTTCTCGCTGATGCGCTCACCCTTCAAGGTGTCGTCTGGGCTCGTCTTTGGGTCTATGAGAGTTCTATCAACGTGCTGCGCCGTGCGGCGGAAGTGGCCGAGAGCGTGGGAGCACTCTCTAACGCGGGGCTGGCCGTGCTCACGCTCATCGAAGAGCACGGGGCGACATGGCGGATGCGGCCGTCAGAGGTCTACGAGGCTTATTTGAGGGCGGACAGGCTTCTGAAGGAGACGCAGGATGCTGAAGACGTAGGACGCTTGAGGGCGTGCGCACGCATCGTGATGCGGAGGCTGACCGTTGTGCAGTTTGGGGATAAGAACTTCACGCTCCCCGGCGCGGTTCACGAGTTCGAGGCGAAGCTAATCGAGCGGGCGCTGGAGGAGTCGGGCGGGAGCCTCGTCGCGGCGGCGCGTATCTTGGGACTGACGCACCAGACGCTCGGCTCGATACTGAACAGCCGTCACAAGCAACTCACAGCGAAGCGCAAGCCTCCGCAGAGGAGGCTGAAGAGCATCATCAAAGAGATCAAAGAGTGAGGCTACTCAAATATACCCGCCCGCAAGAAGTCCCGAGCCCATAGCCAAGCCCAGCCTGCCAGATGCGGTGCCGCTACCCGCAATAGAAATCCCTGCGTGCGAGCGACAGCCGCGCTCCCCGAGGGATATAGCTTTGAATGGGGAAACTGTATTAAGATAGTTAAGAACGTGACTAGTGGGACGAAATCAGCCGTGAGCTATCGACGCGCGAAGTACCGCCAAGCTTTAGTCTGCTTGTTGCTCCTCATGATTACTTATGGGGCGACGGTGGAGGCGGTGCACAGTCACGGCGTTGTTTCAACGAATCGTCCGGGCGTTACTTCTGTAAGCGACGCGGGCGGCTTGCACTCGGACACGAACGATTCTCAGCATAGAGAATGCGTGATGTGCCGGTTCCAGCAGCAACTTTTCAATAGCCTCGTTCATGCTCCGCTCCTCATCCTCTTGCCTTCGACGCAGACTGCTTTTGCCTCCTCGCTGACAGTTCTTTATCCCTCCGGTTCCACCAACCGTCCAACGGGTCGCGCGCCGCCTCTCGGCTGAAGCTAACTCGTTGGCGCGGCTCATCGGATCGCCAGCCCTACCAGATCACCGAAGCCACGTGGTTAGCCTACGGCAGGCGTGCCTTGCCTGCCCATACTCGCTCTACTAGCGGGGCGGAGCTTCGCACCGCGCGACTTATAACAATTCAACCAGCCGATGGATGCGAGGTGATCTGATGTATCAGCGCACTAATAATTATCTACGCCGCTTCGGTGGACGGTGCGATTCCGTGGATTGCCAGCGCCGCTACGGCTTGCACCCGTGCTGCCATCGGCAGAAGAATCTCAGCGCAAGTTATCTGGCCTGCCTGCTCTTACTCATCCTTGCCGTCCATCCGGTGCAGGCACAAGAAAAGTCGCGCGAACCTTTGAAGCAGATCAATGCCAACATCTTCGCGGTGCCCGACGCACAGCAAACGCCGTCGGCTTATGCGAAACGGTCTATTACGATTTCGGATGCCGTGTCGATTTTCTTGCAGCAGAATCTTCAGTTAGTGGCAGCCCGCTACGACATCGACACGGCGGACGCGGAGAAGCTGACTGCTCGGCTCCATCCGAACCCTCAGTTAAGTGTCAGTACCGCCGATCTCCCTCTCAAATTCACCGGGCCGCTTATCAAAGAGCAGACGTACTCCTACGGCATCTCACAGACAGTCGAGCTTGGCGGGAAGCGACGCAAGCGAATCGCTGCCGCCAACGCGAATGCCGAGCTGGCACACGGACAGTTTCAAATGGTCGTGTGGCAATTGACCAACGATTTGAAGAGAAAGTTTTACGCCGTTCTGCTGGCCGAGTCGCTGCTCAAGCTGTCGCAAGAGAATCAGAAAACGTTTGCCGAAACGATCAAGCGCACGACCGAGTTGTACGAGGCCGGCGAGATTTCAGGGCTGGAGCTGAAGCGGCTCGAAGTCGAAAAACTCAAGTTCGATACGGACGTAGCCAACTCGGAGAGGGACTATGAGGTCGCCGTGCGCGACTTGCGAGTCACGCTCGGTGGAGATTATCGAGCCATGGATGTTGATGTCGCCGGGACGCTCGACTATCAGCCTTACGAGTTCTCGCTTGCCGAGTTGCGCGACGAAGCTCTGGCCGCGAGACCTGATTTGAAAGCCGCGCAACTCAGCGAGCGCGCAGCCGATGCGTCTATCCGCTTGCAAAACGCTCAGCGCATCCCCGATGTCACTTTAGGAGCGGGCGTCGATCAAGTTCCGCTCGGCACCAGCACCTACAACTTCGGCGTCGGCATTACGCTGCCGATATTTGACCGCAATCAGGGCGAGCGTGCAAAGGCTCTGATTGAAAGAAGGCGCGCGCAAAACCAGCAGCAGTTCATTGCCAACCAGTTGTTGAGCGATGTGGACAAGGCGCTGGTTGCTTTCGAGCTTCAGAAGCGGCGCGTTGAGCTTTATCGCACGGGCGTGCTGACCAAAGTTGATGAGATTCAGAACCTGACGGAGTTTGCTTTGAAGGCAGGTGAAAGCTCGACGCTTGACTTGCTCGATGCGATCCGCACGCGACGCGATACGCTGGCGAATTATTACCAGGCGCTTTTTGATTACCACGCGTCGCTGCTCGACCTTGAGTTGGCAACCGCCACGCCTCTGGAAAAGTAAGTACGTCGGCGAAAGGATGCGCGAGATGTTCCACCGAAGAATCATTCATCTCCTCTCGGTTCCACTGCTTCTCATCGCGGCGATGTGCGGAGGCTGCGGGAAGTCTGCTACTGCTCCCCCGAATGCTCTGAGCCCTCAGCCGGATGCGGCCACATCGGAGTCGGCGCAAAGCCACGCGATAGAGGCTGAGATAGTTGCGCCGCAAGCAATCGCCGGGGTGATAGCCGCCACGGGGAAGATACTCGTCATGGAGGATCGCATGGCAAACATCGGGCCCGTCCATGAAGGCAGGATCGTCAGTCTTTACGAGGGACAGGGCAGCGTTGTGAGGAAAGGGCAGAAGCTCGCCGACCTTGAATCGGCGGACATCGATCAAGCCGAGGCGGATTATCTCAAGGCGCTCGCCGATTATGAGAATGCACGTCGCACGTCGGCTGCCGAGGTCAAGTTCGCCCAAGCCACTTACGACCGCACGAAGATGCTCTTTGAGAAGACCATCACCGCGGGAAAGAATCTACAGCAAGCCGAGCATGACCTTGAGTTGGCGAAGGCGACCGCGGCAAGTTCCGTCGCGGGGGCGCGAGTGGCGCTCTCGTCCGCGCGCCGCCACCTGCTCATACTCGGTCTGAAAGATTCAGCCATTGATGCTTTGGACAGCAAGCCGGGCCTGGCGTCAGTCTTTTCTCTCACCTCTCCGATCTCCGGCATCGTCGTCGAGCGCAATGCCACGGTTGGCGCGACCGTCGGTTCGGACGCGACCCTCTTCAAGATCATCGACATCTCGCGTGTCTGGATCGACGCGAACGTGTTTGAAAAAGACCTTGAGCGAGTGAGGCGCGGCCAGGAGGTCAAGGTTACAGTCCCCGCCTTTCCCGGCTCGACCTTCTCGGGCAGGGTCACTCTGATTTCCAGCGTGGTTGACCCTGAATCTCGAAGCGTGAAGATTCGCACGGAGGTTCCAAACCCGGACGGCAGACTTAAACCCGACATGTTCGCCAACGTGGAGATCATCACCGACGTGCATCGCACCGCTATCTCGATTCCGCAGTCGGCTCTGCTCGACGACGGCGGGAAAAAGGTCGTCTTCGTCGTGGCCGGTAGCGGTTACGAGAAGCGCGCGGTGACCGTGGGGATACAAAGCAACGACCACGTTGAAATTCTCGAAGGGCTGCAAGCCGGAGACAAAGTGGTGGTCAAGGGTAACTACCTGTTGCTTCAACAAAGCAACCCACAGCAATAGAGTCCAAAGCGCCACACGGCAATCACGGTGCGATTATGACCGACAAACTCATTGCCTTCTTCTATCGCGAGCGTCTGCTTGTCGCCGTCTTCTCGATGCTCATTACGGCGGGCGGCGTTCTGGCGCTGACCAAGTTAAATGTCGATGCCTTCCCCGACGTGACCCCCGTGCAGGTGGAGATAGACACCGACGCGCAGGGACTCGCGCCGCAAGAGGTCGAGCAACTCATCACCTTTCCCATCGAGAATGTGATGAACGGCATTCCGGGCGTGTCGCGCGTGGAATCCACTTCCAAGTTCGGGCTCTCGGTGGTCGTCGTATATTTTACCGACGACACGGACATCTACTTCGCACGCCAGCAGGTCTTCGAGCGTCTCTCGTCGGCAAAGGACAGCATCCCCGCGGGGTTTGATCCTCAGATGGGGCCCATCACCACCGGAACGGGCCAGATTTATCTCTACCAGATCGTCGGTCGCGGCAAGAGCACACAGGAACTGCGCACCATTCAGGACTGGATCATCAAGCTGCAACTGCGCACCGTGCCCGGTGTGGCGGACGTGCTGAGCTTCGGCGGCGACGTGAAGCAGTATCACGTCATCGTCGATCAGCAGGCACTCGTCAACTACAACATCCCGCTCAAAACTCTCTTCGACGCGATTCAGAGTAACAATCAGAATACGGGCGCAAACTTCATCGAGCACGGCGACGAGCAGTATGTCGTGCGCGGGCTCGGGCTGGTCAAGGACATCGGCGACATCAAGAACATCGTGCTCGACTCGCGCGGCGGCACGCCTATCCGCGTGGGCGACGTGGCGACGGTCGAAGTCGGAAACGAGATACGACAGGGCGCGGTCACCAAAGACGGACAGGGCGAAGTCGTGACCGGCATCGTCCTGAAGCGAATCAACGAAAACACCAAGCAGGTGATCGAGCGGATAAAAGACAAAGTAGTCGAAATCAACAAGGCGCTCCCCGAAGGCGTGACCATCGTCGATTACTACGATCAATCCGAGCTTGTTGATAACAGCATCCACACGGTCGTCAAGTCGCTGATCGAAGGCGAAGCGTTGGTGCTGCTGATTCTTCTGTTGCTCTTGGGCGACTTTCGCGGCTCGCTCATCACTGCCGCCGCGATACCGTTTTGCATGCTGGTCGCTTTCATCCTCATGTGGTATTCGGGGCTGTCGGCGAACCTCACCTCGCTCGGCGGGCTTGCCATCAGCATCGGGATGATGGTTGACGCGACGGTCGTGATGGTCGAAAACATCTATCGCCACTTGGAAGAACACCGCGAGCATTCGATACAAGAAGCCGTGCTCGTCGCCGCGCAGGAGATCGGGCGACCGATGTTCTTCGCCATTCTCATCGTCATCGCCGTCTTCATGCCCGTCTTCACTTTGCAGGGCATCGAAGGCAAGTTGTTCAAGCCGCTCGCATACGCCGTCACCTTCTCGATGATCGGCTCCCTCATCATGGCGCTGTGCATCGCCCCGATGCTGTGCGCCATGTGGCTGAAGCTGAAGAAGGGCGAGGTGCGCACGAATCCGATCATCGGATTCTTCAAAGGGATTTACGTCCCCGTGCTCAAGTGGACTATCGCTCACCGCTTTATCACGCTCGCCCTCGCCGCCCTCTTGCTCGTGTGGAGCGTTGCCGACGTGTTCATCATCGGCAGCGAGTTTCTGCCGACGATTGATGAGGGCAACATGCTCGTGCGCGCGACGATGCCCGCCAGCATCTCGCTGACGCGGGCAATGGAAATCTCGTCGCAGATCGAGCGGTCGCTGCGCGAGTTCCCCGAAGTCGAAACCGTCGTCGCCAAGATCGGTCGCGCCGAACTCGGCGGCGATCCCGAAAGCGTCAGTAACGATGAGATGTACGTCCGCTTGAAACCCAAAGAGCAGTGGACGACCGCCAAGACGAAAGATGAACTGGTTGATGCCATGCGCCGCCGCGTGGAAGGGTTCCCCGGCGTTGAGTTCAACTTTTCGCAGGTCATTCAAACACGCAACGACGAACTCATCTCGGGCATCAACGCGCAGATTGCCGTTAAGATTTTTGGCGAAGACCAGGACGCCCTGCGACAGATTGGCGAACAGGTGCGCGACGCGATGTCTCACGTGCGCGGAGCGAAGGACTTGGCGGTCGAGCAGGTCGCGGGCGAGGAGCATCTTGAAATCGCGTTGGATCGCGATAAGCTGGCTCGTTACGGGCTCAACGTCGCCGACGTGCTCGAAGTCGCCAAGATTGCCATCGGCGGAGACGAGGCGACCGACGTGCTCGAAGGTCAGCGCCACTTCGCAATCTTCGTGCGCCTGAGGGAGAACTATCGCAATCAGGTTGAAAAGCTCAACGACATTTTGGTCGCCGCGCCGGTCGGCGGACGTGTGCCGCTCGGAGAGTTGGCGACGTTTCGACTGTCGAGCGGCGATGCGGTCGTGAGTCGCGAGAACGCCCTGCGCCGTGTCGTCGTGATGTGCAACGTCACGGGGCGCGACATCGGCAGCTTCGTACACGAAGCGCAGGAGCTTGTCGCCGCGCATGTCAAGACTCCGCCCGGATATTTCATCACGTGGGGCGGGCAGTTCGAGAACGAGCAGCAGGCCGTGCGAAGGCTACTGATTGCCATACCTATCTCTCTGCTGCTGGTGTTCGTGCTGATCTACGCCTGCTTCAATTCACTGCGCAACACGCTGACGATCATCTTCAACATCCCCATCGCGCTTGTGGGCAGCACAACGTTCCTGCTGATCTCGGGGTTCCCTTTGAGCGTCCCGGCGATAGTTGGATTCATCGCCGTCTTTGGAATCGCGGTGCAGAACGGGATGGTGATGGTCTCTTATATCAACAAGCTTCGCGTCGGGGGCATGGAGCTACACGACGCCGTAATCACAGGTGCGAGCGTTCGCCTGCGAGCCGAATTGTTGAGTGCGCTCATCGGCAGCATCAGCCTCATACCATTTATCATCTCGTCGGGAACCGGCGCGGAAATCGAGAAGCCGCTGGCAATCGTGGTAGTCGGCGGACTCGTGACCCGCCCCATCAAGATCGTGATTCTACCAATGGTGTACGAGTGGGTTGAGCGCCGTGCCGCACGACGTGCCGCACGAAAGGCCGGGGCAGACTTAGAAGGTGAATACGATAACACCGAGCAAGGACTGCCAGAGCAAGAGGCGTTGATGGAAGAACCGGATGAGATAGTGAATACAACTGAGCAAGGACTACAACAGAACTTGCTTGACGATACGGTAAAAGAAGATGAGTCCGATTAAATCAACGGCTTTCTCTCTTTTGTTAACACTCCGGTGGGGAGACGAGCGGCACCTCGTGACTCGCCCGGCTTAACCCCTACATCTCTTCTCAACGTTGACACCCCGCCCCTCCGATACTATCTTTCCCCGCGCGCCATTGTTCTCGCGTTGACTGCACGGGGTATTATAAGGCTGCGGATGACGCTGTTGTTGAATGAACAAGTCCGGGGTAACTTCAAGACCTCTGCCCATACAATCCATAAGGAGAATACTGATGAAAGTAACAGTTCGCGCTATCTTGACCTGTCTGGTCTGCTTGATGATCGTGCCTGCCGCGCTGGCGAAGAAGCGTAGCGCCCAGAGCCCGGCCAGCGTGAAGGGTGTCTACGAGAAGTTTAAGGTCGGCGAAGGCTCCGGCGACCTCGAAGGTATGAGGGTCGTTATCGTCTCTGCCGCAGACGGTCACTACGCCATCGTGCAGATCGCACAGGGGGGCGCGGAAGACCCCAAACCTGAGTTCGTGGCAGTGAAGGTGAAGGGGATGAACATAGAGTTCACCGTCGGTGAACAAAAGTTTACGGGGACGGTGACAGACTCCGGGTTGAGAATAAAAGGCTCGGACGGAGATGCACAATTGCTCAAGCGGAAGCCCTGCTCGTCCTATCTGTAACGTGAGGGGATGAGTTGACGTGTCAACGACCGCCGCCGCCCGCCTCACCGGGCATCCGGCACAAAGTTGTAAACGAGGTGGATGTGAGAAACATAAGTCTTAACAAAGCATTGGCTGTGTTCTTGACGATAGGCGCATGCTGCAACGTAAGTGCCGCCCACGAAAGGATGAGTCCGCGACCTGAGCCGCAACAGGTTACGCTGTATTCGAGAATTACGTATAAGGAACATGATTATGGGAAGTCTGCTTTTAACTTTGAGCACGGGTTGAGAAGTGACGATGAAAGTTGGGCGCGAGTTGCTCATGGTTATGCTCAACTGATGTACGGAAGCATCTCTTTCAGCGCGGATACTGATTGGTTTAGCGTCTCGATGGGCGGTGACGACCCCACCCGAATTAAAGATTTGGGCGAGCTACAGTGGTCTGGGGTTTATTCCACACCGATTCTTTATGCTAACCCTCGCCAGTCAACCGGCATTACATTCCCCCGGCCGAGTGAATCATTTGAAGCGTCGTCTGACGAGCGGGTTACAAAGGTGGTCGCCGGTCACATGTATCTCGTACACGTCAAAAACAGGGAGGCAGACCTCTACGTTATGTTTAGAGTGGATGCTCTTGAGCCGAACGATCACTGCACACTTTCTTGGAAAGTAGTGCCGTCGCCTGAGAAGTAACGAACATCCTGTATCTCAAGCGTCCGCGCACAACAAATCACTCGACCCCTACGCCCGACAGCCCCCACGCATTGACACCACGCTCCTCCGTCAGTGCCTTCCCGACAGTCGTAACAAATCCGGAGACTGGAAAAGGAAGAATGCCTACTTACTGCGAAGTCGCCGCCGCCGACCCGCTGCATAAGCCGTATCATGACCAGGAGCACGGCTTCCCGCTCGACGAAGATTCCGCCCTCTTTGAGAGGCTCATGCTCGAAATAAATCAGGCGGGTCTCTCCTGGGCTACAATTTTAAAAAAGCGCCCGGCGTTTCATCAGGCTTATGATGGATTCGACGTTGATAGGGTCGCCGCCTACGAAGAATCGGATAGGAGCAGGCTCCTCAATGACGCGGGAATCGTGCGCAACCGACTGAAGATCAACGCCGCAATCGAGAATGCCCGCCGGGTCGCGCAGCTGCGCGGGGAGTACGGTTCATTCGCCGGGTGGCTGAATCGACATCATCCCCGAAAGAGAGAGGATTGGGTGAAGCTGTTCAAGCGGACTTTCTTGTTCACGGGCGGAGAGATCGTCAACGAGTTCTTGATGAGCACGGGATATTTACCGGGGGCACATCAACGAGGCTGTCCGATCTATGAAAAGCTCTTGGCGTCAAGGCCGCCCTGGGTGATTAGTGAAGTGAGCGACGGCTCATGAACCGGCCTCTCTCGCACATGCTCTCGGCCGGGTGTGCTTTAGTTGCCGGGCGTCATACCGGGCAGACTGATATGGAAGAACTGCTCGACCTCTTCCTGCTGCTGTCCGGTGTAGGCACCGACCCAGTTTTTGAGCACCTTGCCCTCGCGTGAGATGACGATGGTTTGCGGTGTTCCGCCGAGCTTGTATTCGCGCATCGCGTCTTCCGCCGGGTTGAAATAGACGGGGAAGTCGAGCCCGTTCTTCGCCGCGTAGTCCTTCACGTCCTTATCCGTCAGCGAGAGTCCGACGAAGCCATAAGCGCCCTGCTCATGTGCGAGCAGGGCCTTGAGATTCGGGAGGTTGCGCGCGCACCATGAGCACTGCGGCGTGAAGACGTAGAGGACGACGGGCTTATCATCTTCCGCGTAGGAGATCACGTCCGTTTGCCCGCTCAGGCTGTGCGCTTTGATGGGCGAGACCGTCGTTCCGACCTCTAAACCCGGCGGGGGCGCGGTCAACTCCGCTAAAGAGTCGCCGAGCGTTTTGACCTTATAAGCCAGCAGAAGGTTTGTGACGAGCGACACGCCGAGCATGAACGCCATGGCCCAGATTACCCGCCGCAATGTGCGCGGCTTCGGCCCCGCGCTATCGGCTCGCGTGTCCGGCGAGATGTTAGCGTCTGCTGAACTCACGTTGTCCCTACCGGCTGCGTTTAAGATGTGCGCCTGTCGCGTCCCGGCCACGACAGGCGCATAGTTA
>JAVXWN010000072.1:0-15984 GCA_032230645.1 Acidobacteriota bacterium | reverse complement strand
AAGTCCATCATCCAGTTCACGTCCTTGTAGGCCGTGTAGAATTCGAGCATGGTGAACTCGGGGTTGTGGCGCGTCGAGATGCCTTCGTTACGGAAGTTGCGGTTGAGTTCGTAGACGCGCTCGAAGCCGCCGACCAGCAGGCGTTTGAGATAAAGCTCGGGCGCGATGCGAAGATACAGTTCGATGTCGAGCGCGTTGTGATGCGTGCTGAACGGGCGAGCCGCCGCGCCCGAGGCGATGGGCGAGAGCATAGGCGTTTCGACTTCGATGTAGCCGTGTTCGTCCAAGTGGCGGCGCATCGCGGTGATGAGCTTCGAGCGACGCTCGAAGACTTCGCGCGTCGAGAGTTCGTGCCCTGCGCCTGCGTCCTCTTCGTCGGACTTGACCTTGAGGCTCGAAGCGATGAGGTCTGCGTAACGTTGGCGCTGTCGCATCTCGGGGTCGCTGATGCCGTGCAGCTTGTCGGGCATCGGCAGCAGCGCCTTTGATAAGAATTGAATCGTCTCGACGTGGATGGATAGCTCGCCCGTCTTCGTCACAAACAGCTTGCCCTCGACGCCGACGAAGTCGCCGTGGTCGAGCAGTTGAAAGAGCTTCCAACCGCTCTCCTCTTCTTCAACGGGACGCAAAGAGTCGTTGCTGATGGCGACGGCCTCCTGCTTGCGCACGTAGATTTGCAGACGCTCTTTGCCGTCTGACAAATGAACGAACGCGGCCTTGCCCATCACGCGCGGCGGCGTCGCCAGACGACCAGAGACGCGCAAACGGATGTCGTTCAGCTTCGCGTTGATTAGCTCAAGGTCTTCGGGCGTGGGCCGCTCACCCGCTTTCACTTTGCTCTTAAGCAAAGTGAAAGCCTCCGCGAACGTCTCGTCGTCGTCGACGATGCGCTTAAGCGTCTCGTCGTCCAGAAGCGAAGTGATCGTGTCTTCGCCCTCGGGGCTCTCGGTGACATCGGTACGGACGAAGCGGTTCGGGTACGCGTTGCCGACGAGCGCGCGAATCTTATCTAAGTGCTCGCGGCGCGCGCGTGTCTGGTCGTTGTCGGGGACTATCTCTTCGGGAAGTCGTGTGCTCATGATTCGTAAATAGTAAATCGTGAGTCGCGAATAGACAAAACTTCGTCCCGGCGATTACGATTTGCCATTGACGGTTTACGATTGACGAAACGTAATGCACGGTAAAGTGATTCTCAAACGCGAAGAGTTGCGCCGCGCGCGAGAGGTGTTGCGCGCCGCAGGGCGCACGCTCGTCTTTACGAACGGCTGCTTTGACATTTTGCACGTCGGGCACGTGCGCTACCTCGCGGCGGCGCGCGCGCTTGGCGATGCTCTGCTCGTGGCCGTCAACAGCGACCGCTCGGTGCGCGCGCTCAAAGGCGCGGGCCGCCCCGTGATGAGCGAAGAGGAACGCGCTGAACTGCTCGCCGCGCTCGCCTCCGTTGACTTCGTCACCGTCTTTGACGAGGAGTCACCGCGCGCCCTCATCGCCGAGGTGCTGCCGGATGTGCTCGTCAAGGGCGGCGACTACCGGCTCGACGAGATACACGGGCGCGAAGAGGTCGAGCGGGCGGGCGGGCGCGTGCTCGCGCTCCCCTTCGTCGAAGGCGCTTCGACGAGCCGAATAATCGAAAGAATAAGGCAAGTGATGAATGATGAGTGATGAATGATGAATAAGAATCAAGCTGCTGTATATTCATCAATCATCAATTATCATTTAAACCACCATGAGTAAGTCGGTCGAATCATCTCCGTTCTTGCAGAGCGCGCTGAGACGCGTCGTCGAGAGCGATGAGTTCAAGCGTTTGTCGGCGTCGGTCGCTTCGGGCGCGCGGGTCGTGTCGGTGGCGGGGCTCACGTCGGCTCCGGCGCGTGCGCTTGCGCTCGCCGCGTTGCAGCGCGAGAGCACGCGTCGCTTCGCCGTTGTGGTCGCGGCCAACCGCGACATGGAGGCTTGGGAACGCGACCTCTCTTTCTGGTGCAGTGCGCTCGGCCGCGCGCGCGGCGAAGACTGCGAGCCGGTGTTGAGTCTTCCTGCTTCGGAAGGCGACCCTTACGCGGGCGCGAGTCCGCACGCTGAGACTTTGGAGCGGCGCGCTCTGACGCTCTGGAATCTCGCGCGTGGTCGTGGCCGCTTCGTGCTGCTCTCGTCGCGTGCGTTGGCACGCAGGACGGTTGCGCCCACGCGTCTGCTTGAGGCGGGCGCGGCGCTCAAACGCGATGGCGACTATCCGCCCGAGGACTTGGTCGAAGTGCTGCTCGCATCGGGGTACGTGCGCGAAGACCCGGTGGGCGCGGTCGGCGAGTTCTCGATGCGCGGCGGCATCCTCGACGTTTGGTCGCCGGGCGAGGCGTTGCCCGTGCGCGTCGAGTTCTTCGGCGATACGGTTGACTCGATACGCCGCTTCAATCCCGAGACACAACTCTCCATCGAACAACTGCAAGCGACCGAGGTCGTGCCGATGCGCGAGCTTGCCATAGGGCGCGACGACTTCCGTCTGTGGGCCGAGTTCGCGCGCGACCGCTGGGGCGACGAGGCGCACGTGCGCGCTCTGCGTGACCGAACCGTCTATGCCGACGAGGGCGAGACTTTCGCAGGCTGGGAGTGGCTGGTCTCTCTGGTCATCAAGTCGGACGCCTCCGCCTTCGACTACCTGCGCGACACGGTGCTCGTCGTGGACGAGCCCGCCGGGGTCGAGCAGTACCTCTCGAACAGCTTCGAGACCGTGGCCGCGCGCCACGCCGAGAACGACGCCGCGGGCGAGATAGGTCTCAGACCGGATGAGTTATATCTGACCGCCGAAGAGTTGCGCCGGGGGCTTGATGCCGCGCCGCGTGTGGAGTTTCGCGCGCTCGGGCGTGCGGCCGCCGCGACGGACGAACGATTCATGGGCGAGGCCGAAGAGCCCGTTGCGCGCATCGGCCGCGCGCGCAAAACACCGCAGCCGCTCTTCCTCTTCCCCGCAATCGAGCAAGCGCCCGAGGTCGAGTGGCGCTCGCTTCCCGCGAAGCGATACCACGGGCGCATCCCAGACCTCGCCTCAGACGTGCGGCGCGCGCGGGCCGGTGCTTCGACGCTCACGCTCTTCGCGATGCCTTCGGCGGGCGTGGCCGAGCGCGTCGGCGAAATGCTCTCGGACTACAACGTCGCGGCGCGCGTCGTGCTCGCGGGCGAAGGCGGCGCAAGCGTCGAAGACTATCAGGCGGTCGTCACTACGGGCAGACTCTCGGGCGGGTTCGAGCTTCCCGGCGCGCGCCTCGTCGTACACGTCGAGACGGACTTGTTCGACGAGGCGAGCAGCAGCGGCGTCGAGCAGCGCGCGCCCGCTACCAACGTGGGTGCGACGACGACCGCTGCGACGGGGCGCGGTCGAAAGTCGAAGACCGCAGCCTTCCTCTCGGACTTCCGCGATTTGAAGGTTGGCGATTACGTCGTCCACATTGACCACGGCATCTCGCGCTTCGGCGGCTTGCAGACGCTCGACCTCGGCGGGCGCAAGGGCGAGTTCATGCTGCTCTTCTACGCCGACGATGCAAAGCTCTACGCGCCGGTCGAACGCCTCGACCTCGTGCAGCGTTATTCGAGCGCCGAAGGGCACGAGCCGACACTCGACCGTCTGGGGGGCCTTGGCTGGCAGAAGACGAAGGCGAAGGCCAAGCGCGCGATGCGCGACATGGCCGACGAGCTTCTGAAGCTCTACGCCGAGCGCAAGCTCGTCACGGGTTACGCCTTCTCCGCCGACAGCCCCTGGCAGCGCGAGTTTGAAGACGCCTTCGAGTACGTCCCGACCGTCGATCAGGAGACGACCATCGAGGACGTGAAGCGCGATATGGAAGCGTTGACGCCGATGGACAGGTTGCTCTGCGGCGACGTGGGCTACGGCAAGACCGAGGTCGCCATGCGCGCCGCCTTCAAGGCCGTCATGGACTCGAAGCAGACGGCCGTGCTCGCGCCCACGACCGTGCTCACCTACCAGCACTTCGAGACCTTTCGCGCGCGCTTCGCCGCCTTCCCCGTGACCATCGAACTCATCTCACGCTTCCGCTCCACGAAAGAGCAGAAGGAGATAGTCAAACGAGTTGAGGCGGGCGACATAGACATCATCATCGGCACGCATCGCCTGCTCTCGAAAGACATCGCATTCCGTGACCTCGGCCTCGTCGTCGTTGACGAGGAACAACGCTTCGGCGTCGCGCACAAGGAGCGTCTCAAGCAGTTGAAGAAGCGCGTGGACGTGCTCACGCTCTCGGCCACTCCCATCCCGCGCACGCTCAACATGAGCTTGATGGGACTGCGCGACATGTCGGTCATCGAGACGCCGCCGCGCGACCGCCTCGCCATCCAGACGCAGGTCGTGCAGTTCAGCGAGTCGGTCATCAAGTCAGCGATAGAACTCGAACTCGGGCGCGGCGGTCAGGTCTTCTTCATACACAATCGCGTCGAGACGATTGACACGGTGGCGGCGCTCGTCAAAAGGCTTGTGCCGCAGGCGCGCGTCACCGTGGCGCACGGGCAGATGAACGAGAAAGAGATGGAGCAGGTGATGCTCGATTTCGTTGATTTCAAACACGATGTGCTCGTCGCCACCACGATTATCGAGAACGGCATAGACATCCCGCGCGCCAACACAATCATCATAAACCGTGCCGACAACTACGGTCTTTCGCAGCTTTATCAACTCAGGGGACGCGTCGGTCGCTCGAACCGGCGTGCATACGCTTACCTGCTGATTCCGTCCGAAGCTGAGTTGACGGCCATCGCGCGCCGTCGCCTCGCAGCCATCCGCGAGTTCTCCGACTTGGGCGCGGGCTTCCGCGTGGCGGCCTTAGACCTTGAGCTTCGAGGGGCGGGCAATCTTCTGGGCGGCGAGCAGTCGGGGCACATGGATGCGCTCGGCTTCGATCTTTACACGCAGATGCTTGAGCGCACCGTCGCGGAGCTTCGCGGCGACGAGGTCGAGGACGAGACTTCCGTTTCGATTAACCTCGGCGTTGACTTGAGCATCCCCGAAGATTACGTCTCCGACATGGGGCAGCGACTTCGCACTTACAAGCGCATCGCCTCGGCGCACGACGACGAGGCTTTGGACGTGATACGGCGCGAGACGGAAGACCGCTACGGTCGTCCGCCCGAGTCGGTTGAAAGGCTCTTTGCATACGCGCGCCTCAGGCGCACCGCCGAAGAGACGGGCGTCATCTCGATTGACCGCACGCCCACGGGGCTGGCCTTCAAGTTGAAGGAGACGGCGCGCGTCTCGCCCGAACGTCTGCTCGCGCTGGTTGGCTCAGGCGTGGGCGCGAGTTTCAGCCCGAGCGGCGTCTTGAAGGTCGAGACCGGCGGCGAAGGACTCATCGAGCGCGCACGCGGCGTGTTGCTCGACATACGTGCCGGGGGTTAGAATACGCGACTTCGTTTGGAGCAGGACATCCCGCCCCGTCCGACCCGACAAGAGACAAGGCGCGTCCCCCGATGGATTCAGATTAGTTTCGAGAAACGGCAGGCCGCGACAGGCCCGTCACTTGTTCCCCCGTTTTATAGGAGTGAGAATTGTGCAATTGAAAAACATTCCGGTGCGCGTCTTCGTGTTTGTCTTCGCCGCGCTCGTGCTCGCCTTCGCAGCCGCCGCCCCCACGCGCGCGCAGGAGGAAGCGCCGCCCACCGTGCTCGACGAGCCGGTCGCGCAGGTTGATAACGATGTCATCCTGCTCTCGCAACTCAAGCGCGAGAACGCCGATTTCCGCGACGTGCTCATCAAGCAGCGCGGCATGACCCCCGAGCAGGCCGACGCCGAGGTCGAGCGCAAGCAGCCCGAGATCATCTTCAATCTCATCAACGAGGCGCTGCTCGTCCAGAAGGGCAAGGACATGCCGCACATGACCGAGGACGTTGAAGCCGAGGTCAATCGCGAGGTGCTGCGCGTCGCCAAGCAATCGAACATCTCGACCATCGAGCAGCTCGAAGAGGCGATGCGGCAGGAGCATCTCAACCTCTCTGACATCAAGGAGACGCTGCGCCGCCAGTTCATGCGTCAGGCCGTCTTGCAGCGCGAGGTGGACACCAAAATCTACTATGGCCTGACCGACACGGAGCTGCGCGACTACTACGACAAGAACCGCCAGAAGTTCTCAAGCGTCACGCTCTCGGAAGTCTTCCTGAGTCTCGCGGGACGCAGCGAAGAAGAGGTCAAGGCCAAGGCCGCCGACCTTGCCAAACGCGCGCGCACGGGCGCGGACTTCGTCGAACTGGTCGAGAAGAATTCCGAGCACGAGCCGACGAAGAAGACGAAGGGCATGCTCTCTGACGGCGACGGCAAGCCGCGCTGGTTCCTCGTCTCAGAGCTTTCGCCCGAGATTGCCGCAGCCGTCAAAGACCTCAAGGCCGGTGGCATCAGCGACCCCATCAAAACCGATGACGGCTACATGATTCTGCGCGTCAACGAGCGCGACGACACGTTCAAGGAGAACTTCGTCCGCGGCGTCATCGCCTCGGAGCGCGCCGACAAGGCGCACGATGACTACCTCAAGACGCTGCGCAAGGAGGCTTACATCAAGCCCGCCGACGCATACAAGACGGTCGTCCAGACACTTCTCGACAAGGACAAGCAGGAGACGGCCAGCACCCCGCAGGCCGCTCCCGCCACCGGGAAGAAGGACAAGAATAAAAAGCAGTAAGGATTTGGTAAATCATCAATCGTCAATCGTCAAGAGGGCCGTTCCTGTTCACGATTGACGATTGATGATTTACGGCTCTTATGCGTCTCGACCAGTTTCTACGCGCCAGCCGCCTCGTCCTGCGACGCACGGTCGCGCAGGAGTTGTGCGAGGCCGGAGCCGTCTCGGTGGGCGGCGTGCCCGCGCGCTCCTCGCGCACCGTCCGCGAGGGCGACCTCATCGCCATCCGACGCCGCGACCGCGCGCTCACCGTCCGCATCCTGACACTCCCGCAGACCAAGCAAGTCTCGCGCGCCGACGCCTCCTCCCTCTACGAAATCATCAGCGACACGGAAATAAGGGATGAGGATGAATGAAGACAGTCTCTTATTCATCACTCATCCTTTATCCTTCATCCCTTGCCCTGCGTTCGCCTTCCGCTCGCCCGGTGTGAGTTCCGCGCGGGGGCGCGTTTCGTTTCCAGACGCGGACGCGGAGCGCGGCGTGGAAAATCATCGCAAATCGGAGTGTGAATTAGTGGAACGCGGTTTGCCGACTACGTGTTGACTCGGCGAGAGGTTTCCACAAGCGAGGCAGCAAGAACAAGTGGGGGAGTTATGAACATCCTGAGCAGTATCTTTACTGATGATTTGGCGATTGACCTCGGGACGGTCAACACTCTGATCTTCGCGCCCGAGCGCGGCGTCGTCCTCAACGAGCCTTCGGCCGTCGCCATACACAAGTACACGGGCGATGTTCTTGAGGTGGGCACCGAAGCCTACAAGATGCTCGGCCGCGAGCCAAAGGACGTTGAAGTCTTTCGTCCCGTTCGCGGCGGCACCATCGAAAACTTCGACGCGGTCGAGAAGATGCTCAAGGCATTCATCGGTCGCGTCAACGGCGGCACGCATCGCCGCAGTCACGTCGTCATCGGCGTGCCCGGCTCTTCGACCGCGCTCGAACAACGCTCCGTCCGAGACGCAGCGCGCGACGCACGCGCCACGCGCGTAGACCTCGTTGACGAAGGCTTGTGCGCCGCGCTCGGCGCGGGTCTTCGCCCCGAGGACGAGCGCGCGCATCTCGTCGTAGACATCGGCGGCGGCACAACCAACGTCGCCATCATCGCCTCGGGCGCAGTCGTCTCGTCGCACAGCCTGTTTGCCGCGGGCAACGCGATGGATCAGGCCATCTGCGACTACGTGCGCGCGAAGTACGAGATGCAGCTTGGCGAACGCACGGCCGAGAACGTGAAGAAGGAACTGGGCCACGTGGGCGGCGACAGCGAGAAGCGAATGGAGATAGTCGGCAAGCAGTTGACCGACGGGCTGGCGAAGGCCGTTGAGATAACCGCAAGCGAAGTGGGCGAGGCTCTGGAGCCCGTGGTCACCGAGATCGTTGCGGGCGCACGCCGAGCCATTGAAGAGTCGAAGCCGGACGTGACGGCGGACATCTACCAGACCGGTCTGATACTGACGGGCGGCGGCGCGCTCCTCGGCGGAATGGCCGAGAGATTACAGCGCGAGCTTCGTCTGCACGTCGCCGTGGCCGATGACCCGCTGACGGCGGTGGGCTTGGGCGCGGGGCGACTGCTCACAGACAAAGCGCGTTTGCATCGTGCGGCTATACGCGAAGACGTTCCCGTCTGGGAGGCCGAGCACGCGCTCGTCGTCAACTGGTAAGTTTCCCATGCGAAGGGGGAGAAGAAAGAGGGCGCGGGGCTTCGGCTCCCGCCCTCTTTCGCGTTTCGGCCCGTGCCTCTTTCGTGTCTCAGCCCATGCCTCTTTCGCGTTTCAGTTCACGCCGTCTTTCTCCGTCGCGATCTCAACCTCGTCCGATGTTACGAGCGTCGGCTCGGCTTCGTTATCTCTCATCGCGTCGAGCACGCGCACGCGCTCATCGGCCGGGAGCAGCCTGAGCGTCCGCACGAGTTCGACTGTTTGCGTTGCCTGCTCCGTCTCATCTTCAACAGGCGAGGGCGGCAAGAGCGCAAGGCCGCAGACGTAGAGCGCGAGCGCGAAGAAGGAGAGATAGCCCGTTGCGGGCGACTGCGCAACTGCGTCGAGCGTGCCGCCTTCGAGCGCCGTACCCGCCAACCATTTGAGCCAGCCGCCGCCGGGTGCGTAGAGCGACGCGAGCAGCATGTGCTTGACGACAAAGGCCGTGCCGAAGAGAGCCGCGAGACTGCGCAGCAGGCGGCGCGCGTCGAACGCCGAGAACTGGTTCTGCCAGAGAGTCCAGAGGAAGAAGAACGAAAGCATCCAACGCAGAAGCCCCGTCTCGGGCAGCACCGAGTTGAACGCCTGCGCCGACGCGAAGAAGAGCGAGGCAAGCGTCAGCGCGTGCGAGACGTTCGCCGTCGCAGAGTTCTCCGCCGATAGCCAGCCGCCGAACTCGACCAGCCGCGCACGCGCGAACAGCGCCAGAAGCATCAACGCCAGCACCAGCGCGACGAGCGGCGGCGGGACGAATAAGACCGCGCCCTTCACGGCCTCGACGCGCACGCCCCCGAGCAGCGCGACCGTCAGGAAGATGGTCGGCAGCACGACGAAACGCAGCAGCGCGCGATTTCTTATCCGGTTGTCCGTCATCACTCTAGCCGGGAGCGCGGGCATCACTGTCCGCCAAAGCGTGCTCGCGCACGCTTGAAGTGTTCCGCTTTATCTCAACCTTGAGCTTTAGCGTTTCTCAGTCTTCGCGCCTGCGGCGCTCATGGCGGGCTAGTGTGCCCGCGCTCCCGGCTTTCACTTTCTTTCGCGGAAGACCTTCAGCGGGTTGAAGTCGTCGGCGGTGCGCTCGACACCCTTCGCAAGCTCTGCCCTCAGTTCAGCGGCGGAGTGAATTTTAAGCTCCGCGTCTTCGACCGCGAGCGGGGCGTCGGGCGAGAGCGCGATGGCGCGGTCGGCTGCTTCGAGCCCTTGCCGGAAGAGCGCGTCGTCATTGTAGACGCGCCCCCACCCTTCCCGGTAGAAAGAGTATGCGATGTAGAACTGCGTGCGCGCGTCGCGCCGCGCGGGGTCGGCACGTTCCCATTCAGTGCGTGCAGCCGCGTACTGCTCGCGCAGGAACAGCTCGCGCCCCGCGTCAAAGCGCGCGCGGTCTACCTCGTATGTACCGGCGGCGACGTTCGCCTGTGTCCTCACTTCATTGAGGCTCTGCGGCGCAGTAGCGTAGAGCCACACGACGAGCGCGGCGTAGACGAGAGTCCACACGATGCCGAACCATTGGATGAGTCTGTGCCGCATTGCTATAATTCTCACCGGCCGTAAAACCCTCGAACGTTTAACCGCGCCCCTCGTCGCGTGGGGAAGGATAACGCATCTTCGTCGTTTGTTGTTATGAAGCCTTTCAAGATTCGTGATGTGGAGATAAGCCCGCCGCTCGTTCTCTCGCCGATGGCGGGAGTGACGGACGTGCCGTTTCGCGCGCTCTTGAAGCGTCGCGGCGGCATCGGCCTCACCGTTTCGGAGTTCATCTCGGTCGAGGGACTGACGCGCAACAACCCGAAGTCTCGAAGGCAGATGCGCTTCTTCGACTACGAGCGGCCATTCGCCGTGCAGATATTCGGCGGGCAGCCCGAGCGTATGCGCATGGCCGCCGAGATGGCCGAAGAAATCGGCGCGGACATCCTCGACATTAACTGTGGCTGTCCCGCGCCAAAGGTCGTCAAGCACGGCGGAGGCTCGGGGCTGCTCAAAGATTTGCCGCGCCTTGAAACCATCCTCAGAGAGATTAAGAAGGCAATCACCATCCCGCTCACGGTCAAGATTCGCGCGGGCTTCTACGACCACAAGCGCAACGCCGTCGAGGTCGCACGCCTCGCCGAAGACTGCGGCGCTGAACACATCGCGCTGCACGGGCGGACGAAGGAGCAGGCTTACAAGGGACTGGCCGACTGGGACTTGGTGCGGCAGGTGAAAGAGGTGGTGAAGGTTCCCGTCTCGGGCAGCGGCGACGTGGTGACAATCGAGGGCGCGCTCAAGCGCTGGCGCGAGACGGGTTGTGACGGCATTCTCATCGGCCGCGGCGCGATGGCGAACCCGTGGATATTTCGCCAGATAGAAGAGACGCTCGCGGGGCGCGAAGTCTACCAGCCGACGCTCGACGACAAGCGCGAAGTGCTCATCGAATACTTCGACCTGCTGCGCGCCGACATGCCCGAGTTCGCCGCCATCGGTCGCATGAAGCAGTTGGCCGGTCAGTTCACGAGGGGCCTTCAGGGCGGCGCGCGGTTCCGACAGGTCATCTATCACTCGCACTCCGTCGGGGAAGTCCTCGACCGCATCGGCGAATACTTCGAGACGGTCGCCGCCGGTCGCACATACATCGGCGAGGGCGGCGCGGAAGACATGGAAGAGCAAGCGCCCGCGCTCGACTCGTGCGAGGCAGCGACGATTTAACCTCCACTGCTTTTAGAGTCCGAGCGGGCGCGGGGCTTTGCCGCCGAAGAACCAGGCCGCGCCGACGCGCAGGCGGTGTTGCCATGTCGGCAGCCGTGACGTGTAGAGCGCGAAGCGTGCTTGTCGTGCGAGTTGTCCGCCGACGACACGGCCCGCGGCGAGCACGGCCGCGTTGTCCGTGCCAAGGCTGACGGCTTCGCCCAACTCCTCGAAGTGACCGGCCGTCGCAACGCTTCCGTCTATGAGCGCCTGAATGTTCGAGGCGACGAGCTTCGCCTGCTGGAAGGCGAGTTGCGCCGTCCCCGCGAGGCTCGGCGCGATGGAAGGGAAGTACGTGATGTCGCCGAGCGCGAAGACCTCGGGGCGGCCACGCACCTGTAGGGAAGGCTCGACGACGACGAGCCCGCTCTTCGTCTTCTCGACTTCGAGCTTCTCGACGAGCGGGTTGACTCTCACGCCCGCCGTCCAGATGACGCCCGACGCCTCTATCGTCTGCCGCTCGCCCGCGTGCTCCAAAACCACACCGCGCTGCACGACCTCGACCACACGCGTCTCGGAGAAGAGTTCGACCCGCTTCTCGTCCATCACCTTTTCGACGACGGCGCGCACGTCTTCGTCCATCCCGGGAACCGCGTGACGGCCCATCTCGACGACGACGACGCGAGGCTCGCCGCGCAGTCCACGGCGGCGGAAGGCGTCGTGCAAGAGGTCTGACATCTTCGTTGACAACTCGACGCCCGAGGCTCCGCCACCGACAACGATGAAGGTCGCGGCGCGGCGCGCGTCCTGCGGCGCGGCGTCGGGCTGGATGCGGTCGAGCGTGTCTATCATCCTTTGGCGCAGGTCGTCGGCGTGGCGTATCTTGCGAAAGGGGAGCGCGTGCTTCTCAGCGCCTTCGACGCCCCAGAAGTTCGTGACGCCGCCGACGGCGAGCACGAGATAGTCGTAAGGCAGGCGGCGGACGCGACCCGCGATTGCGACTTGCCTTTGGTCGAAGTCCACCTCGGTCACCGCGCCCTGAATGAAGCGCACGCCCTCGTCGCCGAACAACTCGCGATAGGGCGGCGCGATGTGCCACGCTTCGACCTCGCCGCTCAGATACTCGTAGAGCAGAGGCGTGTGCAGGTAGTGGTCGTCGGCCGCGACGAGCGTGACCTCGCCCGCCCTCGCGAGCCCGAGCGCCGCGAACAGCCCGCCAAAGCCTCCGCCGACGACAAGGATGCGCGCCTTCTCTTCGACCTTCTCCTTGCTTGCGTCCATTAAAATGTCTCCCGTCCGTGTACGCGTAAAAAAACGTGCCGCATGGTATCAGACAAGTTCGTTTTAAGGCACTCGCGGAGGTCGCAAAGGAGATTTCACCGCCGGGCTGCTCGCTGGACACTCCGTCGGAGTGCGTGTTAAATTCTCCGGGTTAGTAAATTAACTCTAGCGGTTGCCTGAGGATAGAGCGGGTTTACTGCGGATTGGGAGGGCCATCTCGAACAGTTATGTCATTAGGAACCGAAGTCAAGGAACGCATCATCAACGAGCACAAGACCCATGAGGGAGACACCGGCTCGCCGCAAGTGCAAGTCGCACTGCTCACGCAGCGCATCAACGAACTGACCGAGCATTTCAAGACTCACAAGAAGGACAACCACTCGCGGCGGGGACTGCTCAAGATGGTCTCGCAGCGCCGCAGCCTGCTCGACTATCTCAAGCGTAGAGACATCGAGAGGTATCACGAACTCATCGGCAAGCTCGGCCTGCGCCGCTAAACATTAGCGGGCGGCGACACCTCGCCGCGGCCGTCGCGTGCCCCGCTTGGGTTCGCAGTCTGTGTCAGTGTACGAGGACTATCGCCTCTTAAATAAAACCCTGCGCCCAGTGACAGGCAGGCGGGAGTGGCCGAACGTGACGGCAAAGACTTCAGCATGCGGGCGACGGGAAAGCGGCCTCCGGCAGACAAGGCAGAAGGCGGCACCGGCTTCACGGTTGGAGCAGGGTGCCGCTTTTTCTTTTCAGGCGCACGGGCCGGCTTCCGCCTCACGTAGCGGAAGCCAATGGCCCGGCGCAGCATGAACATTTCCGGGCACTAGTGCGGCGGATGAGACGCCGCGCAAACAGAAAAGACCGCCTCGGTCATGCCGAGCGGAGCCCGAAGGAGACGAGGATAAAATGACAGCCAAGAAGTTTCTCAAAGAGAAGATTAAATTGGGCGAGCGCGAGCTGTCGGTCGAGGTCGGCCGCGTCGCCAAGCAGGCGCACGGCTCGTGCGTCGTCCGCTACGGCGACACGATGGTTCTGGTCGCGGCGGTCGGCGCGGGCGCGCCCCGTGAAGGCATAGACTTCTTCCCGCTCACGGTCGAGTACCGCGAGCACAACTACGCGGCCGGTCGCATCCCCGGCAACTACTTCCGGCGCGAAGGGCGTCCCGGCGAGAAGGAAGTCCTGACCGCGCGCATGATTGACCGCCCCTGCCGCCCGCTCTTCACTGAGGGCTACCGCAACGAGACGCAGGTCATCGCCTCGGTCATCTCCGCTGATGACGAGAACGACCCGGACGTGATCGCAATCACGGGGTCGTCACTCGCGCTCTACCTCTCAGACATCCCGTTCCCGAACCCGATTGCGGGCGTCCGCATCGGATTAGTTGATGGCCGCTACATCATCAACCCGACCTACGACGAGGTGAGAGAGTCGCGCTTAAACCTCATCGTCGCCGGAACCGAAGAGGCCATCGTCATGGTCGAAGCCGGGGCGAAGGAAGTCTCTGAAGAGATCATGGTCGAGGCGCTGATGCTCGCGCACAAGGAGATCAATCGCCTGTGCCGCTGGCAGAAGGAGTTGTATAAGGCGCTCGACATCCAGAAGCGACCCGTCGAGCCGCCCGCACTCAACGAAGAGATGTTGGGCGAGGTCGAGCGCAACTACGCCGACCGCCTGCGCGCCGCCTTGAACACAGAGGCGCAGGGCAAGATTGCATCCTACGCAGCCGTTGACACGCTCAAGAAAGAGGTCGTCGAATCTTATCCCGAAGACCACCCCGAGCAGCGCCAGCAGGCGAAGAAGATTTTCGACCACCTCAAGGAGAAAATTTTTCGTGAGGACATACTCGCCAACCGCCGCCGTCCCGACAATCGTCGCTTCGGCGAGATTCGACCGATTGACTGCGAGATTCGCTGGCTCCCGCGCGTCCACGGCTCGGCCCTTTTCACGCGCGGCGAGACGCAGGCCATCGTCACCACGACGCTCGGCACGAAGGAAGACGAGCAGTTCATAGACGACCTTGAGTCGGGCGAGATTAAGCGCCGCTTCCTCCTGCACTACAACTTCCCGCACTTCTCGGTCGGCGAGGTCGGGCGCTTCGGCTCGACCAGTCGCCGCGAGATAGGTCACGGCGCACTCGCACGTCGCGCGCTTGAACCTGTGCTTCCCTCGGAGGCCGATTTCCCCTACTCGCTCCGCATCGTCTCGGACATCACCGAGTCGAACGGCTCGTCTTCGATGGCGACCGTCTGCGGCGGCAGTCTCTCGATGATGGACGCAGGCGTCCCCATCAAGTCGGCGGTCGCGGGCGTTGCGATGGGGCTTGTGATGGAAGGCAACCGCTACGCGATTCTCTCAGACATCGCGGGCGCGGAAGACCACTACGGCGACATGGACTTCAAGGTCGCGGGCACGCGCGAAGGCATCACCGCCCTCCAGATGGACATCAAGATCGGCGGCATCAACGCGCAGATCATGGCCGAGGCTTTGGAGCAGGCCAAGAAGGGGCGCATGCACATCCTCGGCATCATGGAGGAGGCCATCGCCGCGCCGCGCGAGGAACTCAGCCCTTACGCACCCCGCATCATCACCATCAAGATTAACCCCGACCGCATCCGCGACGTTATCGGGCCGGGCGGCAAGATGATTCGCTCCATCGTCGAAGAGACCGGTGCCAAGATTGATGTCGAGGACGACGGCACCATCTTCATCTCCACGGCCGACGGCGACGCAGCCCAAGCGGCCATCGCCAAAATCCGTGGACTGACGGCCGAGGCCGAGATTGGCGAGCAGTACCTCGGAACGGTCTCGCGCATCGTGGACTTCGGCGCTTTCGTCGAAATCTTCCCCGGCACGGACGGGCTGCTCCACATCTCTGAGATTGCCGAGCATCGCGTCCGCGACGTGAGGGACGAACTCAAAGAGGGGCAGCAGATTCTCGTCAAGTGCATCGGCAAGGAGGGCAACAAGATTAAGCTCTCGCGCAAGGCCGTGCTCCGCGACGAGAAACAGAACGGGGGCCACTCGGAACGCGCCGAGGCCGCCGGGCAGGGCGACTCGGACTAGCCGACGCTCCGGCTGCGGCTAATTTTTGAGAGAAAACGGGTTCGCCCCGCGAGGTGAACCCGTTTTTTATCTTGACAGCCCGGCATCTGCGCGGTTTTAATGGGCTCCCGAAACTGGAATCCAAGGTCTATTCAGAGTCTCTTCTCCTTGCGAGAAGCCGGAAGAGGTTTCGCCGCAAGTCTTTTAGATTAGGCATTCAATTCGATTTCGACCATACGCTTTAGGGGACTGATTCAAGGAGGACGACCCCGCGATGAGGCATCAAGCAGTTCGCACAATAGCTCTGATGCTCGGCGTTTTACTCGCAGCCGCGCCAGCCGCGCGCGCCGGCACGATCACCTTCGGTGACGTGTCGCGCACCGTCGGCGCAAACGGGCAGTTCCGCCCGGCCAGCGAGGTGCACCTGCGCTTCGGTGCGCAGGGCAGTGCCGTGCAGACGCAGAGCAGTTCGACGCAGAGCGGGGCAACTTCCTCCTCCGACCAGCAGCAGACGCCCGGCACGCAGCCGTCGGCACAGGCCGTCTCGACCGCTCCGGCGGCCGATACGACGCTCTCGCAGAGCGGCGGCAAGGTCGAGACCGTAGACCTCGGCGACGTGACCGGCACGGTCTGCGACTGCGGCG
>JAVXWN010000037.1:0-60284 GCA_032230645.1 Acidobacteriota bacterium | reverse complement strand
GCGAAGTCGAAGTAGAACTCCTCGCCGCCTTCCGACTTGTAGAAAGAGGTCGCGCCCGCATCAAGCATATGCTCGACATTGGCGGGCACGGCGCGGCCTTCTTCTTTCATCTTCGCAACAGACTTCTCGACGCCCACGGCGTCCCACGCCTCGAAGACGCCAAGCTCCCAACCGAAGCCCCACTTCATCGCGCGGTCAATCTCGACCACCGTATCCGCGATCTCAGGCGTGCGATTCGCGGCGTATGCAAAGACGCGCGACATCGTCTTCCAGAGGAACGCGCCCACGCGGTCTTTGCCCCACACGAGCGACTTCATGCGCGCCCGCGTGTCATCGATGTTCTTCGCCGCGTCGAGCGACGGGAGTTTAACTTTCTGCTGCGGGCGGTATTCGAGCGAGGCCACGTCGAGCGTCCAGATGTCACGACCGCCGCCCTCGCCCTTACGCTTCTGGTAGAAGCCGCCTTTGGTCTTATCGCCGAGGATGCCGCGACCAACCATCTGCTCGACGAACTCGGGCAAGATGTAAGCCTCGCGTTCTTCATCCTCGGGCACGGCCTCGTAGAGATTGCGCGCAACGTGCGCGAGAACGTCGAGTCCCACGATGTCGAACGTGCGAAAGGTAGCAGACTTGGGGCGGCCCAAGGCGGGGCCCGTCATCTTGTCAACCTCTTCGATGGTGTAGCCGTCCTCGGCCAGCGTCTTCAAAGTCACCATCGCGCCGTATGTGCCGATGCGGTTGGCGATGAAGTTCGGGCGGTCTTTCGCCACCACCACACCTTTGCCCAATCGCCGGTCGAGGAAGCCGTAGACCGCGCACGAGACTTCGGGGCTCGTCCACTCCGTCCTTATTAATTCAACGAGGTGGAGGTAGCGCGGCGGGTTGAAGAAGTGCGTGCCGAGAAAGTGCGCGCGGAAGTCTTCCGAGAAGCCTTCGGCAATCTGTCGGATGGGGATGCCGCTCGTGTTTGAGGCGACGACGGAGCCGGGCTTGCGAAACTGCTCGACGCGCTCGAAGAGTCGCCGCTTGATCTCAAGGTTCTCGACCACGGCTTCGATGATGATGTCGCAGTCCTTCAGACGCGGCAGGTCGTCGTCGAAGTTCCCCACCGAGACGAGCGCGGCGGCCTCGCGTGTGAAGAACGCGGCGGGCCTCGCCTTCTTCGCCGCTTCGAGCCCGGCGCGCGCGATGCGGTCGCGCACCTCTCTGGATTCGAGCGCGAGGCCCCGCGCCTGCTCCTCCGGCGAAGGCTCGCGGGGAGAGATGTCCAGCAGGAGCGTGGGTATGCCTGCGTTGGCGAGATGCGCGGCGATCTGCGCGCCCATCGTGCCCGCGCCGAGCACCGCCGCCTTTTCTATCCGAAGCATAGGGTTTTCCGTTCCGACTTTCCAGAGATTCTCAGAGCCCGAGCGGCCCACATCATACTGAATGAGCATTCATTCAGGCAAGCGCGCGCGGGTGCTCGCCACCGGATTTTCCCTGCAATCCGCTGTGAGTTCCCCCATAAAGTGGAATCCACACCTCATAAAACGAGACCAATTACCTCATAAAGTGATTCGGCGACTTACAACCTGATTAAGGAAGGGTTTTGAGCAGGAAGTAGAAATTCTAGAATTGGTGGGCAAGCACGACCAGAGTCGGTCAAGGTAGCTTAGGATAGTTTTCTGTTAATTCCTAAGTGCTTGCGCTTGCATGGCAGTCCCTCTGGAAGCTCTAGCTCATCCCTGACTAGCACCTCTAAGAACACATTAGCCGCTTCGCTATAAGCGAGTAAGACCAATAGATTCGGCTCGTACCTTCCATGCTCGAAATCAGAAATTTCTGACTTTGTTAGCTCATCAGCAAAACCGAGCTTTTTAACCATAGCAGTTTGTGACAGTTCTAAATCTGCCCTGATCTGCTTTAATTTCTCGGCCAGTCGCTTCGGCTTCTTCCGCTCCCTTCGTCCCATCAGGATTTCCTCCCGATTGGAAAAGAAGCAGATTTGCCAAAACATCCAATTGTGAGTATTTTGTTGGTTGTGGGGTGGGAATATTCCAACCCAATGGTGCAAGGCCAAATTCGCGCTGGGAAGTTAAGTTGCGAATCCCGCGCGGCCTGCATCATCGGTGCTGCCGCAAAGTCCTACTCATCTCACAAGAGGGTACTCATTATGTTCCCAGAGGGTCTCGCCGCACTAGAGAGCGCCGCCGAACCATACATCAACTCCGGCTATCGTGTCTTTAGTCAGACCGATACATCGCTGACGCTCATGCGCGCCCGCCCCCGCTTCAGCATTGTTGCGTTCATCATCCTGCTGATCGTCTGCTGGCCCATCGCCATCATCTACTCGGTCACTTATCGCACCCAGCGGGATAAAGTCGTTTGTTTGCGTATCACATCACAGGGTTATATCGAAGAAACCGGAGATACCTTGGAGGATACTGGCTGGCGAGTCAGCTTAACCACTGCCATCATCATTGTGTCCACAGCTATTGCGGCGACTGTACTGATACTCCTACTGATTCGTCGATGATGAATATTGCTGGAGCCGAGTTATAAGCCTCACCTACTGGCAGCTATTGCGCTGCGGTAATACGACCCTATATGGCTAAACGCGGCAAAGGTAAGATACACACTGTCTCCATCATTATTCAGTGGCGAGAAGAGGATGCAGAGATCGCTGACAATCCAAAATTTTCAAATATCGAGACAACATCAAGAAGCCAGCAGCATAAAAATGCAGTAGTACAGGATGACAGGCGACGCAGCATCCCAGATAAGAAGGTACAATCTCCTCATAAGCGTCTGCTACCTTCCGACCGCATCGTGCTTGAGGCTCTCCGTGCTTGCCTTCCTAGAGGGGGACAAGTGACAACACCTGTGCGCACGCGGGAACTAATAGATGCATGTGAAATCAGCCGTCGGCAAGTGCAAATATGTCTTCGGCGACTTAACGAAAATGGATTGATCAAGCGCATTCTAGATGGAACGCGCGCAGGGCAACAGGACGGCTACCGATACCAAATACTGGAAGACACTTCCAGTTGTTAACGAATTCAATTGAACACCTAACTTGTATAGTCATCCCTTACTTCTCTCTTCTAATAAGGTTTGGGTTAAATCCGTAAATAGGCATAAGTTGCTGATTATTCTTTCAACTACGTAACTCTTAACGATTATTTTATTGCTAAAATTTCGTTTATTCGCTAGCATTAAACTACGCAAATATGCGTAACCGCGAATCCGCATTACGCAGAGCAGCGTAAACATGATTCATACTGCTAATTCTTTAGCTGGGAAATTCTTCTATACTAGAATAAGATTTTAGGGCGTAAAATTCTATTTGTTTGATAGAGGGTTGAGTAGTTTAGGGTTTGGAACCTCAAAGCCGCTGCATTAAACAAGTGCGAAATATTGCTATAGCGGCAGTTAGGTAGGTGCAATGCATGAAGACCAACTATCAGAAACCTCTGACCTTTGGAAGGGTCATAGCCAATGCTCGCCGAGAACGGGGACTATTGTTGAAGGAATGCGCCGCGCTGATAATAAAGGAAGATGGGCAGCCGATCTCTTTTCAATACTTGAATGACATTGAACATGACCGCCGCCAGCCTACCTCCGATCACATGATCGAGCAGTTTGCTGAACAACTCGGAATCCCGCAAGACCTCCTCTATCATCTCGCCCGCAAGTTTCCGACAGACCTGAATGAGCAGGCTGACGTAGAGCAAATACTTGCTGCTTGGCAGGCATTTCGGGAAAAACTCACTCCGAAGGCAGCTTAGTCATCAATAATTAAACCCAACAATTTTAGAGGAGCTTTTAAAAAGCTCTTGCAATAGCTTGCGCTTTGGACTACGCTGTTCAGCGGAATAAGGGTAAAGACATTGATTTTAATTAAGGCTAATGATCGGAGGGAGCCTGATGTGCGAGTAAGAGCATTCACGAATCGTGGTAGTACCACAAAGGTGATTGGTAAGTTTCCTAGTCTCAAAACCGGCAAGACGGTGTGGTGGGAATCGCAGATAGAACGGGACATGATTTATCTGCTTGAGTTCGACAGCGGAGTGGTTACATATCGTGAGCAGCCATTACGGATTCAATATCAGTTCAATGGAAAGCTACATCTCTACACCCCAGATTTCCTTGCCGAACGGAGAGAAAAGCGGCAGCTCATAGAGGTCAAGCCTGAAGATAAGGCGAAGGGGCCGGAGAACGAAGCACGGTTTCGCGCCATCTCTTCTCGCTGCTATGAAGAGCGGTATGAATTTGTCCTTGCCACTGACAGCTTGATCAGAATGCAGCCGCGCCTTGATAACATAAAGCTACTCTGGCGTTACAGCCGCATTCCACTAACTCCACAACACTTCATCTATTGCAGCGAGTTGATGCGAGGGCGGAAGCGCGTGAGACTTGCCGACGCTTTAATGTTCTTTGAAGCGAAGGGGGCGGGGCGGGCCACTGTCTACACGCTGCTCTGGTGGGGTGCATTGAGCGTTAACTTGGTGCAGCCACTCAGCAATGAGACCTTTGTTTACCTCGCAAACACATTACCAACTGCTAATGGAGGGATGTCATAACATGCCATCAATTATCAGATTGCGTCGGGGCTTACACCTCCGCCTGCGCGGTCGTGGCGAGTGCGTTATTGAGACACGCCTATCCAACGGCTCATTTCAGATCAGGAACATTGTGACAAATGAAGTCTCGTCTATCACAGAACAACAGCTAGTCAAGGCATGGTATGAAGAGGCGGCTGAACTTCTTGGCGATGAATGGGATATAGCACTGACTAAACGCCATAGTATAAAACGCCTCGCCAGCGAAATGAATCTGCTTGATGAGCAGATTCGCGCTGAAGTCAGACGCCGGTTCGCTTATGTCCGCGCAGTTCTGACTAGCAGTAACCCGCAGCAGAAGCGCGAGACGATGCTGTCTATAATTGGCGAAGTTAAGTATGAACTTAAAGACATACAGCCTCCATCAATTACTACTCTGTACCGTTGGTGCAAGCGGTATGCAGCCTCAAGCGAAGACTTAATGTCTCTTGCTCCCGCTTATAGCAAGCGCGGTAACACCAAGCGAAAGCTCGTGCCCGGTGACAACCGTAAATCAAATGAGGTGGCGCAGATAATAAACACCGTAATTGAGGAACAATACTTGTCGCGAGAGCGCCCTACGGTGGCAACTACTTACGATGCAGTCGTAATTCGTATTGATACTACGAATGAGCACAGAGAGACAGAAGATCAGTTGCCTATACCACACCGTAACGCCGTCTATAGAGTCATCAAAGGGCTTGATCCCTTCTTAGTTATGAAGGCGCGTTACGGAGAGCATATAGCTAAACAGAAATATGATCCGGTGAAACATGGCCCTCGCCCGACGCGCCCACTGGAACGCATTGAAATAGATCATACGAAGATTGATTTACTGGTAGTTGATCCAGTCACGCACCTGCCAGTAGGCAGACCGTGGCTGACTAGCGCGCTCGACAAGTTTTCGCGTGTAGTCTTAGGTCAGTACATCAGTTTCAATCCGCCAAGTTACTTGTCGGTGATGCACTGTTTACGACATGCCATCGCTCCTAAAACGTATGTAAAGGATAAGTATCCAGCGGTCGTCAACACTTGGGATGCCTATGGTGTGCCGGAATTAATCGTAGTCGATAACGGGCCTGAATTTCATAGCACTCACTTTGAGGATGCCTGCCTCCAGTTAGGCATATCCGTTCACTATGCCCCGCCGAAACAGGGTAAGTACAAAGGCTCGGAGGAGCGTTGGTTCAGAACGCAGAACAAGCAGCTTTTGCACCACCAGCCGGGGACGACTTTCTCCAACGTCCTCGACCGCGCTGACTATGACCCGAAGGTGAACGCCGTTATCACTATGGATGCGCTGGGTGAGATGTATCACGTTTACATCATCGATATTTACCATCAACAAGAACACCGCGGGATACGTGATGTACCGGCGCGGCTTTGGCAAGAAGGTATTGCTGAATATCCGCCAGCTTTACCGCCAAAACGGACAGCACTTGACGTGTTGCTAGGCTGTGTCGTGGAGCGAGTCATATCAGCTAAAGGCATCGAGCTACATGGAGGAATCTTCTATAACGATGACGTTTTGGCGAGCTTACGCCGAAAACTGAAGACGGGTCAGCGTGTCACGATTAAGTATGACCCAAGCGACCTTTCCTTAATTCATGTTGCCGATAGGGACGAAGGTATCTATATCCCCGTGCCAGCCACTAATCAGGCTTACACACAAGGACTGAGTCTCTGGCAACACGAGATGATTAAGCGGTTCGCGCGCCGCCGGATTAGAGAAACAGTTGACATCATCGCGCTTAGCCGCGCTAAACAGAAAATTCAGGAGATAGTGGAGCATGAATGGCTGGTGGCGAAAAGGACGCGCACACGGCAACGACTGGCGCGTGCGCTGAACCATGGTGAGCAGGAACGTGTACAGCTCCGTGATCAAGCCACAGGACAAAATCGGTTAGTGTTGCTGGGTGGCAATACCGCTCCCGCGATGCCACTCTTAGGAACAGGGCGCGCATCAGCCGGCATCTCTGATTTTGCCAACAATGCTTCTGCGACACCTGAAGAACCCGGTGCGAGCGCAAACGGCGAAACGACCACTGAGAAGCCCCTGCAATCCAGCGGGAAAACTAAGCCAGATTTACCCGAAGGTACTCAGCGCAGCCAGCAGCGGCAACATAGGAAAAGTCGGAAGGCAAAAAACGCGGGTAGGTCTGAAGCGCTGGGCGCACTGGCTGCCGGAGATGAGGAGTTAGATATGACTGGATGGAAAGCCGATTACGACCTGCCTAGCTAAGTGGAGCTAATATGCCAAAGGATAAGATGGATTTTTCTCGACTGACAACGGAAGAGCGTCTGAATATGGTCGAGAGGATTTATATAGCCTATCCACGCAGTGAAGGAATTCTCGCTAAGATTAAACACTGCCACTCCTATTCCAGCATGTCAGCTGAACCAGAGTGTATGCTGATCATCGGTGACACCGGAGCCGGAAAGACGACCTTATACCGTCGGTATGAACAACAACATCCGCGCGTCGAGACTAAAGAACGCAGCATCATTCCCGTCCTATCTTCAACAATCCCAGTTCCCGCAACTCCAAAGAGTTTAGCTACGAAACTCTTGGTAAAAATGGGCGACCCTTTAGCCCAAAGCGGCACGCTTCTAAGCCAAACACTAAGGCTTTACGTCTTGCTGAAGAGATGCGAAGTCCGCCTGATTATCTTAGATGAGTTTCAACATTTCATAGACCGTGACTCGAACAAAGTTCTTCAGACCATCTCTGACTGGCTGAAAGAGTTACTTAACGAAACCAGAATCCCGGTCGTACTGATCGGGATGCCGAAATGCGAACAAATACTAGCAGCTAACAGACAGTTAAAGCGTCGGTTCGCAATACATGAAACACTTGAGCCTTTCAGATGGAAACATGATGATCCACAGATCGAGAAGACTTTGCGCGACGACTTCCGCAAGTTCCTCTCAATGCTTGATAAACAACTCCCATTGAAAGAACGCTCTCACCTAGCCGACATTGAGATTGCCTATCGTATCTACTGTGCCACCCAGGGGCGAGTCGCCAGCATAGTGAACTTAATTCGGCGCGCAGTCCTGATCACACTCTCTGACGGTGAAGAGTTAATCAGCATGGAAAGGCTTTCCCGCGCTTACAAGGAGCGGCTTGAATATGATCAGCCCAGCGTTAAAAACCCATTTCTACCTTGAGCCCTCAGCCCGCTTTAATCGACTTCCGCTTCTGAGCGTAAATCAGCGCCTGTTAGTCAGAAGCGCGCCTAAGCCAGATGAAAGTCTGATGGGCTTTTTAGTTCGCCTGACAGAGGAGAATGGCTACGATACTCCATCGTGGATTATGCGATTTGTCAGAGTAGACTATAAGCAACTTAACAACTGTGCCATAGCATTCAAGCCCGCCGAGGAGTTGATCAAACTCGCCGCACTAACCGGCAATGAGGTAAGCGCACTCACCGCGCTCGGCTATCCACCTGCTGATATATCCGGCCAAGAGGACATTGTACTCTTCGAGGGAACGCCGATATACAAATATTTAATCAACGTAGATTCTCCACGGGTCTGCCCCGAGTGCTTACGCGATTTCGGTTACTGCCGGCGCGTTTGGGATTTGTCCCTAGTCACGGCATGCGCGCTTCATCGGCGTCTGTTATTGGATAAGTGCCCGAAGTGCGTGTCAGCTCTGCGGCATAATCGAGGCAGTATGAGTATTTGTTTATGCGGATATGACTATAGAGATGCTGAGCCGCACATGGTCACGGAAAACGAAGCTGCGCTCGACACACAGATTCATCTTCTTTGTAATGTCCCAGGGATTTTCCCTGCTGAGGTGCGAAGGGAAAATCCTCTTGCTGAATTAAATCTACCGGACTTGATTACATTAATGGTATTCATCTTCGGGCAGCTTAGAGATGTATTAACTACTGTGGGCAGGAAGCATATTAAGGCATGCGATATTCACAAACTGCACGAAGTCTTCACCAAGGCTTACAGCATTTTTGACGCATTCCCCCAGAGATATAACGAGTTCTTGGAATGGCGTCAGCAGTCGGATGAGCGTCAGGGGCGACAAATATCGCCCTACTGTAACGGTCTTGGTAGGCGTTTCGGCAGTTTCTACGAGGGCGTATATCGAAATCTTAAATCGCCCACGCATGACTTTTTACGCGCTGCTTTCAGTGAATATGTTCGAACATCATGGCAAGGCAATTACGTTACGAAAGCCGAATGCCCTAATGCCGCTACTTATATAGGGCAAGATGGTTACTTGACTCTCAATGAGGCGCGGAAACAACTTGGCGTTGATGTAAGGTACATTGAATATCTGATAACAACTCAACACCTCAAGGCAGCGGTACGGAAGACAGGTAATAAATCCATGTTCCTGATCGACGCGCGTAGTTTTGATCAGGTGAAGCGAGAACATGATGGCTCAATTACGGCAGATATAATTGCAAAACGGTTGGACATCAGCAAAGAAACCGTCAGGATGTTAGTGTCGAATTGCTGCTTGACGGCATTGCCCACTCCGAAGCAATGCGGTTTTAAGCTCTGGCGCTTCAGAGAAGGGAGTGCTGAAGAGTTAATTCAAGCCATTAGAAGTAAAATTCTCCCTCAGGCTAAGAGTAGAAAAGGGAATACGCTCAGCTTTAGAGCTGCATGCCGCGAATTGATGGGTTTCAATATTAAGATTAGTTCTGTCGTCAAATTGATGCTGCAAAGGAAGCTTGTTCCATGCGATGAAGTCAGGCGAAGGATTGGATTGTCACGCTTCGACTTTGACGAAGACACCTTCCGCGCGTTCAAAGAGCAGTGCATCATCTTTTTCGCAGGAAGAGACGGAAAAACTCAAATTGAATATCATCCACAATTTGAAGAAGAGTTTCCTATATTCCTGAGCGCGAGAAAAACGAAAGGAAGCGCGTACTTCTGATGCACTTGAGAATAGATGATTAAAGGTGCTGGTCAGCCTTATATTAGAAGATAAGATTTTATCTTATGGTGGTTATTCCACAGAAATTTCTGTTAACCCCAAAACTTAAGCCCGATGAAAGCTTCACGGGCTACATTCTTCGCTTAACTGAAGAGAATGGATATGCTTCTCCACAGTGGATAATAAATCTGGTTAACTTTAGCGATAAACTTATTCTCCCGAATTATTCTTTCACATCCATATCATCCGAATCTTTCAAATTACTTGCTGGCCTAAGTGGCTCTACAATTTCTGAACTGGCAAAGCTTACTTATCAGCCAGTGAACACCCGAAGCAGCTATTTCCATCTATTCTTCGGCAATCCTGTACATCGATCATTTATCCAGCCGGGGCAACCTAAAGTATGCCCGCAGTGTTTACGTGAAACAGCCTACTGTCGTCGCGTGTGGGAATTCGTTCTTATAACAGTATGTCCTATTCACAAATGCATGTTGATTAATGAGTGTCCAAACTGTAAGCAGCCTATTAGATGGAGAAGGAGCAACGTGAGTATATGCCAGTGTATGTTCGATTGGCGCGAGTCTGCTGCTTCACCCGTTCAAGATTGCGAGATTAACATTGCCCGCGTCATTCATCGTCGATGTGGTTTATCTTGCGATGAGGATAGGTACTTCTTTTCTCAAAAGAATCCCGTATCTAAGCTTTCTCTACAGGATTTTACACTTGCGGTTATTTTCATAGTGGGCCAGATTCGAGGACTCTCACTCACTACAAGTTGGCCCTTGTCATGTATGAGAAAGATTAAAGACCTCCACCATCTCTTTACAGATGCCTACTACATCTTCGACGACTGGCCTAATAATTTCTATGAATTCCTGAACTGGTGGCGCACTCAAGGAAGAAATGTAGTTCTTGGCTATCAGCGACTTCAATCCGTCTTATATAAAGATTTTGGGAAACTTTACCTGGGCGTCTATAAAACTCTTTCGGCCAGTCAGTTCGTTTTCATCCGAGAGGCATTCATTGATTACCTTATCAAAGTGTGGAATGGCTGTGACTTATCATCCTTCGCCCACAATAAAAATATAGGGCAGTATCCCAAAGCCAAGTATGTATCTAAATCTGATGCCAGACGCTTACTTGCCGCCGATGATCAGCAGATCAATCACTTTATCCAGACAGGTAGACTTAAAACGGAGGTGCGAAGTAAAGGAATGAAAAGGCTGATTTTTGTGCAGGTAGTGGATATTGCAGATGTAATGCGCGAAAAAGCCACTTAACAATCTTGGAGCCAAGTCACTTGAAGTACACACATACATCTATCATATGATTGAGTTCATAAGCTCTATATGATGCTCAATCGACAATTTTTTTACAGGCCCGAGTTGCGGGAAGTGTCCTCGTGCTTGTAAAGCCCGGAATTGATCACAAGCTATGCAACTTGGAATCTTAGGGTTCTTATTTAGAAAATTGATCAATTTAGCTAATGCCTCGGCGAACTTACCACCTACATTAAGAGTTGTTGTGGTGCTATCAGAAACGAAATGCCTAATCCAAATGTCCCCATCATCATGTTGGTATGTTAAATGGATAACTACTGCGTGAGCCGGCCCCCCGGTTTCATCATGCTCGACTCCGACTATGGCAAAATCCCCGAACCCGTAAAAGCCATCTTTCTTATATGTTTTGTGCAAGTCTAAGAAAAACTCGTCGGCAGGATAATCGGCGTTTCTACGAAGCTTTGTGAATCCATCCTTTATCAGCACTCGCTGGTAGGTACTAAAAGTATCACGATATGTGTGTCCAGTCTTATGCTCCCAGAAAATCTGATAACCGATGTTAGTGTGCCTGCCGAACTCGGCGGCCAGTAGCTTGGGACCTGCAAAGCTATGCGAGTGGATAAACGAAAGATTGTACTCGTGATGTTTCTTTAGAGCGGTTTCAACATCACGTATGGTCGTATGTTCTGAAATGATGAAGCCCAAAGAAGCGTTACTGTGCAGCGGCAATCTACCGCTCGCTAACGCTGCTTCCAACATGACACTATTTCCGGCTAATTCTCCACACTGAGGGTTAATAACCAACACGAATGGGATTGCTTTGTCTGTGTACAACTTGACGGTTTTACTTAACTGCTGAATGTTACTTCTGACAGGTTCGATAATAGGGACAACTTTTCCACCGCTGGCAAGCTTTGCCGCACATTCCCGTAGGGCGATAAGTTCGTATTGCTTGCCTCTGAGGTGAGGAAAGTACATGTGAGCCTCCCGAAGAGTTATTTCAACTGCTCGATACTGATTGACATGCTAGCTTCCGGCCACTTCAGTATCTAACGCAGACGACAAATTTGAGCACTGCTTGGAGGTCAGCTTACTAATTAGACAAAGAAATTTCAAAGAGTGCGGGGCGTGACCTACCAGTTGTCTAAGAGCAAGGTTCGCAGAACGTCTCTTTAAAACTCTCACCATGTGGTCATGAGCCGTTGTGGGATCAAGTGTTGAGAACAACGGCTTACACTCAGCATATATTCTGGTATTAGGCACATCAGGTACAAAACCAAACTCATCTCTTATTACATCACAGTACTCAACTTGGCGTAAACAGTCGAATAGAGTTGCGGCCTCGACCTTATGTTTGTTGGGTGGGGCTTCTCGCAAGGTTTCAAGAGTGTACTCTTGAGTTAGTAGGATGACACCTATTTCCTCGCTCAAATTACGCTGAATTTTCTTTAACTGTGATTCGTGAGTAACCACATAAATATTGTCGAACGCCTTCAAATAAGAAGCTATTTGATCGTTCAACCTATCCAAAGAATCTAACTCAGTTTTAATCTCGTAAACCGATGAGGTTCCGTTTAAAATGACTACATCTGCTTTAGAAGTGCCAACCCTGAATTCTGTCAAGAGAGTAGAATCAACTGGCGAATGTCTATCTAGAAGGATCATGTTTGCAATTGCATTTTTATAAACATATTCGCAACGATAGTGATTTAGTAAAAGAGCGTATAGGTTTTCGAAAAGCTGTCTAAAGGTGAGTCCTCGCTCAATGAAGTTTATGTAATTTGATTCACTTAGCACGTAATTCATATTCGCAGAAGACCGCCCATTACCTATGGCGGCCAGCACTGAGGTACTAAAAAACTGTGCTAAGTACTTGTAATATTTACTGTCGATCATAACTGTAGCAATCGACGAACAGGCTACTTCCCCACCTATGCCACTTCCGCTATAGACAGGCGGCTCATCTCATTCATTTAAAGCCACTCAATTCTGGGTAAGGAAATTGATTAACGCCAATCCCTCGAATAGTGCAGAACCGCTAGAAGAGGCGTAATTCTGCCAGCAATTGTGCAAATACTCCAAAGGCAATCAAGCCAGTAACAATATTTTCAATAAATTCTTAGTCCGCAATTATCATAACATACTATTGAAAAAATGATAATATCTTTATTATGTATCTTTACTTATTTACGTTTTTATCATATGAATTACACTAACGACTTACCTCGAAAGCTGTGCCATTAAATGGCAGCTTTGCTGGTGAAGATAATTAAAGCCAACAATTGTCTGTGAGGCTAGAAGGATGGCACATAACGACGATGATCAAGGTGGAGGTAGGACACTGAAGAAAGGAGTTGTCAGTGTTCCCCTCGCCAAGGATGAGGAGACAGTGTTGGAGCAACTTGTCGTCCGTTATCAGGATGCCGTTATTACTAGAAACCGAAAAACAGGGGAGACAGCGAGTGCCAACGTCCATGTCAGCGAGATTATGCGCGCGGGACTTTTCGCCCTGCAAACCCAGTCCCCTGAAAAATTAAGACAGCTAATTGTCAATCTAAATAGAAGAAAAAAAGGCCGACCACGTAGAAATGAGTAATCGAGAAGTCGATTAAACATGCTTACTATTTCTGCGCGCCTTTATCAGTTCTCAATTTGCAATACATCTCTTGGCAACACCTATTTCTGATACCTAAAAACTAGCCTCTAGGCAAAGCATTTAACGTGACCCGAAAAATTCTCCTTAAAGTAGATTTAGCCATGAGCGTGCCGCCCAATAACGATTGAGAGAAGCCCGATTGCCCCACCAAGAGATTAAGGGCAGACGGATCGCAAAGATTTACTTAACTGTCACTTCCATTATTAGGCTTGATTTATGATTTGTCCTAATTCTTCTATCGATTCTAATTTTCAACTTAGCAAACTGACCCTAAATATATGTACCTAAATAATTTTTGAAGCGCGCTTTTGAAAGTATGAATATGACTGGAAATTTACACCCAGGCATGGGTTCCCTGTAAATCTTGTAGAATCAGCTTATTTACATCAATAACGGAATATTTATTTGTAATGCTATCTTCGCTATGATAAAAATTCAGGTGAGGAAGCAAGACAGGAGAATAGGACGATACCTAATGCAGAAAATAGACTGTGAGAAACCTGCCAAGTCTAGAGCCATCAACAGCCATCAGATCAATGTTGATAAGGTCTCAAGTCCCGTGCTCGCTAGATTAATCGAAGAAGTGCGTAACAAAGACACTTCAACTCCGAGCATGTATAACCGCTTTCACAATCGCCACAATCGTTCATAGTAATTTATACGAAAGTGGTCGAGCTTGATACGGTTCTTCTGAAGGTCGCCAGTCGCTGTAATCTCGACTGCGGCTATTGTTATGTTTACAACATGGGTGACAATGGCTGGGCAAGTATGCCTAACCGAATGTCACACAAAACGCTCAAGGCGATTGCACAATCCCTCAGTTCATTATCATGTTTGCAACAACGCCCTTTCGCCGTCGTGCTTCACGGTGGTGAGCCGCTTCTACTCGGTATAACTGATCTGACGCTATTTCTCACAACGCTTCGTAGTGCGCTACCTTCCGAATATCCCATCAGCATTCAAACCAACGGGGTCTTAATCACTGACGAAATTCTCAATGTCTGCTCTGAGTATCATACCAGCTTATCGGTCAGCATTGATGGACCAAAACACGTCCATGACCGCAATAGAGTCGGACGCTCAGGGAAGGGTAGTTACGAAAGTGTCGTAGCAGGTATTGAGAAGCTACGCAGCCACTCTGATGCTGCGTTCCTTTTCTCTGGTGTATTGGCGGTGATCGATCCCCGGTCGGATGCAAATGAAGTTTATGACTTCTTCAAATGGTTAGACGCCCCGAGTGTCGATTTCTTATGTCAAGACGGAAACCACACTCGACTACCTCAGGGGAAGAAGTCATTCTACTCGACAGAATACGGAGAATGGCTATCCCGTCTGGTGAACATCTACCTCGCCGACTCAGAGCCAATCCGCATACGCCTGCTCGACGATATTATTAAAATCCTCCTTGGCGGCAGCGGGACCAAAGACGGCACCGGTATCACTGACTTCGGTATTGTTATCATTGATACTGATGGATCAATCACGAAGAACGATACGCTGAAGAGTTCTTACAATGGAGCTGACCGTTTCACCCAAGAATGGTCGGTGCACACACACGGTATAGCTGAGGTGCTCGCCTCATCTGAGTTCGAAGAGTACCAAGTCGCGCAACGCCCAAGTTGCAAAACTTGTCTGAGCTGCCCGGATTTACAAGCTTGTGGCGGCGGGATGACATTGCATAGATGGCGCGACGATAACGGCTACGATAATCCATCTATTTACTGTGAAGATCAGCGTTTGCTGATTGGGCACATTCGTAAGCACTTGGCTGCAAATTATATATGATTGCAACTCCTGACAAAGCGCAGGATTTTTCTTCAATAGAATTTTTCTCCGCGCCATTCCCTTACTTCTTTTCGCCAAGAGCACTAACAGAAGAGGCTAGTTCATCAGTATTGGAGTGGCTTGAAAACTGCACATTGTGGAAGTTGATGGAAACCGACTTTTACGAACAGCATGAATTCAGTTTCTGGGATGTCGAATTGCCTGCCCACTTATCCTTTCTCAAGGAGCAAGCTTTTCTGGACACGCTTAGAGAAGGAATGGAAGAATTATTCGAAGTGAGCCTTCAACAGCGTCTTGATTTTACTGCACACAAACTCCTTCCCGGACAGCGTATCAGGATACATAATGACTATATTCCTGGGTGTGAAACGCACCGTTTGCTAATCCAACTTAATCGGGGATGGACGGATGAGAAAGGAGGAATGTTAATGTTCTTCAACAGCCCCGACCCGGCAGACGTGCATCAGATATTTCGCCCAACACACAACAGTGCAGTCGGCTTCGCGATCTCTCCAGACTCGAACCACGCCGTTTCAACCATTTATAGTGGCGAGCGATTCACCATCGTGTATTCGTTCTACATGGAAGCCGCTCATGTTTGATGTAGCGAAGCAAATTGAATTCTCGCTGCCGTACCATGATGTCGTCTGGCTTCCTCATCTCACGAAGAAATTAACGGATATATGCTGGCAGCAGTTGAGCTGTACTTGCGGCTTGACCAAGCTCTCCTACAGCACGAGCAGGCTAATTTCTTGTGATCCAAACGCGAGTCGCTCCATCATCACGTTTTTGTCGCCCCAGGCTGGTGTTGATTGGGATGAGCCTTCCCTCCAGATTGAGTTGCTTGGCAACAAAATCAAGTGCGGGTATGAGGAGGCTGGGGTTAACTTTTACAACGGTGAGCAAATTGCAGATAGTGCTATCACAAGTTGCCTGCGAGATGCTGTAGAAGTTCTGACAAAAGTGCCTACATTGGCGACTACTGTAGCCACCTTAGTCAAGTCACTTCACATCATAAGACCAGCGAACGACGAGTGCGACGTGAGTTTCAGCGAGCCGCACATTCCGTTCTCTATATTCGTGTCAATTCCTTCGAAGCGCGTACCGCATGACGCATTGCGAGTAGCTGAAGGGATAGTTCACGAGGCGATGCATCTACAACTTACGCTCGTCGAGCGCGTCGTCAAACTTATCAACCCAAGCCGGGAGCAATATTATTCACCGTGGCGGGGTGAGTTCCGCACAGCGCAGGGACTCTTACATGGCTTGTATGTGTTTCGAGTGGTGTATGAGTTTTTAGGGAACCTATTGTCTTTACAAAATGCTGATGCAGCTTACATAAACGACCGGAGAGACCAAATCGCTAAACAGATTGGGGAAGTGCATTCATTCCAGAATTGCCTTGACCTTACGGAAGAAGGGCAGTGCTTTGTACAAAAGCTAATGTTGTGTGACGTTCGCTGAGTAACTGGTAAGCAATTAGACCGATCTTAATACAAATGAAGATAAAGCCATATACATACCAGTTTTACTGTGGATTCGATTTCGTTAGCGTCTGTCCGTAAACTGCGACATCATTTAACAATTGATCAATTAAATCCTGAGCCATTGAACTAAATTTAGCATCAGCCCGCCTCGCTTCTTCTATAAACTTATCAAATTCAGCCCTGGATTTCCGTTTGACTTCATCCTCTTGGTCAAAGGCTGCAAGTGCTTTCAAGTAGACTAGACGAAAATTCATTTTTATTTTGTTGGATTGTTCTAATCGCGCCTCTTGTAATGCTTCCCGACGAAGACCCAGAACTTTTATGGTCGTCCGACCAATATCGTCTAAACCCTCAGGAGCATCCCCTTTGAAGCGAATATGGTTACGCGGGTCTTGAAGAGCTGGGTTGATCAATAACGGTTCTTCCGCATCTATATTATCTGTGGGGGTCTTCGCTCGCGCTGCTGGATTCCTCAGAGGGAACCACGTACCTTTGTGTGTTCGGTTACATACCTCACAACTCACGAGCAAGTTATCCCAAACATAAGCAAGCCACCAGTAGCCGAGATGTTCGGGCTCCTCCTTTACAGCACCTTTGGGACGATGATGCTCTATGTCGCCATAGGATGTAGCTCCGAACTTACTCTCGCAGTAACAACACTTATCGTGCTGGGCTGCCAACAAAGACTGTTTCACCCCATCTGCATTGTAGATGCTTCCGAGAATGTTGAATTTAACTTTGCCTGAGTGGTAATCATCGGCACAGTGGTTATAATTCTCACAATCTCTTCTGGTTTGCTCTACCCCGTCTATACTGATTACTTCGGGTGCAGCGGGTTTCATGATCAGAATCAAGGCAGCAATGCTCCATTTCTTTTGAGAATTTCTGCTGCTCGCTGAATTAAGCTCATCGCCTCTTCTTGATCTTGCGGATTCTCGAAAGTCGGTAAGCGTTCGATTTGTCCCTCTAAATAATTCAAGCGCCTGTCTTCGTCTTCAGTCCTCTTCGGCTTGTCTAGTAGTGCGTTGCGTTCCCTGAACAGATCTTCTTTCTTAACGCTTCGGCCGGCAACATTGAAGAATTCACTTGTCAGGATCTGGTCAACACGCCAACCCTCAACTACATGAGGTTCGCTATTTATCTCGACCTCATTATTATTTTGTTGTAGCACGACAAGGTTTTCGGTGGCAGCCGCTTGTACCATCAACGGGCTATGTGTAGTCGCGATGAACTGAATGTGAGGGAAATGTGGAGTTAAATCACTTATCATCGTGCGCTGCCAACGCGGGTGCAGATGTAAATCTAATTCATCCACGAGCACCACCGCTGGCTCTAACAGCGGGGTCTCGCTCTTAGGATAAAGCTGGAACAGTCGCCATGCGAGGTCTACCGTCCATGCCAAAGTTATTTGGTATCCAAGACTCAGTGCGGAGAGCGGAACTTTACCGTATGGAGTTTTGACCCACACTCCGCTCCCTTCCTTAACACCACCAGGAATTTTTGGACCGAGAATTTCAATATCATCTTTACTTGAGATGAATGGTATAGTTGCAATTATCATTTCTAAGACGCTTGTCAATCGCTTGCCCGCAATCTCTTTGTTCCTCCCCCCTAGATTTGCGGCAGCGTTCAAGCTAACAAGAATTTCTTCGGTATCGTAAAGTTCAGTTCTACCCGTTAACAGAGACGAAAGAGGATTGTTATCAATCTCACTTTGTGCCAGATTTCGTGACCCTATGTAGCGCATCGCTCCATATGAAATGATATTACATTCGTGATAATCATCTTCTGTTTCAATTTCCGAGTTACCTCCTAGCTTGGAATCTTGGATTACACCATCCTTACCTTCAATTTGAATGGCGGTTTTCATTTCTCTGCACGGCTGAGAGGAGTGAAATCCTTGCCCCTGACATAAAGTTCCCTTTAGCGCTAGTGATATTTCAGTGTCCGAGCGTAATAAACTTTCAAGCACATCGTTGTCTTCATTGTTCAAGGCGGGCGCAAGTGCCATCCTTAAGCCACTATTTTCATTACCTTCATTCATTTGCGGATTGGGTTTATTCGGATCTAGTACTTGAAGTAAAGGTCTCATCCATCCTAAGCATTGTAACAATGTTGTTTTTCCTACACCGTTGTCTCCCATGAGCAGCGTCCATTGTGCTGGGCGTCCATGTCCGTCAGTCAAATCTAGCTTCTGGGGTGTCCCGAAGCAGCGCACGTTTTCTAGCTCAAGTGACGTAAAATAAACTGGAGTTGTGCTTAGGAGGTCAGTCATAATTCACCTTAACTTGCAAGCCTGAAGTGAATGTACCTTTGTATAGTACATTATGAGTTCTTTTCGTCATCATTGTCACCTTTGACAATTGATTGTTGCTGACAAAAAAGTGGCTGAAATAGTTACGCGTAATAGAATAGTAGAACGGGCCGAATCGAGAGAATATACCCTCAAAGTCAGGCTTACAATTTATCAGTTGTATTCCTTTGATTGAGATTCTACCTTTAGCATGGCCCGGCAGTAATTGACTGTGGTTTATACGCGGCGCACGAGCATGATATACAAAATCAAAGAATCATTAATCGATATTCATGTAGCGATTGTGCTGCCATACTTAAATGAGCAAGATAGCTTGGCTAGTACATGCAGCTCGCTCGGTTTTGGCACAGGCGTCCATTCAACCCCAAGAGGGGTAACGCTGTTTTTAATTGATAACGGCTCAACAGATGATTCTGCCCACATCGCAGAGAAAGTAAAAGATGCCTCCTTGGATGGCAGCGTCATCACTGGGCATGAATCGGAACGTGGATACGTACCTCCACGTCACTGTGGCAATATGATGGTAGGGAGGCTCGCACGATCCATAGGCTTAAGTAATCAAGAGGTGCTCATCTTACAGACAGATGCGGACACTTATTACAACGAGGAATATATTGCGGCGATGCGCTCTGCGATGCAGGTGAGTGGGACAAACATATTGATTGAAGCCTGTACCTCTTACCCATTAGATTTTAAAAAAGCTCATCCAAAATACATTGAACTTTGTGACGAAGCAGATAGGGTGTTCGAAACATTGTTCGCGCCTCCGTCTAGCGATGTCATCGTGGACGACAAAGTTTCTGGATATCTGCTTAGCAACTACCTTGGGTGGGGCGGACACCGGCGTGAGTACACAGCGAGCGACGATGAGATTCACTCCGAAACAGCACGTCTTTACATGAAAGCTAAGGCCGAAGGCGCTGAAAGATTCCGTGTGGACTCCGCTCGTGCCTATCCTTCGTTGCGTAAGGTGATTCAAGAACCGGCGCTCCACTTCGCTAGCGCGGGCTTTCCACGGGAGGCGAGTTGGAACGAGAAGTGGCGACAGGATTATAGCGGGCCAACAACTATTGATGATTTTTGCTCAAACGCCTCACACCCTGAAGTTAAGAGAGCCATACAAGTCCGCGAACAGCATTTGATTGCAATCTTTAGTGTGCTTCCTCTTCACGTAGACTACACCCTTAAACAATATATAAGCCCTGAAGGTGCTGAACTCGCCACGACTGTCCTACCTTTACTGCCCAAGCGCTCTGTCGATGACCTTCTACAACGCCCCGGTACATTAATCTCGGATGTGTTTGAGTTGATTGACAGTCATGGAACCGAAATATTAAGCGAGTGTCTCAGAATTGTACCTAGCAATCACCGTTCTTAGTAGGTAAGCGTTTCTCTATATGCATATTCCAGTTCTTCTAACTCACTAGAGCGGTTTTCAATTCACTGTAAGATATAGACACAGTGTTTGAATCAAGCGCGAGCGTTCGGCTCTTTGACCGTCGCGATTGCTTGCTTGATAGCCTCTTCCAATGCCTCGCACGTACGTGACTTGGCTACCTGCAAAGCAGGTTTGATCTTTGACCAGTATCGCTTTATCAGGTTTAAGTCTGCCGGGTAAGGTAGTAGGAAGGCTATCTGAGCGTCCCTGGCCTCGACGGCTTGGCGTGCCACCGCTGAACAGTGTGCGCCCAAGTTGTCAAAAACGCGGGTGTAGGTGATTCGGTAGAACGTCAGTTACGTTGATTTAATTTCAGCCGTGCTCATTCACCCACTCTACTATACCTTGGTCGAGGGCTTTCAAAGCATGATCTGTGCTTTCGTACTTACTCGCACCTTCCCATACCGTGCCACCTTCATCTAAAGCTCTGACGAATGATTTGGTATATTCCACATAGCCAATCTCAATCCAGCCTCCATTTGAAACCCACGCCGCAATATTCGGATAAGCGCCTTCAAAAGAATATGGCTCCGATTCGGATTCTCGACTCTGCTTTTTCTTTTTCATAAGTTGAAGAGGCTTGCCTGAACATAGTCAGGTTTTTGTTTGAGCTTCTCATCCTTCGATTTCTGATTCCTGATGTACTCCTTTACAAGTTCCGTCGTGGCCTTATCACTCACGCTGCCTATGTAATAGCCGATGGCCCACAGAGTCCCTTCTTTCCAGATGTACTTCTTTATCAAGTCAAGAAACTCCTGCCTCAGCCTTCTTGATGAAATGCCCTTGAAAAGCTGAACAATCTTTGCGGGCGCGTACTTGGGCGGGGCTTCCACTAGCATGTGAACGTGATCGGGCATTACCTCCATAGCAATAATACGAATGCGGTAATCGCGGGCAATCTCTTTGAGGAGTTGTTTCAGCCTCTCGGCTATCTCACCGACCAAGAAGCTGCGGCGGTATTTCGGAATCCAGACAAGGTGGTATTGCAGGCTGTAGCGGCAATGGGAGCCAGACCTTGTATTGTCCTGATAGAAATAATGCAGGACTGCCTTTAGCGTCTTCTGACGCTCTGCCTGTTCCTCCATTTCTTACTCCTCTACGAGATAGTTTCTAGCAGCGAATTTGAAAAGAAGCGCATTCGGAAATTCTCATTATATGATAGAGAAGTGAGGGATTTTCTCACTTATTGCAGGAATAGTTTCTCACTTAATGAACGAATCCCCTCCGTAAGTTGTTGAGCTTACGTTGAGGGGATTCTCACTTTATGATGGAACCTACATCCGCCGGGGCGAAAAGTTTTCCGCGCGGCCTGATCCCGTTCCCGGTTTGGTTACGCGTTATTGATTGACCGGCGTTATAGCTTGAAGGGAGCTGCCGGCATGATGATCAGGGGTATAAAGTTTATGTCTATCGCACGTCTCGCATTCTCGTTCATCGCTTCGGTAGTTATTCTGTCGGGCGCGGCTTCGGCGCAGGGCATACAACAGCAGGAGGAGCGTCCGGCCGCGTCGCGTCCGGTTGTGAGCGCGGCGGCGACCGTCGCGGGGGTTCGCTTCGTCTCGACCGGGGGGACACGCCGCATACGTCTTGAAGTCTACGCGGCGTCGGGCGGGCGACTCTTCGACTCGGACTTTCGCGCGGGCAGCATACTCGATTGGGACGGCGCGGGGCTCGCCGACGGCTCGTATCTGTGTATCGTGACGAGCGAAGATTCACAGGGCGCTTTGGGTCGCAGCCTGAGCGGCGTCACGTTGCAGGGCGGGCACGCACGTGTGCGTTCGGAGGGCGAGGAGCAGTTAAGGATCGAGTACGCGCAGACGCTTGCGGCAGCCGGGGGGCAGCCGCAGGTGGTCGAGGCGAATGCAGGAGAGCGCGCCTCGACCGTGACGGCGCACGATGGGCTTAACGGGCAGGTCACTTCGACTTCGGGGGCGCTCACCTTCCGTACCGGCGACGTGCTCAAGGGTGAGGACAAAGAACAGGTGCGCATCACGCCCGAGGGTCAGGTCGGTATCGGCACCTCCGACCCGCAGGCGACGCTCGACGTGGCGGGCACGATTCGCGCGCGCGGCGGCATACGTTTCGACGACGGAACGGTGCTCACTTCGGCGGGGACTGCTTCGAAGAGCGCCGTCGCGGCGGGCGTCGTGCAACCGAAGATAGTCGCGGGCAGCACGGGCACGACGAACCGCGTCTCGAAGTGGCTCGACGCCGCCGGGACGCTCGGCGACTCTTCGATCACTGAGTCGGGCGGCAACATCGGCATCGGTACGTCGAGCCCCGTGGCGAGGCTTGATGTCGCGGGCAACACGAAGCACTCCGCCCCGGCAGGCTCTTATGTCTTAGGGACTGCGCATCACGTCTTCACCTCGGACGACGGCGCGCCGCTCGGCATTCAGAGCACCGCGGCGAACGGAGCCGCCGGTGTGCAGATGTTCGACGCGCCCGGCCAACTGAGAGCGTTCTTTCAATGGGTCAACAGCGGGGTCAACGACGGTAACGCGAACACTCTGCGCTTCGGCACCTTCGGGTCTGACCCGCTGGTCTTCACTACCAACGTCAGCACCGTGAGAATGAAGATCGCGGGTGATGGTAACGTCGGCATCGGGACGACGAACCCCACGCAGCGGCTTGAGGTGGCGGGCAATCTCAAGCTGAGCGGCGTAGGTAACGGCCTCATGTTCCCTGATGGGACGACGCAGACGACGGCCGCCGCTGCGGGCGGTTCGATGACGGGCAGCGCCATCGTCAACGCCATCAACGACCCGGCGACCGTCGGAGTCGTCAGCGACACGCGCGTGTCGGGCAACCTCGCGCGGTTGAACGGCGCGAACGCGTGGTCGGGTGCAAACGCCTTCGGCAACGGACTCTCGGCAAACGGAGCACTCATCACAAACGTCGGCAACCCCGTCACGGGCACAGACGCCGTCAATAAGAACTACGTTGACTTGAACGCCATCCGGCTCACGCCCGCCGCCCCGCAAGTCTCCGTGGGCGACGCCAACGGCACGGCCGCGATGCTCAACATTCGCGGCGGCTCGACCTGTTGCAGCGGCCCCGGCGGTTTCACGCCTGCCGACTTCAAGGTCTATCAGAACGGCAGCTTCCTTGCCACGGGCAACCTCGGCATTGGTACCATCCCCGTCGAGGGTCAGGGCTACCGCACGATGTGGTACACATACAAGGGCGCGTTCCGCTCGGGCTACGCGGCCAACGAGTGGGACGATGCCAACACGGGCTTCTTCTCCTGGGCGGGCGGCAGCCAGTCAACTGCTTCCGGGCTCTACTCGTTCGCCTTCGGCGACACGAACTTCGCCAGCAGCACGTCGAGCATCGCGTTTGGCAGCGGCAACGAAGTGAAGGGCGCAGCCGGGTTCTCGGCCGGAGCGGGCAACCGCGTGTGCGACACCTACGGCGTCGCCTTCGGCAACAAGGCGCAGTCGGGCGGCCCGCTCATCAGCGGCAAGTGCGACCCCGACAGCTTCAACATCACTGGACTCGCCGCGTTCGCGCTCGGCTTCAATGTGACGGCCGACAAAGACCACTCGTTCGCGATGGGCAAGTTCGCCTCGAACAACGGCTTCAGCGGCACCTTCGTCTGGAGCGACGCTTCGGCCACGGCTTCGGCCGACACCTTCAAGAACACCGCGAACAACGAGTTCGCGGCGCGCGCCACGGGCGGCTTCCGCTTCCGCACGAACCTGACGGGCACGACGGGCTGCAACCTGCCCGCAGGCTCGGGCGTCTTCAACTGCACTTCGAGCCGCACGACGAAGGAGCACTTCTCTCTCGTCAACGGCGAGGACGTGCTCGCGCATCTTCGCAAGGTTCCGGTCTCGACCTGGAACTACATCTCCGAGGGTCAGCAGTCGCGACACCTCGGGCCGATGGCCGAAGACTTCTACGGCGCGTTCGGGCTCGGCACGAGCGACAAGGCCATCGGTATTCAGGACGCCGTCGGCGTCAGCCTCGCGGCCGTTAAGGCGCTCGACGCGCGCACGACCGACCTTCAGCAGAAGACCGAAGAGGTCGAGCAGCTACGCTCAAAGGTCAACTCGCTCGAACTGCGTCTCGCCGCGCTCGAACAGTTGATTCAGTCGAACGCGAAGCAGCCCGAGGGTCAGGAGCAGAAGTAGGCGGCGCGCAGCCGTTCACAAAGATGAAGGCCACGCTTACGTTAACGTAAGCGTGGCCTTCATCTTTCATCCGGCCTTCTAACGCGCGGCCTTTAGTAGTTCGTCAGAATCCTCTCGGGCTCGAAGCCCATCTCGTGAAGGCGGTCGCGCGTCTGCTCGATCATCTCGCGCGAGCCGCAGACCAGTGCGACGGGGTCGGAGAGCGTGGGCAGCACGTTATCAAGCAGCGACTGGACGTAGCCGGTCGAGCCCGACCACTCGTAGCCGTCGGGCCGCGAGATGACCTGTCGCAACTCGACCCCGGCGGCCTTCCACGTATCGGTCTCGTCGCGATAGCAGAAGTCATCGGGCGTGCGCACGCCGTAGAGGACGATTATCTGCCCGAAAGCATCGGCGCGCGGCAGAGCGGAGCGCAGAGCCGAACGCAAAGGCGCGACTCCCGTCCCCATCGCGACGAAGACGAGGTCGCGCCCTTTGAGCGCATCGAGGTCGAAGCCGTGCCCCGCTATCTCGACCAGACGGACGCGCCCGCCCGGCTTCATCTCGTAGAGCGCACGCCCCGCAGGGTCGCTCGACTCTTTGACGAGAAACTCAAGCTCGTCATCCTCGGGCGCGCTGGCGATGGCGAAGTACGCGCTCCCCTCGTCACCGACTTCGAGCAGCGCGACCTGCCCCGGCGTGAACGGCATCTCGTGACAGTCTCGCGCGCCCTCGGGCAGCACGTCGAAGGCGCGTATCCCGCGAGCCTCTTCGTGGACGCGTTTGATGATGAGGGTACGATTTCCCTTCTCTCCCATAAGACCTGCCGCCCTGCTCTCTAATTGATTCGTGTAACGGCATCGAGTGTAGCGCAGCCGCCGCGCCGTCGGCAAAAGAGATGAGCCGTGAGCAGTTTGAATATCTTCAACTAACTGCTCACGGCTCGCTCTTGGTTGGCGCGGCGCGCGCGGGCTGTGCTAAAACAGTCGCTGTCACAAATACTTTAAAGTTTCCGGGCACAATGAAGCGCTCTCCGCTGCTCGTCATCTTCATCACGGTCTTCATAGACCTCGTGGGCTTCGGCATCGTCATCCCCGTGCTGCCCTTCTACGTCGAGGGGACGCGGTTTGGCGCAAGCCCGCGCGTGGTGGGACTCCTCTTTGCGTCCTACTCGATCATGCAACTCATCTTCACGCCCATTCTGGGGCGGATGTCGGACAAGTACGGGCGGCGGCCCATACTCTTCTTCAGCCTTTTGGGGACGAGCCTCGGGTTCTTCATACTGGGTTTCGCGACGACGCTGTGGATGCTGTTTGCGGGGCGCATCATTGACGGGATTACGGGCGGGAACATCTCGACCGCGCAAGCCTACATCGCCGACGTGACGACCGAAGAGAATCGCGCGAAGGGGATGGGGCTCATCGGCGCGGCCTTCGGGATGGGCTTCATCTTCGGCCCGGCCATCGGAGGAATCCTGAGCCGTTGGGGCACGCACGTGCCCTTTCTCTTCGCGGGTGCGCTCGCGCTCGCAAACGCGACGCTGCTCTACTTCGTGCTGCCCGAGACGGTGACGCCCGACCACCCCGCGCGTCAGTCGGCCGCGACGGGGCGCTGGTCGCAACTCGTGAGCGCGCTACGCGGCTCGCGGCTCGCCTTCGTGCTCGGCATCTACTTCCTCTTCATCACGGCCTTCTCAATCATGACCTCTTCGTTCGGACTCTTCACGCTCTACCGCTTCGGCTTCGACGCGCACGACACGGGATGGGTCTTCGCCTTCGTCGGAGTGATCGGCGCGGTCGTGCAGGGCGGACTCATCGGTCGTCTGGTGAAGATGTTCGGTGAGTTGCCGCTGGTCATCGCGGGCGCGCTCTTCTTCGCGGCGAGTCTCTTCATCATTCCGATGACGGGGCCCTCGACGGGAACGGTGGCGCTGCTCGCGCTCGGCGCGTTCTTCGCTTTGGGGAACGGGCTGGCGACGCCCTCGCTCACGTCGCTTGCGTCGAAGAGCGCGAGCGCGGGCGAGCAGGGCGGCGTGCTCGGGGTCACGCAGTCCGTGGCGAGCCTCGCGCGTGTTGTCGGGCCGCTCATCTCCGCCGCGCTCATCTATAGCGCCATCGCGACGATGGGCTACGACCAGAAGCCGCACAACATGAGCGACCACTCCATCGCTATCACCTTCCGTGCCGCCGCCGCCATCATGTTCGTCGCCTTCATCCTCGCAATCTACTTCGCGCGCACGCATGCCGCCGAGTATCGTGGCGGCGATACGGAGGCGCACGTGTCTTTCAACTGATTCGCCGTCCACGTTGAAAAGAGCTTCAGTCAGGTTCCGCGCAGAAGACACCACGCCGGGCCCGCGATTCGGTTGGCCCGTCACGACGTGCGCGCTCATCGCGTCGAACGTCGCAGCGTGGGGCGCGGTGGCCTACGTCTACGGGCTGTCGCCGCTCGCTTCGCAAAATTCAGAGCTTCTGCTGCGCGTCGGTGCGATCAACGGCGCGCTGCTCGGCGCGGGCGAGTGGTGGCGCATCGTCACATCACAATTCCTGCACGTACACTTCGCGCACCTCGTCTTCAACATGATCGCGCTGTTCACCTTGGGCCGGATGTTGGAGCCTGAGTTCGGCGCGTCGCGTCTGTTGGCTATGTACTTCTGCGGCGGCGCGGTCGGCCAACTCGTCGGCGTGCTCGTAGCGCCCGCGCTCGTCGGCTCAGGCGCGTCGCAGGCCGTGATGGGGCTGGCAGGCGGCGCGGCAGTCGTGTTGTTCAGGCGACCTCATGCACGCACGATGCGGTTAATCGTTCTGCTCGTCTATGTCGTCATACAAATCGCGCTCGACCTCTTTGCGGTAGATTATGCTAAGGCGGGACACGTGTGCGGCTTCAGCGCGGGGGCGGTTCTGGGGCGAGTGCTGCTGCGCAGCCGGGCCTAGTGCGTGGCGACGATGCGATAGTTCAACTTACGGTTCGCGTGCGGGCTTTACCAGATAGAGGGGAGCGACGCCTCGTCAACTTCGAGCGCGTCGCCGTCGGGCAGAATGTGTATGAGTCGTGCGCCGCGCGCGCGAAGCGGCGGCGCGAGCAGTCCGACGCGGTGACAGTTGGCCCGCGGCTGTCTGTGCTGTGTGAGCGGGCGCGACTCCGAGCACATCAGCGCGACGCGCGCGTCCGACGCAAGCTCCATGATTCGTTCGAGCCCTCGGTTGAGTTCATCGGTCGGCGCGACGACCTTGCCGCCGCACTCGGGCAGCCACTCATAGCCGATGCCCGCCTCCTTCAGATTCGCCGAGAGCACCTGCCCATTGAACTGCGGCCACCGCGAGCGCGCGGCGCTGCGCACGTCGCACACAAGCTTTATCTCGTACTGCCTGAGCAGCGCGAGAAAGTCGGCCCACGCGTGTCGGCCGTGGCCGATGGTGTAGATGATGATGGGCAACATAGTCCGAGTGATAAGTGATGAGTGATGAATATAAAGCAGCTTGACTCTTACTCACCACTCATCATTCATCACTTCCCTGGTTCTCTCCGAATCTCTTCGGCGGTCAGCCCGACCAGCCGCCCGCCGGTGAACGTCTCTTCGCGTGTCACGTCGCGGAGGACGAACGATGGGAGCGGGAACGCGTCCATCTCCGCGTCCGTTTCAAAATCCGTCTCGGCGAGGACGAGGCCGCGCAATGCCCCGAGGAATACATCAACCGAGTAGAGTCGGCCTTCGTGCTCGAAGGGGTAGCGGTTCTTGCGCAGCTCGTTGGCCTCGAAGACCGAGAGCATTTCGTACTCGTACTCGTTGAGATAGATGCTCGTAATCAGCGTGCGCGAGAAGTCGGGGGGCGCGGGACAATGCTTCTGCGTGAGCTTGAGCGTCCACTCGTTTGTCGGAACCCAGCGGCGTTTGCGCAGCCGCAGCCGCGTGCCCGTGACGTAGTTGTCTGTGATCTGCGCGTGCGCAGCCTTGAGGTCGAGCCCCTCGGGGAGTGTGCGCAAAAGGTATCGCCGCTCGCGCTCGATGCGCGTGTATTTTGGCGAGTGGTCGGCGCTGAGGCGTCCCGTCCCGATGCCCTTCATGCGACGGCCAACTCCTCTTCACGCTCGCCGAGGAACTCTTCCGGCTCGACGATGTGACCGGCGATGGCCGAGGCGGCGACGACGAAGGGCGAGTCGAGATAGACCTTGCCGGGGCCGCTGCGTCCGGGGAAGTTTCGGTTCTGCGCGCTGACCGTGACCTGTTCCGCTGAGCGCGAAGCGCCCGGCCCCGCGTTGATGCAAGCGCCGCAGGAAGGGTCAATCATCTCCGCGCCCGCGCGCTCGAACAACTCGATGTAGCCGCGCCCGCGCGCGTACTCCTTTATCTTCTGCGAGCCGAACTGTAAGTAGAGATGAACGCCGGGCGCGACTCTGCGTCCCTGCTCGACCGCGCGTCGCAGCACGGCCGCATACATATCCATGTCGGCCATCTTGCCGCCGGTACACGACCCGCCGTAGGCGATGTCTATCCTGACGGGCTCGGCAAGCTCTGTGATGGGCAGGCCGTTGCGTGGGTCGCCGGGTGTGGCAACCATCGGGCGCACCCCGGCGAGGTCAATCTCGAAGCTCGCGGCGTACTCGGCGTCGGGGTCGCTGCGGAGAAACCCTTTGCGAATCTCTTCGGCGTCGAGACGGCGCATGCGAGTCAGGTATTCAAGCGTCACTTCGTCGGGCTCGATGATGCCGGTGAAGCCTCCGGCTTCGACCGCCATGTTGGTGAGCGTCGCGCGCTCGTCAATCGGCCAGTCCTTTAACCCTTCGCCCGCGAACTCCAAGACCTGCCCGATGCCTCTGCCCTGCTTCATGTAATCGGTCGCGAGAATGACGAGCATCACGTCCTTCGCAGACACGTCGGCGCGCTTCTCGCCACGCAGCACGAAGCGAACGACCTCCGGAACTTTGACGCGGATGTCCTTCGTGTACCAAGCGTTCGCCATGTCGGTCGAGCCGACGCCGAAGGCGAAGCAGCCGAGCACGCCCGCCATGCACGTATGCGAGTCCGTCCCGATGACGAGTTGACCCGGAAGGGCTATGTCCTCGACGACCGCGTTGTGGCAGATAGCTTCGGAGCCGTGCTCCTCCGTCCCGCCGTAAAGACGTATGCCCTGCTGAGTAGTGAAGTCTTCTTGCGTCGTCGCGAGCCCGTTCGCTCGGTCAAGCAGTCCCATCTTCTTCTTCTCGTCGGGCATCACGCGCCCGAGGAAGGTCAGGTGATCGCGGAAGGCGTAGACCGACGCGGGCTCGGTGACGCGCGCATCACGCCCGAGGGCTTGTTTGAAGAGGCTCTCGGCCATCGGCGTCACGTACTCGTGCGAGAAGCGCACGTCCGCGACGGCGAAGAGCGCGTCGCCGGGCTTGACCGCTTCGACTCCGACGCTTCCTGCGCGGACGAAGGCGTGGCGCGCGACGATCTTCTCGACGATGTTCATCGGCCGCTTCTCGGTTTCGAGCGCGGGCGGCGCGACCTCGCCCGCGAGCCGCGCCTTGTTGTAGTTGAAGAGTCCGCCGTACTCGACTATCTGCCGCGAGATGGGGTCGAGCCCGCGCGTGAACTCCGATAAAGGAATCTCCTCGCCGCGTCTGACTCTTTCAATCAGCTCGAAGTCGGTCGAGGTCAACAGTCCGATGTTCTGGCAGTTCTGCCCGTAAATTTTCTCGATGGTCTTCGCGATAACGAGTTGGAGCCCGGCGGCCTTCTCCGCGAACGGCGCGGTCTCGCGCGAAGACCCGCACCCCTTCGATAGTCCCGAGACGACGACTGCGAACTTCCCGTTTTTAACTTCGTCCTTCTTCACCGCCGCCTCGCGCATCCCCACATAGACGTACTCGCCCAACGTCTCGTCGTAGTAGAAGCAGACCCAACCGGGCGTGATCTCGTCGGTCGAGATATTGTTCATCAGCGGCCGCGTCGCGTCGAACTCAAGGTCTTCGCCCGTCTCCAACTGCCGCCTGATGAGCGACACGTCCTCGGTCAAAAACAGCACGCGCCCGTCGAACTGCAAAAGCTCGGGGCGCTTCGTCGTCTTCTCAAGCGTCATCTCCACTCCTCTGTATGTCTGCGCATTATCTGATGAGTCTACTAAGGAGAGATTATAAACGACGCGCTTGAAAAGTCGCAGCCTGGCGGCCGACGCAGTATCGTTGTGAGGCGAGTTGAAATCGTTGTGTTTCGGTGAAGGCCGGGGCATCATAACCGCGCGGAGGCTTCAACTGCTTTTGTCGCTACGTCGTTAGGCCGAACGATTCGGCACGATGGTAGTTCGGCGGCTGATTGAATCTTCAGAGGTATTATCTTGTCGGCGGTTGCTGCGTATGAGAGCCCCGCTATTAAGGAGTGAGTAAATGTATCGAAAGGCGTGAATGTGGTTAAGTAGATGGTTTTCCACAAAACGGTGATGAGATTTCCACCTGTGGAAATCACCTGTTGATGAACTTTTTGAATGTCGCGAAAAGCCCGAAAGTTGGGCGAAATCAACGTAAAAAAATTTTCTAAAAAAAGTCTTGACAGCCCCGACCCGCGTGCGTATAGTCCGGCTCCCGTCGCGGTTCTCAAGGGGGCCGTGACCGGCGCGGGGATCGGCGAGCGAAGCGGAAACGCGACGTTCGAGGACAGCAACCGGCGGTAAAAGTTGCTGCCACTGACGCCCCGGCTGAAGCCGAAAGGCTTGCGCAGGGAGAAGGCTGACGGGCATCTCCCGAGCCGCGCGGATAAAAACGCGTCGGCGCTCCGAAGGAATAATTAACCATCGGGGTAGCGAACGTCGCTCAGCTTCGGTTGAGCCTCGTTGTCCAGAACGTAGACTGGAGGTGGAGGTAAAGCCACCAGAACAAAAACCAACAGGCACCACGCCTTCGGGTGTGAGAGGTTGATGAAAATTGACCCGTGCCGACCGGGGGTGAGCTACCGCTAGCACACGCTTCGGAATACAAAACAGGCAACTGTAGCGTGTACATGTGAAGGTTGCCGTCCCCCTGAATCGCTTCGGTGGTTCTCAGGGATTAAGGGTTGGGCTGCTGCTCCTTGTGGGTAGCAGCCCAATTTCTTTTTGCATCGCTCCCTCTCCACGTACCACCGCCACGTCTGCGGAAAAAAGTTCACACCCTGTCAGCCTCTCGGAGCGTAATGAGAAACATGAAGCAGACAACGCGCAGGACGTTTCTCAAACAGGGAGTCTTCGCTACGGCGGCGCTCTCGGTTCCCGCGCGTGTGCGCGCTTGCGTTGCGCCGTTCGGCGAGTCGTTCGGTAGGGGCCGCACGCACGCGCCGCGAAAAGTTGTCATCGTCGGCGCGGGGCTCGCGGGGCTCGCTGCCGGGTACGAGTTGACGAAGGCCGGGCACGATGTGCGTCTCTTGGAAGCGCAGCAGCGGCCGGGCGGGCGCGTGTTCACGTTGCGCACTTTCGACGGCGGGCACTACGCAGACGCGGGCGCGGCGCGCATCCCCGACAACCACGTGTGGACTCTGCGCTACGTGAAAGAGTTCGGGCTCCGACTGCTTCCCTTCTACCCCGGCGCGGGTCTCTTCGTGCGGCTCAAGCATCGCCGCCGCTCCGAAGTCGGATGGGATGAGTTCCGCGATGCGGTCGGGGAGTCTATCGGGATAGATTTGGATGATGGCCGTGGCTGGCACAAGATCGAGGGCGGCAACGACCTTCTGCCGCGTGCCTTCGCCGAGAGGCTCGCGGGTAAGGTCACATACGGCGCGCCCGTGTTGAGAGTCGAGCAGGACGCGGGAGGCGTGCGCGTCACTTTCACACGCGATGGTAGGGCCGAGGCGGTGGCAGCCGATTATGTCGTCTGCGCGATACCGTTCGCCGTGCTGGGGCGCGTCGCGTTCGCGCCCGCGCTCTCCGAGCAGAAGCGCAAGGTGCGCGACCAGATGTCCTACGAGTTCGCGTCGCGCGCCTTCATGCAAACGCGCGGGCGCTTCTGGGAGCGTCGTGGCGGCGCGAACGGCTTCGCCGTCACAGACCTGCCCGCCGAGTTCTGGCCCTCGACCTTCGGGCAGCCGGGAGCGCACGCCGTCTTGCAGGCTTACGTCCGTCACTCCACTTCGCTTGAGTGGTTGAAGAAGGCCGAAGGCGAGCGCATCGCAGCGGCGCTTGCATTGACCGAGCAGGTGCTGCCCGGCGTGCGCGCAGACTTCGAGCGCGGAGTGGTGAAGTGCTGGGGCGAGGACGAGTGGGCGGGCTGCGCTTGGACTCATCCGACGGGGCCGCAACTCGTCGGCGCGATTGCGCCCGAAGGTCGCATACACTTCGCGGGCGAGCACACTTCGATCTATGCGTCATGGATGAACGGCGCGCTCGAATCGGGCACCCGCGCCGCACGTGAGTTGGAAGAGGCTTCGCGCTCCGCCGCCTGAACTTAACCTCACAACCCGACGCGCGACGTGCTTCGGGTCAACGAGCGACGCACGACGTTCTTCACTCGCGCTTCACTTCCACGCTCCCGTCTCGCTTGTGTTACCATCTGCGCCGCCTTCATCTAAGTCCCCGCGCGCGTGGGAGAGTCCCGACGCGTCGGGCGACTGCCCGCGACGAGGTTCATGCTGACCGCCGCTCTCATCACTTCAATATTGCTCAGTGTCGCCGCGTTGTGGCTGGCGCTCACGCGCGCGCGTGCGTCAAGGAGCGACGGCGCGCGCCTCGACCATCTGAGCGCCGAGATGGACGAGGGCAGCCGCGAGCTTGAAGCGTTGAGGCAGGAGCTTGCGGTCGCGGTGCACAAGATAAAGGCACTGAGGGAGAGAGAGCGTGCGCGCGAAGATGCGTCGAACGCCGCCTACGCATTGAGCGACGGCGCGGAGTCGCGCCGCGACGACGACGATGCGGCGCTTGAAGCTGCGACCGACCCGGCAGCGGTCGCTGAGGAGCCGGACGTGCATGCGCTCGCGCGTCAACTGGACGAGTTCTTCAACGCCACCACGCACCCGCGCCAGTTGCTCGACAACGCGTTGTTCCTGCGCGGCGCACAACTCTCGCGCGACGTGGTGCATGAGACATACATACTGCTCGCGCGCGCGACCGACTACGACGCCATCACGGCCTGCATGTCGCTCGAAGCACTTGTCGCGCGCGTGGGCGAGGACGATCTGATTGTCGAGACCATACTGCGCGACATCAACACCTACTACTACTGGCCGCGCTTCTTCGCACTGCGCGCGCTCGACGCACACACGATGGGTCGTCCCATCCTCGCGCGCATGCTCGCGCGCCTCAACTCTTCATGGCGCGAGTTCGTGCCGATGGAGGCGCTCCGCGAATTCGTCGCCGGGCGCGTCGCGGCGGGCGAGGCCGTCACGGCCCCCGAGCTTCTCGAAGAGATCAAGGTTCTCGGGCTTGGCGACGAGCAGATTACGGATGTCGGCCACACGCTCGGCGAGATAGGCGATGCGCTACCCGAGGGCGTCCTTCAGGAGCTTTCGCACTGGAAGAGTTGGCGCGAGACGACCGAGTTCCTGAAGACGCTGGGTCGCGTGTGGGAGCCGGGGCAGGACGGCGCGGACGAAGTCTTCGTGCTCGACGCGGTGGCCGCGCGCGTTGCGGAACTCGAATCGGCGATTAAGCGCGAGCCCGCGCGCTCGTTGCTGCTCGTCGGCGAGTCGGGCACGGGCAAGACCGCGCTCGTGCGCGCGCTCGCCCGACGGCTGCGCGCAGAGAACTGGCTGGTCTTCGAGGCGGGCGCTTCCGAGGTGATGGCCGGGCAGACATACCTCGGACAGATTGAAGAGCGCGTGCAGACCATTATGCGGCACATCGGCGGACGCCGCGTCCTCTGGGTCATGCCCAACTTCCACGAGGCGCTGTGGGCCGGGCGTCATCGCTACAGCCCCGTCGGATTGCTCGACCTGCTTCTACCTTCAATCGAGAGCGGCTCCGTTAAGATTATCGGCGAGGTTCCCGCAGAGGCATACGAACAACTGCTGCGACTGCGTCCCAAGCTTCGCACCGCGATGCAGACCTGTCGCGTCGCTCCGCTCTCGGACGAAGACACGCTCGAACTCGGCCGCCGCTGGGCCGAGAGTCACGCCGCGCACAAGCTCGCGCCTGAGGGTGAGCACAGCAACATCAATGCTCCACACGTCGCGCCTTACGCCTCCGAGCGAACGCTGCACGAGGCTTTGCAGCTTGCCAAGCAGTACCTCGGCGACAAGGCCGCGCCCGGCAACCTTCTTCTTCTGCTCGACGCCGCGCATCGCCGCCTGCTCGCGGAAGAGAAAGCCGCTGACGAGATAAAGCTCGACGACCTGCTCGTCACGCTCTCTCAACTGACGGGACTGCCCGTCCAAATACTCGACGAGCGCGAAGGGCTCGACCTCTCGGAGTTGCGCGCCTTCTTCGAGCGCCGCGTGTTGGGGCAGCCCGAGGCCGTTGACTGCCTCGTCGAGCGCGTCGCGATGGTGAAGGCGGGGCTCACCGACCCGACGCGCCCGCAGGGCGTCTTCCTCTTCGTCGGGCCGACGGGGACGGGCAAGACCGAAATCGCCAAGACGCTCGCCGAGTTTCTCTTCGGCTCGCCCGACCGCATGATACGGCTCGACATGAGCGAGCTACAGACTTGGGAGTCGCAGGCGCGCGTGCTCGGTGAATCGGAAGAGACGAGCGACAGCGCGGCTCTCGTCAACCTCATACGCAAGCAGCCCTTCTCCGTCGTCCTGCTCGACGAGTTCGAGAAGGCGCACCCGGCCGTGTGGGATTTGTTTCTGCAAGTCTTCGACGACGGCCGCCTCACGGACAGGCGCGGCAACACCGCCGACTTTCGACACTCGGTCATCATCCTCACATCGAACCTCGGCGCGACGCTCCCGCACGGCGCGTCGGTTGGCTTCGCGCAGGAGCAGTCGCAGTTCGCCGCCGGGAGCGTCGAGCGTGCCGTCGGTCGCGCCTTCCGACGCGAGTTCGTCAACCGCATTGATCGCGTCGTCGTCTTCCGCCCGCTTGGGCGCACGGTGATGCGCGAGCTTCTGCGCAAGGAGTTGAACGACGTGCTCACGCGGCGCGGGCTTCGCACGCGGCAATGGGCGGTCGAGTGGGACGAGTCGGCTGTCGAATTCCTTTTGGAGAAGGGCTTCACGGCCGACCTCGGCGCACGTCCCTTGAAGCGCGCCGTCGAGCGATACCTGCTCTCGCCGCTTGCGCTCTCAATCGTCAATCATCAGTTCCCCGAGGGCGACCAGTTCCTCTTCGTGCGCTCATCTCAGGACGGCCAATCGCTCGACGTTGAGTTCGTAGACCCGGACGCACCCGAACACGGCGACGCTCAAGCGGCCGACCCGGCACACGCTCTTGATGATGAAGTGATTGACGACGGCGCGCGCGAGCTTCGGCTCGAAGCGGTCGCGCTCGACCCGAAAGGCACGCCCGAAGAGCTGCGCTTTCTTCATGAGAAGTTCGACGGCGTGGCGGCGCAAGTTGACGCGGACGCATGGCGCAGGCGCAAGCAGGAGGCGCTCGGCGAGATGCAGTCGGGCGACTTCTGGTCTTCGCCGGAACGCTTCGTCGTGCTCGGCGCAATCGAGTACATGGATCGCATCGAAGCCGGGCTCGACACCGCGGGCTCTCTGCTCGCGCGACTGCGCGGCGACCGCAAGCGCCTGCCGCCCGATCTGGTCGCGCGCCTCGCGCAACAACTCTACCTGCTCGACTCGGCCTGTCGCGGCATCGTTGAAGATCAACCGCGCGACGCCTTCCTGCTCGTCACCGCGAGCCGCGAGGCTGGTGCCGACCGCGCCCGGAGCGAACAGTTCGCGCGCTCGCTCACGCGCATGTACCGGCGCTGGGCCGAGCGACGCCGCATGCGCTTCGAGTTCATCGAGGAACACGGCGGCGCGCACGCGAACGGCGCGGGTGCGGAAGAGTATCACGCGCTCGCGGCCATCTCGGGCTACGCGGCCTACACGATACTGCGGCACGAGGCAGGGCTCCACGTGCTTGAGACGCCGCAGGACGACAAGTCATTCAACCGCGTGCGCGCCACCGTGCGCGTTGTCGGCCAGCCCGACGAGCCCGCGGGTCGCGGCCCCGAGGCACTGCGCACACAGGCCGCGCGCGCTTTAGCTTCCGAACCCGCTACGCCGCAACAGATCGTCCGCCGCTACCGCGAAGAGCCTTCGCCGCTCGTGCGCGACTCGGCGCGCGGCTGGCGCACCGGCCGCCTCGAACGCGTCCTCGACGGTGACTTCGACCTCATCACCTAGTGAAAGGATGAGGGATGAAGGGAAGACTGCCTAACCTTCATCCCTCATCCTTATTTTTGTTGCTTTCCCGGCGGGTCGGGTTTAAGCTGCCGTTAACTGGGCGGCGCGCCTGACATTTCGGTGAGCAGTCGCCCAACACGCCGTACACACGTCCGGCCTCGAACGGTGAGCCTGCCCCGGTGCACCGTTCAAGGAGCCAAATCGTTTTCGTCTTTTACGTCTGACCGCCGGGTGGCTGACGGTCGCCGCGCCGAAACAAAGAAGGAGGCGCGACGAGCGGCCTAAGCCCGCTTGGTCTCTCGATCCACGAGCCGGAGCCGCGCGCGAGTCTTGCCCCAAGCAGCCTGACGCGTCGGCCCGTTACATGCGCGGCGCGAAGGCCCGCGCGAAGAGGAGGGTTGCCCTCACATGGACATCGCTGATCGCTCGCAGGCCCCGCGGGCCGGTGCCGTCACGCCCCGCGACGAGGAGACCTGCCTCCGCTGCGGTCTCTCAAAGTCGTTTCTTGAAGCAGGTGATTACGAACGCGCGCGCGAGTCGTTGAGCAGTCTGTGGCGGCGCGCGGGTGAACGCCCTGACACGGAAGGGCTCGGCGCGCGTGCCGCTGCCGAGTTGCTGCTACAGGCCGGGAGGCTGACGGGCGCTATCGGCGATGCCCGGCGGCTCGACGGCGCGCAGGAGGCGGCCAAGAATCTTCTCAGTGAGGCGGCCACGGCCTTCGAGCGACTCGGCAAGGCGAAGAAGGTCGCGGAGGCGCAGGGCGAGTTGGGGCTCTGCTACTGGCGCGAGGGCGCATACGACGAGGCGCGCGTTGTGCTACGTGCCGCGCTCGACAAGCTCTCGCGCGAGGACGGCGACCAGCGTGCGGTCGTGCTCATGCGCCTCTCGGTCGTCGAGTTCTCGACCAAGCACTACGAGGAAGGACTAAGGCTCAACGACGAGGCGGCCCCGCTTGTCGAAGCCAGCACGAGCGACGCGCTCAAGGGATGCTTCCACAACCATCGCGCACTCACTTACAAGACTCTCGCCGAGAGCGATGGTGAAACGGGACTTGGCGACCGCTCGCTTGTCGAGTACGCCGCCGCGAGCTATCACTTCGAGCGGGCGGGTCACACGCGCTATCAGGCGCACACCGAAAACAACCTCGCCAACCTTCTCAAAAATCTCGGCCGCCACGCCGAAGCTCACGACCATCTCGACCGCGCGCACACGCTCTTTGTCTTGCTCAAGGACACGGGCGGCACAGCGCAATGCAACGATACGCGCGCGCGCGTCCTCATCGCCGAAGGTCGTTTCGACGATGCGGCGAAGGCCGCGCGCGCCGCCGTGCGCAGTCTGGAAGAGAGCGACCGTCGTGCGCTGTATGCCGAGAGCCTTGCGACGCTTGGGCTTGCGCAGGCGCGCGCGGGCCGCCACGCCGAGGCGCGACGCAATCTTCTACTCGCCACCTCGACGGCCGAAGCGGCGGGCGACCGCACGGGCGCGGGTCAGGCCGCACTCGTGCTCTTGGAAGAACTGTGCGCGCACATGACCGCGCGCGAGATGGGCGAAGCCTTCGAGCGCGCGCACGACCTGCTCTCGGACTCGCCGAGCCCTGACACGCTCGCGCGCCTGATGGCCTGTGCGCGTCGCGTCGTGTCGGCTGCTTCCTCGACGCGCGCGCCTCTGCCCGAGGGTTCGCCCGAGCAGAGGTGGGCCGGGTTCTCTCTGAAGTCGGAGGTGCTGCGCTACGAGGCGGAGCTAATCGGTCTTGCGCTGCGTGATGCCGATGGTCTGGTCTCGCGCGCGGCCAAGCTGCTCGGCTTCAAGCACCACCAGACCTTCGTTGCGCTCCTCAACAACCGGCACAAGAGCATGCAACACGTGCGCAACCCTATCATCCCGCGCAGGCGTAGCATCACGCGCCTGCGCGAGCCGCACCGACGCGAGCAAAAGCCCGGCAATCAATAGCCGGGCTTAAGTTCTGCGTAGAAATATTTTAACCGGTTAACCGCTACGTCGTTCAAAGCCTGCCGGTCAGTCGCGCCTTGATTCTTCGGAACTCGTCCGAGTCGCGCGTGCGCATGGGCGCGAGGCCGAGGTCTGCGATAACTTTGTCTATTGCCGCAACGCGACTCGCGGGGTCGGGGTGGTCGCTTGGCCCCTCCTGCTCGCGCTCGCCGCCGCGCTCGTAAAGCCTCTCGAAGAAGCGCGCCATGTCGTGCGGGTCGTAACCTGCGGCGGCCATCAGTCGCGCGCCCTCCGCGTCAGCCTGCAACTCAGCCTCGCGGTTCGACTTCAGGAAGAGCACGTTTGCTCCCGCGCCACCGAGCACCGCCGCGACCCGCCCTACGTCTCCCTGCACGCCGCCCGATACCGCGTTGAGAATGCTCATGCCGGTCTTCGCCAGATAAGCCCTCGATGCCTGTGTCGTCCCGTGGCGTAGCGAGACGTGCGCTATCTCATGCGCGAGCACGCCCGCAAGCTCGCCCTCGCTGTGCGCGGCCTCTATCGCACCCTCGTTGACGAAGACGTAGCCGCCCGGCAATGCGAAGGCGTTGACCTCGGAAGATGCGACGACGACGAACTTGTAAGGGAACTTGTAACCCGGCGCTTCCGCCGCGACCCGCTCGCCCAGACGTTGAATGTAACGCTCGGTGCGCTCGTCCTGAAGCACGAACACCTGACGCCTTATCTCTTCAGCCGATGCTTCACCCAATTCGATGTCCTGCTCGGGGCTGAAGAGATTGAAGCCCGCGTGCGCCGCGCCTGCCGCGCCCCAACGCTCTAGACGCACGCCCGCCAGAAGCCCCCCGCACGCCGTTTGCAACGACAACAGGGCCAACAGAACCCACCCCGCAGCCTTACGCGCCCTCATCAACTTTAAAACCTTTCCTTGCACATTGCTGTTCACGACCGTTGACTACGCCGCGCCGGGGTTCGCCTTTGCGTCCGGGGCCGGTCGTCAAGCGGACTTTTGCAAACGTCGGGCCGCTACGGCGCGCGCACACTTAAGCCGCTGCGAGTGCAAGCGTTTGCGCCTCGTGCGCGCCCGAGCACGGCCTTACAGCCTTGTAGTCAAACGGAACCCGCCGCCACGGTCGAAATATCGAAACAGTACGTGGGCCGCCACGCTCGCGCTCATAGCTCATAAGCGATGCGCTGTTGCAATCGAACAAGTGACACAGGACGAGCGAAGCGCGTGCGCGCGCGCGTCTATCCTGCCGACGGTCGCACAAACGCAAGAGCCTTCCGGCCCTACGCGCGGCCTCGAAGCAGTTCCAAGCACTTCAACGCAGGAGGCATTTATGAATAATCTTTGTTACCCGAAAGTTTCCACGGACGGCTCCATGCTTCTCAAGGCGCGCGGGCAGGCGTGCTGTCTGCTCGCGCTCGTCTTCGCCTTCGCATCGGTCGCGGGGAGCACGCACGCGCAGGTTCGCCCGCCGGTCTTGCAACAGCAACAGCGGCAGTCACAATCGCAACAGGCCGCGACGCAGCAGGACACGTCGGCGGACAAGGACGATGATGATGACAAGGACGAGAGTGAGAGCACGGGCCGGCCCTCCGACGTGTTCGTGAGGCCGCAGATCACCGACCCGGCGACGATTCTGCGCAAGGCGCACTTCATCTACGTGCGTCCCGATTCCATCTTCATCAGCGGCGATGAGGTCGAAGACTCGCTGCGCAAGCGCAAGGAGTTCCAGTCGTGGGGCATGGTCATCACGCGCAGCGAGGCCGAGGCAGACCTCATCATCAAAATCACGCGCAAGCCCTTCACGCGCCGCTTCACCTTCACCGTCATAGACCCGCGCACGATGGAGGTGGTCACGAGCGGCAAGACGCGCTCGGTTATCTTCGGCAAGAAGATTGCCAACAAGGTCGCCGAGAAGTTCGCCAACCGCGTCAAGGTCTACAGACCGTACAAAGGATGAGGGATGAAGGATGAAGCGAAGACCGCTTTCCCTCATCCTTCATCCTTTCACCTCACGCGCTGACCGAGGGTGCGACGCGGCCCGAGAAGTCTTCAGCGGCGGGCTTTGCGTTTGCGCCGTTGTCTATCCCGCTCGCGAACTTTTCCGCCCAGCGCACGCGACCCGTAATCTGCATCACGACGAAGAGAGTCAGTATCGAGCCAACCGTGATAGCGAGCCCCGTGAAGCCCTTAAAGAAGAAAGCGTAAGAGAACATCACGAGGTAAATGAACTGCGCAAGCCCCGCCTCGCGCGCCGCGAAGCGCGTGCCGACGACGAGTCGAAGGTAACTAATGACCAGAAAGATCGAGACGACCGACGAGGCGGCGAATGCCGTGTGAATCGAGACGTGATCTACGAGATATGCAAGCAGCAGGTGGAACGAGAAGAACGCGGTGGCGAGAAAGAAGTAGTTCATCGGGTGCAGCTCTATCCCGCGCATCGTCGTGATGATGAACATCAGAAAGAAGAAGAAGAAGAGCGAGACCGGCGCGAAGAAGCTGATGCGTCCCGCAAGGGGCCCCGGCTGCAACTTCTCGGGCATCGCCATCCCTATCTGGAAACCCGAGACGAGGTTCTTGTAGTCCCACACAAGCTCCCACCCGTCGCTCGTCTCGCGCTCTTCGGAAGGCGACAGAGTGTTCCCGGGGAAGTCAATCGCCTTGAAGTTCGTGGTCATGTGCATACGAAAGTCGCGCACCTGCGCTATGTCCGAGCCGAAGTTGTAGCGCCACTCATTCAAGCCCTGCGAGCGATAAGCGACGTGCAGCGTCGCCGTCTCGCCCGGCTTGATTGCGACGGTGCCGGTCGTCGAGTTCTTCTCGTTCGTCAGCGAGACGGGCACGCCGTTGACCGTGAAGACGAGGTCGTCGTAGATGGCGCGGTCGGTCGGGAACTTCAGCGCGAACGTCACCGAGTTCTGCCCGGTCGTATTGCGAAAGATGTAAGTGCCGTCGAAGCCGACCTTGTATGTGCTGTACCACAGAAGCCCCTTCTGCCTGTGTTCGAGCCCGAGCGCAACGTCAACGCGGCTCGACTCCAAAGGCAGAGTCTCCATCACCGTCACCTGCTCCGTGACGCTCTTCTTCCGGCCGTTCTCCTGCGTCTCAATCGTCTTGGGCACCGCGTGCTCGCACGTGGCGGCGGGCGGCGACTGCGTCTGCGGCGCGCCCCACAACGAAGCGACTCGCTCGCCCAACTCGCCGCCCGAATCGTATGTGCGCGAGAAGACGGTCGTGCCGAGAATCATCCACGCGGCGGACGCGCACAGGAAAATGAATGCGATGGCTACGATGCGCTTGAGCATGTTGGTCAACACTCCTTCGACAAGATTCTTTGTGTCCTCAGATGATTAAACGCCCGGCCCGTCACTCTTGGCAGGAGATCGAGCCACGGCGCGGCGCTGTGGCTGACCACATCAAGCCCCCGCGCCAATCGCCTTAGAGTCAAACGACCGCGCCTTCGGTTCAGAGTTTGAACTCGGTCTTCTTGTGCAGCGGGCTGTTCTCGTGGCCGATGATGAAGTGCGTCTCCGGCGACGACTCGTTGAGAAGCAGGACGGGGTCGCGCGCCTCCGTGGGCAGATCGAAGACGAGTTCCGTGGTGTACGACTCGCCCGGTCGGAGCGGCGTGTCGAGCGACATCCCCGTGCCGCCCTCGGACGAGAGCGCGCGTCGCCCTTCTTCCATCGGCTCGTAGCCGCGACCCTGCGCGTCGTAGACAATCGCGCGCCGTGGGTTCGGATAGAGCTGCCCGTTGCCGCGACGCTCCGAGATAGTCGTCTCGTCAAAGCGCGTCCTCAAGGTGACGACCACGAACTCGCCGCGCGCCGTCGCCTGCTCCGCCCCCGTGCCGAGCGTCTTCGCGCGCCGCACGCCCGCGACCGAGTATGCGAGGTGGCAGTCAATCTCGCAGAAGTGCTTCTCCTCGCCGCGCGCCAGAACACGCTCGCTGCTCGCCAGCGAGAAGACGAACACCAATCCGAAGTAGACAACCGACACCATTGCGAGCCCGACGAGCGAGACCTTCATCCTCCCGTAACGCCTCACGACGAGCGCGTGCAGCGCCACGAGCCCGAGCAAGGCGAGCACCAGCCCCGCACCCAGAAACCCAAGCACGCCGAGCGCCGCCGACAGATTCACGTTCGTGTTCACGACTTATCTCCTCCTTCGTTCCGCTGAAATTTTAAAACCCGCAAAGCTCCGGCCGTTGCCGACCACGCCTGCCGCTTCACCTCTTCATTCAAGGCAAAGCCCTTTGCAGTGTAAAGCTAGTGGGCAAAAAAAATATCGGGCGACTGCGTGGCCCGACTCACTTGCTCTTGATTAACTCACCCGCCGCGCGCGGCACGGATGACGCTCTCCATGTGACCGAGATAGCGTTCGAGCGCGCGCCGACCCGATGCGGTCAGCTTGTACTCGGTCTTCGGCATGCGCCCTTCAAAAGACTTGGTACAGACAACATACTGCGCCTCTTCGAGCTTGCGCGCGTGCACGCTCAGGTTGCCGTCCGTGGTGTTCAGGAGTTGTTTGAGGTCGTTGAAGGTGAGCGATTGATTAACGGCGAGGGCGCTGACGATGGCGAGCCGGACGCGTTCATGTATCAGCCGATCAAGCTCGGCGGCTGCGGCCGGCCCGTCCGTGGGTTTGGAGCGCCGGGGGTCACGTAAATTCTCCGGCGCGTGTTGCGCGCCCGCCTTCGGCTTAATTCGATCCTTCGCAAGTGCGTTCTGTCTAGCCACCGTAGTTCCTCGCTATGTGTAGTCCGAAGATGACGTGGAGCAGTCCGAAGCCCGCCGCCATCAACGCATCGCCCCAACTCGCGGGCAGAAAAAGTGCGCCCGCTCCCAGAAACATGAAGCAGAGCCCCATGATGGGAACCGGGCGCACCGAGAAAGCGCCGCCGGTCACGACCCCCGTGCCGTAGAGCAGCAACCACAGTCCGGGCAACTGCCCCACCAGCCCCGCGCGATAAAAGACGACCGTGAGCAGCGCGCCGACCAACATCGGCGGCGAGAGGTTGATGATAAGTTTTCTTCCCGGCCGTGAGAGCAGCGAAGTGTCGGAGGCGTGCGCCTTGCGGTACATCGTCCAACCGGCTACGACAGCCGAGATGGCGGCCTCGGCCATCCACACCGCGAGCCAGTCGGCGAAGGTCTTCTGCTGCGACGCGACGAGCGCCGCGAAGATCGCGGTCACGCCGATGGCGACCTGCCCCCAGCCGGGGACGGCCGTGAACGAAGACGCGCCCTCCATCGCCTCGCGTATGAAGCGCAGGTTGTCCATCGCCCTGTCGTGCAGCGCGGGCGGCTCGTCTTCGGCCTGCGGCTTCTCGAATGTGTGAACGACTGCCATGCCGCGAAGAAAATACACCCCTCCGACAACTGCTGTCAAGTGCTTTGCAAGATAAAGCGGTAGTAGAGTAAGCGACAACGACGTGCGCGGCCTTTTCCTTCGCGCCCGCCGATTTGTTAGCATGGCCGCCGAACAAGACGGCATCGAAGGAGAGAGATTTTGAGCTTGCGCAACGTGAGTGTGCCCGACGGAGTTGAGTTCGTCGCGGAGGAAGAAGGGGTGCGCGAGTTCAGGCTCGCGAACGGGTTGAAGCTGCTGCTGGTGGAGAATCGTGTCGCGCCGGTCGCGACGTTCATGGTCGTCTACCGCGTGGGCTCGCGCAACGAGGCGGTGGGGCACACGGGCGCGACTCACCTGCTCGAACACATGCTCTTTAAGGGCACGCCGACTTTCAACAGGGCGCGCGGCACGCAGGTCGCGGCCACGCTCCAAAGAATCGGCGCGGACTACAACGCGACCACCTGGTACGACCGCACCAACTACTTTGAGACCGTGCCGTCGGACGCGCTTGAGCTGGCCGTTCATCTCGAAGCTGACCGCATGCGCAACTCCTTCATCGCCGACGAAGACCGGCGCTCGGAGATGACCGTCGTGCGCAACGAGTTAGAGCGCGGGCAGAACGAGCCGATGCTCGTCCTTGACGAGTCGGTTTATGCCGCGGCCTTCCGCGAGCATCCTTATCATCACCCGACCATCGGCTGGCGCGCGGACGTTGAGAACGTGCCCACCGCGCGGCTCAAAGAGTTCTACGACACCTTCTATCATCCGAACAACGCGACGGCCATCGTCGTCGGCGACTTCGATGAAGAGAGCGCGCTCGGTCTCGTCAACAGATACTTCGGCACACTGCCCGCATCAAGCTCGCCCATCCCCGAAGTCTACACGGACGAGCCACGGCAACAGGGCGAGCGCCGTCTGGTTGTGCGCCGCACGGGCGAGTTGCCGCTCGTGCAGGTCGCCTTCCGCACGCCCGCCGCGCTCGGGCAAGACGCGGTGCTCTCGAACGCAACGTTGGCCGCGCGCGCCGCCTCGCCGCCCGACCGAAACGATACCTATCCGCTCGCAGTCCTCTCGGCGCTGCTCACGAACGGCGTGACGAGCCGACTCTATCAGGCGCTCGTCGAGACGGAGTTGGCCGTCTCGGTTGACGCGCGCGTTGACCAGTTCCGCGACCCCGGACTCTTCAACGTCTACGCGACGGCCGCGCCCGGAGTCGAGCCGCAGAAGGTCGAAGACGCCATCCACCGCGAGCTTGCGCGCGCGTCCACCGAGTTACGGGACGATGAGGTCGAGAAGGCGAAGCGGCAGATCGCGGCGCACGTCGCATACGAGCGCGACGGCACACATAACGTCGCGATGCAGATGTCCGAGGCCGAGGCGGTCGCCGACTGGCGCTTCTACAACACCTACTCGAATAACATCGCGCGCGTCAACGCCGACGACGTGCGACGTGTCGCGGCCGCTTACTTTCAAGAGGACGCACGCACGGTCGGCCACTTCATCCCGAAGGAAGATGGCGCGGACGGCGACGGCTCGGGTTCCGACGACCCAGGCGCGAAGTCTGCGAAGCCCGCGCTTAAGCCGCACGGTTATAAGTTTCACCACGACCCTCAAGTTAATCACGACGACCCTCAAGTTAAAGAGCCGGGCAGCGCGAGTCTGTCCGCGCGCGTCGTGCGCGAAGAGTTGGAGACGGGCGCGGTGCTGCTCGTGTTAGAGAACGCGACGACGCCGACCGTTGCGTTGCGTGGTAGCCTGCGGGCGGGCTCTTACTTCGAGCCGAAGAGTAAACCGGGGCTCGCGCGCATCACCGCCGAGATGCTGAAGCGCGGCACGCTGCGGCGCGGCAAGCTCGAACTCGCTGGCGCGCTCGAAGAGGTGGGCGCTGACATCGAGTTCGACGCCGACGCCTTCGCCGTGCAGATCAGCGCGCGCTCGCTGGCCGCTGATTTCCCCGCCCTCGCCGCAACGCTTGCAGAGATGTTGCGCGAGCCCTCGTTCCCCACGGACGAGCTTGAGAAGCTCAAGCAGCAGACCATCGCCGCCATACGACAGCAGCAGGCCGACACCGCCTGGCGCGCATACGAGCGGCTGACGCAGACGCTCTTTGACGAAGAGAACCCCTTCTACACGCACGCGGGCGAACGCCTTGTCGAGAGCGTCGGCGCGATAACCGTAGAGGACGTGCGCGGCTTCTACGAGAAGTTCTATGGCGGACGCTCGCTCATCATCTCTGTCGCGGGCGACGTGCGCGCTTCGCAAGCAGTGCGTGTTCTGCGTGAGGCGCTCGAAGGCTTCGGCGGGCCTGAGGGCGTGGACGTTTCGGTCACGGACGCCGAGCCGCCTTCGGGCGCGCGGCGCGAGTTCGTGCTGGTGCGCGACAAAGCGAACGTGGACGTGCTGTTGGGGACGGCCGCTCCGCTACGGCGCGCGGCGTCGGACTACTACGCGGCGATGCTCGCCAACCGTGCGCTCGGCGAATCAACGCTCTCTTCGCGTCTCGGTCTTCAGGTGCGCGACGCCGAAGGGTTGACCTACGGCATCGCCTCGCGCTTCCGTGCGCCGACGCTTGCGGCCGGGCCGTGGTACATCGCCGTCTCGGTCAATCCCTCGAACGTTGAGCGCGCCATTGAATCGACGCTCGGGGTGCTGCGCGAGTATGTCGAGCATGGGATACGACCCGAAGAGCTTGCCGATGAAAAGAGTTCAGCGGTCGGCTCCTTCAAGGTCTCGCTTTCGACGAACGCGGGGCTGACCGTGGCTTTGTGGAACGCGGAGTTCTACGGGCTCGGCGTCGACTACGTCGAGCGTTATCCGGAACTCGTTCGCGCCGTCACAATCGAAGAAGTCAACGCCGCGATACGCAAATACTTCCGCCCCGAACAACTCTCCATCGTCATCGCGGGCGACATTGACGCCGCGCAGGGCGAGTCAACGCCTGTGAGTTAAGGCAGCAGTAAATAAGGTGAAGGGGGATGAGAGACACGGTGTCTCTCATCCCCCTTCACCTTTTTACTTCCGCTGTCCGCGCGAGCGGTTTAGCTCGGGCCGAACCGCTGGCGGTACTCGCTAGACGAGATAAACGCCTTGACCATCTCGGCCGTGATGAAGTTGCCGTTGAAGGCGTTGAGCTTGTTGAGCCAGAAGTTGTATCCGGCCGCGTCGGCGTCGCGCCGCAGATAGCCGAAGTACTCCATCAGCACGAACGCGCGGTTGAACTCGTTCGAGTTGAACTCTTCGGACTCGGCGATTTTGCGCAGCACGGTTGCGCGCGTCTCGGTGCTGGCGTTGAGACCGGCAACGAGCGAATCGCGGAAGGAGGACTCCGAAAGGATGTTGCCGCGTATCTCGCCGCCGCCGAACTGGACGGTGTGGAAGTTGATGTAGGCGTGTCCCGTTCGGATGTTGGTCAACTGCGCGGCCAACGTCGTGCCGTTGCCTTCGGGCGCGTCCCACTTGCCGCTGATCGTACCGCCGACCCCGCCGCCGGTAAGCGGCGTGTTGACTACGTCGTTCGGGTTGTTGTCATTGAAGGGGCTGCCGAAGAAGCCCCAGACCACGGGCCCGTTGGTCGTCGGCGTGACGGTCGCGCTTGCGTGGATGTGCGCCGCAACGAGGTTGTCGTTGGTGTCGGCGGTCTGCGAGCCGGTGAAGTCAATGTTATTGACCGTGGCGGTGAACGTCATCGCCGTCTGCGCTGCGTTGAAGCGGAACTTCGCCGTGCCGAATGAGGCGGGCCGGGCTCCTCCACCAGAGAGTGTAGGAGTTGTCGGCGGGTTCTCCTGTGCGTTCGTCAGGGTCGCGAAGAAGAGCCTCTGGTTGGCCGGGTCAATGCCCGCGCTCGCCAGCAGCGCGTCAACGTACTGATCGTTCGTGAGCCCGCCGAACTTATTGATAAACTCGGGCCTGGTCACGAAGTCGTTGAAGTAAGCCACCTTGTTCGCCTCCAACACCGCGTCCGCGCCGGGTGCGCCGAAGACGAAGCCGCGCTGAAGCGACTGCACGTCGCGCTCGAACTCGCCGTAGAGGACGGGCACGGGCGTTCCGGTCAGCGTCGAATTGCCGAAGGCCGCCTTGTGCGCCAGGTAGGCGAGCATGCCCGTCTGCTGGAACTCGATGGAGAGAAAGAAGGCCGCCGAGACGTTGATGCGCGTTCGCTCGATGCAGGCCGCGTCCGAGCCGCAGGAGGTGAGCTGATTAACCCAGAAGTTGAAGCCCGCCGTGTCGGGCTCGCGGTTGAGGAAGTCGAGATAGTGCTGGCGCACGAAGAACTGCGCGTCGTCAACGGGGTTCGTCGTGGGCGGTGCCGCGTCGTTATCTGTGATCGTCAACTCGGACGTGTTCGGGCTGCCCAAGCCGACGCCCGCGCCGGTCGGGTTCGAGAGCGCGAGCGAGACCGTCTCGTTGCCTTCGACGAAGTTGTCGTTGACGACGAGGATGCGGAACGTCTTCGAGGTCTCGCCGGGGGCGAACGTTACCTTGCCGAGCGAGATTTCGTAGTCCGATTTCTGCGAGGCGTGACCCGCGCTCGACTCGTCGAAGGTGTTGTAGTTGACGGTGGCCGTGCCCGAGGCGTCGCCCGAGCGTGTGACGGTGATGTCGATGTGGCCGCTGCCCTCGCCGATGGCGTACCCGTCCGTGCTGAACTGGATGAGCGAGGTGGCCGAGGCGGTCGTCGGATTGAGCTTGCCGAAGAGGCCGTGCTCTTCTTCGGCGGGGCCGGCGGAGAAGTAGAGCGTGTTCACGTCGCCGCCCGAGCCGCCGTTGCCGAACTGAAGCGCCCACAACTCGTCAATCACGATGCCGTCGCCCGCCTCGTTCTGAAGCGTGCCGAGGAAAGCGCCGGTCGTCGGGTTGAAGGCGTGAATGCTCGGGTTGCCCTCGCCGAAGTTGCCGACGAGGAGCGCGCCGCCGAAGATGCCGAAAGACGCGGGCGCAATCGTCAGACCCCAAGGCGAGTTGAGCGGGCCGTTATTGATGCCGAACGTCAGGTCGCGGACGCCGTTGGTGTTGAACCGGCGGACGAAGCCGTTGCCGATCCCCGCTTCGTCCTTCCCGTCGGTGCCGACCTTGGCGTAGGCGACGTAGAGCGAGCCGCCGATATTCTGGATGTTGAAGGGGTGGAAGGTGTTCGCCATTGTCGTCGGGATGGTCGGATCGGCGAAGGGGAAACTGGCGGTCGGTTGCAAGACGAAGTTGGTGTCGTACACGTCAATCTTGCCGTTGGCGAAGTCGGCGGCGTAGAGATGGTTCGTGCCGTTGTTGCCGACGGCGAGGCCCGTATAGACGTGGCCGGGCTGGCTCGCGGCGATGACTGCTTGAGTTGAGCCAGCCGCCGGGGCGTTCGGGTTCCAGCCCGTGATGTTGCCCGTGATCGAGGCGAAGAGGAATCGCGCCGAGCACGGCGCGGAGGCGCATGCGCCGGGGAGTGGAAAGTCGGTCGTCGAAGGGTTGGCGACCGTGCCCGTCGGCAGCCCGCCCGGAATGGTCACGGTCTGCGGGCTCGGGTTGAGGATGAAGGGGCTGCCCGACACGTCGCCGCGCAGAAGTTGCGACGTGCTCGTGCCGTTGTTGGCGACCCAGAAGGGGCTCGACGAAGTCAAAGAGATGCCCCACGGGTTGACGAGCAGAGGGTCTTGCACGGGCGCGAGGCCGGGGATATCCGAGATGAGATTCGTCTGGCGATAAGCGCTGCCCGGCGCGATGACAGGAATGTTCGGGTTGTCCTGTACATCCTGCGCGGCCTTCGCAACGCGCGGCGCGGCGTGCTGCGGCGGCGGCGGCAGGAAAGCGAGTACGAAGAGGAAAGCCAGCGCGCTGCTGACCGATTTTCTGGCGCGACGCGCGCGTGACAGCGGACGAATCATAACGGTTCTCCTTGAGTCGAATGGGTAAACTTGTAAAGTGGCCTTGACATCTGGAGTCGCCGCCGACGTGTGCCGTGCGGGAGGAGAAGGGCGGCCTGTGCGTGTCCGGCCGCCTTCACGGGGAGAGTAATTCGTCCTCGGGATGACGGCCGCAGCCGCCTCCACATACTCTGTGTTCGTCAGTAGATTGCAATCAAATGGAAAGGCGCGCCGAAACTCTATGACCGGCACGCCCCTACTGTCAAGATTTTTTACGACGCGCGACTGTCGGACGCTTGCCCTTCACTCCATCGCTTCGACGACGGCGCGTGCGAACTCGTTGGTGCGGGCGGTGCCGCCCACGTCGCGCGTGCGCACCTGACCGTCGGTGTAGACCTTGAGCATCGCGCGCTCCACGCGGTCTGCCGCTTCGCGCTCGCCGAGGTGGCGAAGCATGAGGATGCCGGACATGAGAAGCGCGGTCGGGTTGGCGATGCCTTGTCCGGCGATGTCGGGGGCCGAGCCGTGGACGGCCTCGAAGACTGCGCCCAGCTCGCCGATGTTCGCGCCGGGGACGAGCCCGAGTCCGCCGATGAGACCCGCACAGAGGTCGGAGACGATGTCGCCGTAGAGATTCTCTAAAAGCATCACGTCGAACTGCTCGGGGCGCATGACGAGTTGCATGCAGGCGTTGTCAACTATCTTGTCGTCGGCTTCAATCTCGGGGAAGTCGGTCGAGACCTTGCGAAAGCAGTCGAGGAAGAGCCCGTCGGAGAGCTTCATGATGTTGGCCTTGTGGATGGCCGTCACCTTCTTGCGTCCCTCGCGCCGCGCGAACTCGAAGGCGTAACGCGCGATGCGGGTCGAAGCCTTCTCGGTGATGATCTTAATGCTCTCGACGACGCCGGGGACGACGACGTGCTCGACTCCCGAATAAAGGTCTTCGGTGTTCTCGCGCACGACGACGAGGTCAAGCTCGGGGTAGCGCGCGGGCACGTTCGGCAGCGCCCGCACGGGTCGCACGTTGGCATAGAGGTCGAGCGCCTTGCGGAGTCCCACGTTGACCGAGATGAAGCCCTTGCCCACCGGAGTCGTGATCGGCCCTTTGAGCGCGACCCGGTTGCGCTTGATTGATTCGAGCAGGTCGTCGGGGAGCGTCGAGCCGAACTTCTCAAGCGCCTGCGCGCCCGCGTAGTGCGTCTCCCAACTAACCTCGACGCTCGCCGCCTCGATGATGCGCACGACCGCCGAAGAGACCTCCGGCCCGATGCCGTCGCCCGGAATGAGTGTGATAGTATGTGCCATAAGCGGAATGCGGAATGCGGAGCGATGCATGATGAATTAAAGACACTTCTTGCCGACATTCATCACTTCAGCATTCATCTTTCATCATTGATTTTCTGAATCATACCAGCAGTTCTCTCAAATGCGAAAGAGTTTGGATGAGAGGGCCGACGTGGCCGTGGTGGGTGGCGGCGTCGCGGGGCTCGCGGCGGCGCGTGAGCTTGCGCGGCGGGGACTGCGTGTAGTCGTTCTTGAAGCGGGAGAGCCGGGCGCGGGCGCATCGGGCGCGGCAGCCGGGATGCTCGCGCCGCAGGTTGAAGCAGATCGCCCCGACGAGCTATTCGAACTGCTCTCCGCGAGCCGCGACATGTACCCGGCCTTCGCCGAACGGCTTCGCGAAGAGTCAGGGATTGACATCGAGCTTGACCGCACGGGCACGCTCTACCTCGCTTTCACCGAAGAGGACGAAGAAGAGTCGGAGAGGCGATTCGCGTGGCAGTCGGGCGCGGGGCTTGCGGTCGAGCAACTGACTTCGCGCGAGGCTCACACGCTTGAATCTCAAATCTCGTCGCGCGTGCGCTCGGCACTGCTCTTCCCGCGTGACTGGCAGGTCGAGAATCGCCTGCTCGTCAACGCGCTCGCCTCGTCGGCCGCCGCTTTCGGCGCGCGCGTCTTCAAGGGCACGAAGGCCATGGGCGTGCTCGTCGAAGAGGGACGCGCGGCGGGCGTCGAGACTTCCGAAGGAGTGTTGAGCGCGGGCGCGGTCGTGCTCGCCGCTGGTGCTTGGAGTTCGGAGTTTAAGAAGCTTGAAGACGAAAGCGCACGCGGCCTGTCCAACAAAACGGGGTCGGGACTGAATGACGACCCGCGTGTCGAGCCCGTGCGCGGTCAGATGCTCTGCTTCCGACACCGGGACTCTCAAACTCCTTTCGTCTGGCACGTCGTCCAAAGCCCGCGCGGCTACGTCGTCCCTCGCCGCGATGGTCGTCTCCTCGCCGGTTCGACGACCGAGCACGCGGGCTTCGACTGTCGCGTCACGCGTGAGGGCGCGCGACTGATACGCACGCACGCCGAAGAGATAGCGCCCGCGCTCGACGCGCTCGACGCAGTGGACTCTTGGGCGGGACTGAGGCCGCGCGCCCCGGACGGCCTGCCCGTGCTTGGCGAATCGAGGGACGTGCGCGGGCTCTTCTACGCGACCGGCTACTATCGCAACGGCATCCTGCTCGCGCCCGCTTCAGGCGAGATAATTGCCGCGCTCGTCACGGGCGGGGCAACCGCCTTGCCGCCCCACATGCTCCAAGCCTTCGCCCCACGCGACGGGGCGCGCTCCCTCGCCGGTTCACAGCGAAATTAAGTTAAAGGAGTAAGTCCCGACCGTCTATGAAGAGAGTCTTGACACACGCGCTCGCACTCCTCCTGCTCGCACTGTGCGCCCCGGCCGTCGCATCACGTGCGCAGTCGGGCGTGCAGCCACGCGCCGAACAGGGGTCTGACAAAGAGGCCGTGGACAGAGTCGCGGCCGACGGCGCGAAGGCGGGCGAGGCGCAGGCGCTCTACGATGAGGCCGCGCTCTACGCGCAGCACAAGTTTGAAGAGTTCCGGCAGAGAGAAGTCCCTTACGACCGCGCGCTCGAACAGAAGACTTTGCAGGAGCAGAAAGACCTTGCGCTCCAGAACGTCGCCAAGCTCGCCGTCCGCGGGCCGCTCCACGGCACTGATCTCTTCTACGCGGGTCTGCTCTATGCGCTCGCGGGCAAGGGCGAGGGTGCGCTCGACTCGATGCGACGCTTTCTCTCCGACGCGGGCACGGCTTCGGCGGAGCTGCGACAGCGCGCACGCTCGGTCGCCGTGCAGCAGGCCGCGCAGCTCGGGCTTCTTGAAGAGGCCGAGCGCGTGCTCGCCGACTACGCGCACTCGGAGCCGCGCAACGTCGCAGACCTGCACCGCATGAATCTCGTCCTCGCTTCGGCCTACGTTAAGCGCAAGGACTTCGCGCACGCCTCGCCGCGCGCGGCCGACGCCTACGCCGCCGCGCTCGAATACGCGCGCACGAATGGGGCCAACCCCACGCAGCGTGACGCGACTCTCTTCAACGCCGGAGCCTTCTACGCCAGCGCGCTCCTCAAATCGGGACGACGCGTCGAGGGCTTGCGCGTCATACAGGAGATGCGCGCGCGTGCCGTCTCGCTCCCTTCGGCGCGTCTCTACGGGCAGGCGACCGAGCTTCTGCTACAGCAGGGCGAGGCGTTCGACGCCCCGCCCGAGCTTGCGGGCATCGAGCCCACAGCCTCGCCCGAGATCAGGGTCGCCCAATGGCTCGGGCGCGGGCCTCAACGCCTCGCGGACTTACGCGGCAAGGTCGTGCTGCTCGACTTCTGGGCGACGTGGTGTACCTTCTGCGTGAGGACGATGCCGCGCCTCAACGCTCTGCAACAGCGTTACAGAGACCGCGGGCTCGTCGTCATCGGTCTCAACGAGTTCGAGGGCAACATCGAGGGACACGACGCCACGCACGCCGAGGAGTTGGAATTCTTTGGCCGCTTCAAGCGGCGCATGAACGTCTCGTATGATTTCGGCGTCGCCGCCGACGGCGAGAACAGCCGCCTTTACGGTGTTGCAGGACTCCCCACGGCCGTCCTCATTGACCGTCGCGGCCGCGTCCGCTTCATCACCATCAGCGCAAGCGAAGAGGAGGCCGACCTGCTCAGAAAGATGATCGCGAAGCTGCTCGACGAACAGCCATGAAGAAGTGATGAGTGATGAGAGAAGACAAGGCCCATCCTGCTTACTCATCACTCATCACTTATCACTTATCACCTTTCTGTTGTAATCTTGCATCGTTATGGAAGGCTCGAACATCACCATTCTGATTGCGTTCGCGGCGGGGCTTTTGTCTTTTCTAACGCCGTGCGTGCTGCCGCTCGTGCCCGGCTACATCTCGCTCATCTCGGGCGTGAGCATTGACCACCTGAAGGGCGAGGGCACGGGCTCGCGCTCTGCGGCGCGTCGTGCGGTCATCATCAACTCGCTGGCCTTCAACGCGGGCGTCTCGCTCATCTTCATACTGCTCGGCGCGACCGCCGGGTGGATAGGCAACGTCCTGTTCTCGACGCCGTGGGTGAGAATCGTCGGCGGGCTCGTCATCATTCTCTTCGGTCTACAGATGATGGGCGTGCTTAAAATCGGCGCGCTCTATCGTGACACGCGCAAGTTCTCCGAAGAGAAGCCGCGCGGGCCGCTCGGCGCGGCGCTTCTGGGCGTGGCGTTCGCTGCCGGATGGACGCCGTGCATCGGCCCCATTCTCGGCGGCATCATCGGGCTGGCGGCGACGAGCGGCGGTTGGAAGAGCGGCCTCGTCCTCTCAGCCTTCTATGCTGCGGGGCTCAGCGTGCCGTTCCTTCTGACGGGACTCGTGCTCAATCAATTCCTCGGCTTCTACTCCTGGTTCCGACGACACCTGCACAAGGTCGAGATTGCCTCCGGCATCCTGCTCATCGTCATCGGCCTCATGGTCGCGTCCAACAGCCTGACATGGGTTGCGTCCATGGCCTCGCGCTACCTGCCCAACGCCGAGAACCTCGTCAAGCAACAGGGCGCGGCCGACACAGCAGCGCCGCAGCCCGCCGCGTCGAACGTCGCGAGCGCAACGTCTAAAAGCGTTGAAGGCGAGCCCGCGCCCGACATCGAATTGAAGACGACCGACGGCAAGCCCTTGAAGCTCTCCGACCTGCGCGGCCAAGTCGTGCTCATGAACTTCTGGGCGACGTGGTGCGTCCCTTGTCGTTCGGAAATCCCGGGCCTCAACGAGATGCAGCGCGACCTCGCGGGGCGCGGCTTTCGTGTCCTCGGTGTCTCGACAAGCGACTCAGCCGACCTCGTCCGTGAATATCAAAAGGACGTTCGACAGGACTATACGGTCGCGCTCGGCGACGATGCGGTCGCCGCCCGGTACGCCGTCGGCGTGCTCCCCACGACCTTCATCATAGACCGCGAGGGACGCATCCGCCACAAGGTCATCGGCGAAAAATCCCGCGCCCAATTCGAGGCGCTCATCCGCCCCTTGCTCGACGAGCAGGCGGCGGGCGACTAGCTGCATGGCAAGACCCATTACATCAAAGAAGAAGGGCTCGCCGACGAAGCCGGACGGCATCACACGCATCTCCGTGTCCGGCTTCAAGTCCATCGCCGATGAGCAGTCAATCGAAGTCAGGCCGCTCACGATACTGGCTGGGGCCAACAGCTGAAGAGTGCTTTTTCTGGTTGACCTTCCGGCGAGCAACAAGATGCGCCGTGAGATAGAGAGCGTTGCGGCGAAGAAGAAACGCGAAGTTGACGCCTTGCGAAAAGACTTCCACCTGATCGAAGCCGCAATAGCCCACGACAAGACCGTCGTTTCATCGGACGAGATAGTCAGGAGACTTTTCAAGGCAGCGGCGCACAGCGTCGCGGCCATCAAAAAGGTTGTTTGGGTCAATCCCGTCGTTCCCGCCGAAGAATCTATAGCGTGGCTCAAAGGCGGGGCCAAAGCCGAAAACATTAAGATGCTCGGTCACGTCGAGCCCGAAACATAGCCCGCAGCCGTTCTCGACAGTCCCGGTAGTTTTCCGTCAGCAAACTGGAGAAGCATTATGTTCAAGAACCTCAGACGCAACACCGCCGCCCTCATCATCGCGCTCGCTGCACTTACGTTTGCGCAGGCGGCGCGCGCGCAGGGAAGCTTGCAAGGCACCGCGCAAAGCGGCACACAGGCCGGTGCGCAAAGCACACAGAGCAGTCCGCAAGGCACTACGCAGAACACTGCGCCAAGTGACACACCGGCTCCCGCCGCCACTCCCGCTGCTGCGCACGGCAGCGGGGACGGACACGAGTACGCGCCGCTGCTTGAGCAGAAGATCAATTACAAGGACTGGACGTTCAAGAGTCTGAAGGACGGCGCGCCCGTTACCTTGCGCGATGTGGCGAAGGGCAAGAAGCTTGTGATGGTCGTCTACTTCGCGCCGTGGTGCGGCAACTGGAGGGCAGAGGCTCCGGTCGTGTGGCGGCTCTATGACAAGTACAAGGCGCAAGGCTTCGAGGTCGTCGGCGTCAGCGAGTACGGGTCGGTCGCGGACTCGCAGAAGTATTTCGAGTCGCAGGGCGGCGCACCCTTCCCCGTCGTCGTCGAGTCCGAGGCCACTTCGGCGCGTGACCAGACGACGCACTACGGCTACAGGCAGGCGTGCGCCGACACGCGCCGCTGGGGCTCGCCCTTCAACGTTTTTCTTGAGCCCGCGAAGCTCAACAAGACGGGCGATGTCGTGACGGAGAAGACTTGGGTCGTCGGCGGCGAGTTAATCGAGAAGGATGTCGAGCAGTTCATACGCGAGCGGCTCGGGCTCACACAGCAGAGCGCCGTCGCGCCCTGCAAGGACGAGCCGAAGTCCGAAGCCAAAAAACAGTAGGCCGCTTGACCTGCGCGCGAAGGCTGTCCGGCCGCTTGACGCGCACTGTCATGCTGCCCCGAACTCCCCGTTCGCGTTTGCGCGCGCAGCCTTCACCCGACAGTTGGACGCAAGCATCAGCGGAAGACCTCAGCGCATCTAACTCCCTCCCCGAACCGACAGCGGTCTTTTCGGCGTGAGACCGGCGAACGGCGCATGAGTGCCGCCCGACGGCCTGAGAATTGCGACGCCTCTTCCGACACAGGGGCGTAGTCTTTCGCGCTTCGCCCGCTGACGACTGCCGAGCGGTGGATGCGGGTCTCGATCTTCGGCTTCCCGACAAGCCCCAACACACATAACGGAAGAGGATGAGTTTCATGTTCCCCTCAAGGCGTATGCGTACCTTTCAACGCCCCGCCCCACTGCGACGCAGCAGCAGGGCTGTCCTCATCATGTGCCTCGCACTTGTCGCCGTGGCCGCTTTCGTTCTGACGCAGCGGGAGGCCGCGGCCTCTCGTGCGCGCGTGCAAGGAACGACGACACCGGCTACGCAGTCCGCGCAGTCGAAGGCGCGTCCCTTCGTCCCCGGCGAGATTCTGGTGCGCTTCCGAGGCGAGTCGGCGGGGCTTGCGGCCGAAGCAGCGGTCGCTTCGCTCACGGCGGTCGAGGGCGGCGAGATACCCGTTCGCATCGAGCGCGCGCGTGGACTTGAGATAGTGCGCGGCCTGCGCCTCGCGCGTGTCAGCGCCGCCGAGACCGAACGTGCGCTCACGGCACTGCGCGCTCGTCCCGATGTCCTCTATGCCGAGCCCAACTACGTCCGCCACAAGCTCTCCGTTCCCAACGACCCGCAGTATCCGCAGCAGTGGGCTTTCAAGAACAACACGCAATTCGGCGGCGGCCCCGGCGCGGACATTGACGCCGAGCAGGCTTGGGACATCACGAAGGGCGACCACTCCGTCGTCGTCGGCGTCGTTGACGAAGGCATTGACATTAACCACCAAGACCTTCAGTCGAACATCTGGACGAACGCGGGCGAGATTGCAGGCAACGGCATAGACGACGACGGCAACGGCTATGTCGACGACGTTCACGGCTGGGACTTCTTCCACAACGACGCGAGCGTCTACGACGGCACGCCGTCCGAGAGCGGCATCGAGGCGACCGACGCGCACGGCACGCACGTCGCGGGTATCATCGGCGCGGCGGGCAACAACGGTGTCGGCATCGCGAGCATCAACTGGCAGGTCGCGCAACGGGCGGCTACGTGCCCGTGCAGGTATCAACCGTCGCGGGCGTGACGCAGGTCGCGGCCGGGATGACGCACGCCGTCGCGCTGCTCTCAAACACGACGGTGCGCGCGTGGGGCTCGAACGATCAGGGACAGATCGGCGATGGCACGAACGCGTATCGCAACAACTGGGTCGAGGTGAGCGGGCTCACGCGCGTTTCGACGCCGACGCTCACGCCCGACAGCCGACAGTTCTATCCCTCGATAGATGTCACCATCCACTGCGCGACGCCCGGCGCGGTGATGCACTACACGGTCAACAGCTTCTCTGACCCGACCGAGAGCGACCCCGTCATCGCCGATGGGACGACCTTGCATTTCACCGCCGACCCCTCGCGCGTCAGGGTCAAGGCATGGAAGAACGGCAGCCCCGCGAGCGTCGTCAAAGAGGGCTACTACACGCTCGCCTTCCAAGTCCCGCCCGGCGGGGTGAACGTCATTGACGAGCCTTCATTCTTCGTCGAGACACAGTACCGCGACTTCCTCTCGCGCACTCCCGACTCTTCGGGACAGAGCTTCTGGACGAACGAAATCCTGTCATGCGGCTCGAACGCGCAGTGCCGCGAAGCGAAGCGCATTAACGTCTCGGCGGCCTTCTTCCTCTCGATTGAGTTTCAAGAGACGGGCTACTACGTCTATCGTCTGGAGAAGGCTTCGTTCAATCGCCTGCCGCGCTTCCGTCAGTTCATGGCCGACACGCGGCAGGCCGCCGGGGGCGTCATCGTCAACACGCCCGGTTGGGAGCAGACGCTTGAGACGAACAAGCGTGCCTTCGCTGACCTCTGGGTGCGCCGCGCCGACTTCAAGGCGATCTACGACCCGAAGTCAAACGCCGAGTACGTTGACGCGCTCTACCAGAACGCGGGTGTCATACCCGCCGCGCCCGAGCGCGACGCGCTCATCGCGGGGCTCAACGGCGACACGGAGACGCGCGCCTCCGTGCTGCGCAAGGTGGCCGACTCGTCCGCGCTCAGGCTGAAGGAGTCGAACCGCGCCTTCGTGCTCATGCAGTACTACGGTTACTTGAGGCGCAACCCCGATGACGCGCCCGACTCGGACTTCACCGGCTATAACTTCTGGCTCACGAAGCTCGATTCCTTCGGCGGCGACTGGAAGGCGGCCGAGATGGTCAAGGCCTTCGTCTCCTCCATCGAGTACAGGAAACGCTTCGGCCAACCGTGAAGAGAGAAGGATGAAGGCGAAAGGATGAAGACGAAAGTGAAAGCAGTACGGCTTGCATTTCATCCTTCATCCTTTTATTGCTATGATGTCCCGCTTTTATAGACCTTGAATTTTTCGACCGGCTTTGTAAAGGATGAGACTTCGCCTGCTCTATCACGGCCACTGCTTCGACGGCGTGGCCTCCGCCGCGGTCTTCACGCGTTTCTATCTCGCGCACGAGTCGGCTTCGGCCGATGTCGCCTATGCGCCGCTGCTGCACACGGCGGGCGCACTCTTCGACGAAGCGATGTTCGACGGCGACGAGAACGCCATCGTCGATTTCAAGTACAGCCCCTCCGCGCGCCTGACATGGTGGTTCGACCATCACCAATCGGCCTTCCTCTCGCCCGAAGACGAGGCGCACTTCCGCGCCGACACGTCGGGCAAAAAATTCTGGGACGCCGAGAGCAAATCCTGCACCGAGTTCATCGCGCGCCTCGCGGCCGAGCAGTTCGACTTTCGTGATGACTCTCTCGAATCGCTTATCAACTGGGCGCACGTCATCGACGGCGCTTTCTACGAGTCGGCCGCGCAGCCCGTCGAACTCAAAGAGCCCGCGCTGCAACTGATGCAGGTCATCGAGAACGTGCCCGAGGACGACTTCGTCGAATGGGTCATCCGCGCGCTCGCCGTCCGCACGCTCGAAGAGGTCGCCACGGGCGAAGAGGTGCAGCGCCGCTTCCGCCCACTGCTCGCGCGCCACCGCGAAACGCTGGAGACCATTCGCCGCAAGGCCTTCTACGAGCGCGGCGCAGTCACCTTCGACCTCGTTGACGACGGTCTTGATGGCTTCAACAAGTTCATCCCTTACTACATCCACCCCGAGACGACCTACTCGGTCGCGGTCACGCGCGGCCGCTTCCGCACCAAAATCTCGGTCGGCTCGAACCCCTTCAGCCCGCGCCCGCGCCGCCACAACATCGCCACCATCTGCGAACGCTACGGCGGCGGCGGCCACGCCGTCGTCGGCGCTGTCTCCTTCAAACCCGAAGAGGTCGAGCGCGCACGCCAAGTCGCCCACGAAATCGTCGCCGAGCTGCGCGAAGGCTTCGAGTAAGGCAAAAGCAAAAAAGCAGAAGGCAAACGTAAGAGATAAGAGGAAGCGCGTCTCTCATCATCCTAGGAT
>JAVXWN010000225.1:0-15669 GCA_032230645.1 Acidobacteriota bacterium | reverse complement strand
CCGTTCTCGTCCTCTTCCAAGTCATCAAGCCCGGCGGCGAAACCGCGCGCTTTGCGCTCAAGATAGATGGCGGCGTCCCGCGCCCCTACTCCGCCAACCCGCCCGCCGACGTGCTCGGCTACAAGTTCCGCCTCCTACAGTTCGACCCCGAGCCGCCCTACGGCAATCAGAACGTCATCTACGAGGCGCTGATGCAAGTGGATAAAGATTGAAGGACGACGCCCCGGTATTTATAAAAGCGGTAAGTACAAAAGATGAAAGGCTACTCGACTTGAGTAGCCTTTCATCTTTAAAGGGAAGAGTCGGGGCGAGAGGATTCGAACCTCCGACCTCTCGGTCCCGAACCGAGCGCTCTACCAGGCTGAGCCACGCCCCGACAAACCGAATTAACTTGCAAGCATTCTATGTCTCTCGCGCGCGGGTGTCAAACACGCTACTTGCTTTCCGTGCCGGCGGCGTCGTGTGAGGCTGCGCCCTCACCGACGCGCGAATGCTTGACGTGACGCCAGACCCACCACACGACGGCGAGCAGGATGACGACGCCTACAAGGAAGTCGAAGCGATGGAACCACGTCTTGAGCGTCTCGTCCTTGTCCCACTGCTCGCCGAGCAGTTGCCCGACGTAAGCGAGCCCCAGACACCACGGCAGCGAGCCGAGGAAGGTGTAGGCCGTAAAGCGCGCCATGTTCATCCGCGCCACTCCCGCCGGGAAGGCGATGAAGGTGCGCACCACGGGCAGCAGACGGCTTGCGAAGACGATTGTCTCGCCGTAGCTCGCGAACCAGCGGTCGGCGAGGTCGAGGTCTTGGCGCGAGAGCAAGACGTAGCGCCCGTACTTTTCTATGAAGGGACGGCCGCCGTAGTAGCCGACGTAATAAGCCACCCACGAGCCGACGACGCAGCCCAACGCTCCGGCCACCCCCACCGCCCACAAATTGAACTGCCCCTTGTAAACGAGGTAGCCCGAGAACGGCATAATGACTTCCGAAGGAAGCGGGATGCACGCCGACTCAATTGCCATCAAGAGCACGACGCCTCCATACCCGAGCGTCGAGATCGTCGCCACGATGAAAGCGGACAGGAATTCGATTATTCTCGCGACCAAATTTTCACTCCGTAAAAAAAGTTGATGTTAGATGCCGGATGTCCGATGTTAGTTAAGACATCATCCTCCACTAACATCTGACATCTACTTTCATGCTTGATTCGACCAGCCGTGACGACCGATAAGCGGGACGAAGGCGCACGAGCCGTGATCTTCGTGTTGATAGCCGTCTTCGTTGCGCACGACCCGCACGAGCTTTTGCGACTCGCGCGATGCGCCGACGGGGATGACGAGACGGCCCCCGACTTTAAGCTGCGCGAGCAAAGGCGCGGGCACCTCGGGGCCGCCCGCGGCGACGAGGATGCCGTCGTAAGGCGCGTGCGCGCTCCAGCCCATCGTGCCGTCGAAGCATTTGACCGTCGCGTTGTAGATGCCGAGACTTCGTATGCGCGCCTGCGCCTGTCGCGCCAGCTCCCCGATGCGCTCGATGGCATAGACCTGTCCGGCGACGCGCGAGAGCACAGCCGTCTGATAGCCCGAGCCCGCGCCGATTTCGAGCACGCGGCTCGACTTGTCTGCTTCCAGAAGCTCGGTCATGCGCGCGACGATGTATGGTTGCGAGATGGTCTGGTTGGCGTCTATCGGGAGTGCGTGGTCGCCGTATGCGCGACCCTGAAGCGCGTCGGGGACGAAGAAGTGTCGCGGCACGTCGGTCAACGCCGCGAGCACGCGCGGGTCTCGTATCCCGTAGTGTTCGCGCAGGCGCTCGACCATACGCTGGCGAGGGATGCGGAAACTCGACGACTGCGCGGCAGACCAGTTTGAAGACGAAGAACTCAAGAGCCCTCTTCCCCCGAACACACAAACGCTGCGGCCTCAGCCGCGCCCCGCGGGCTCTTCCTCTCCCGCGCCCTCAAACACTTCCGCGCGCAGGCGGTTCCATGCGCTGAGTGCGTCGAGCGCGTTGTGGTTCGTCATGTCGCTGCGCAGGGGCGTGACCGACACGCATCCCGACTCGACCGCCGAATAATCGGTGCCGTCCTCATGGTTCGAGCCGAAATACTCCTCGCCGATCCAGTAGTAAAACTTGCCGCGCGGGTCTGTGTGCTCGGTGATGGTGGGGCGCGCCTTCTTGATGCCTTGTCGCGTGACGCGCACGCCCGCGATCTCACCCGGCGGGATGTTGATGTTCAGAAGCGTCCCCTCGGGCAAGCCTTCCGCGAGGACTTTGCGCGCGGCCGTGACGGCGAAGCGCGCCGCCCGTGTGAAGTCATAGTTCGCGCGCGCGACGAGGCTGAAGGCGAGGCCGGGCACGCCCAGTATCGTTGCTTCGAGCGCGCCCGCGACCGTGCCCGAGTAGGTCGCGTCGTCGCCGAGGTTGCCGCCGTAGTTTATCCCCGAGCAGCAGATGTCCGGCATCTCGTCGGGACCTAAAATCTGATTGAGCGCGAGCGTGACGCAGTCGGTCGGCGTGCCGTCCACCGTCCAGTGTCGCTCGTCAATGCGTCGTATGCGCAGAGGGCGCGACAGAGTCAGACTGTGCGAGGCTCCGCTCATCTCGGCTGCGGGCGCGACGACATACACGTCGCCGACTTCGCGCAGCGAAGCCTCCAACATCGTGAGGCCGTCGGAATGGATGCCGTCGTCGTTTGTCAGGAGAATCCGAACCATAGATTTAAGCCGTGAGACATTACACCTTAACGCCCCGATTTATTCAAGCGAGCGTTAGTCGAGCGAATGAAAGATGAAGTGAAGGCGGTTCAGCGTCATCTTCATCATTCCGAAGCGGTCGGGCTTCCGCTTCGCACTGAAAAGCCCCGCGGGCTTAACGACCGCAGGGCTTTTCGGTTTTGAATATCGGACGAAGACTATGCGTTCGTCGTCTCTGGGCTCTTGCGCGAGAGGCCCTTGATCTGGATGGGCGTGTTCTTCTCAACGTCCGCGCCGAGTTTCTTCTTCAAGACCATCTCCTGATAGAGCTTGCGCATCACGGCTGCCTCTTCCGCGGCCGTCTTCGGCCCTTCCATCTGCGGCTTGTTCGGGCGCTGGATGTCGAGGTCGTTAAGGACGAGACTCACGGGCGTCTCGAATTCGAGGCCCACTTCCTTGCCCTTAGCGAAAATCTCGTGGCGGCCGTTATCCTTGTACCACTGCGCGACGGTCGCGTTCTGGTGCATCTGCTCGATGATGTTGCGCCAGCCGATGCCGGTGTTGTAAGCACAGAAGGAAATCTCACCTTCCTGCGTGCCGTAGGGGATGATGCACATCTCCGTGCGGCGGAAGTCGTAGTTGAAGAGGTCTTGGAACCACATGCCCGCGATGAAGAGGAAGTTCCAACGGTCAGCGCGGCGCGCCTCGATGTCCTGCTCCGAGCGCTTGCCGTCAACACGACCGTACTGCTTGCCCGTCAGGCCGAACGACTTGTCGAACTTCTTGAACAACTCGTAGAGCGAGAACTGGCTCGGTGCCTTGTAAGGATTATAGTGCTTCAGGAGCGTTAGGCCCATCAGCATGTTCGACACCCACTTGCCGCGCCCCGCGTCCGTGATTCTCTTCATGTCGTGGACGAGTCCGGGGATGTTCAGGAACTCGGGGACGGGAGCCATCTCCTTCGTCTCCTTGTCAATCATCACAGCCGTGCCTACGCCGCAGTTCGGGTGGCAACCGCATGAGACCTGTCCCCACTCGGCATCAGGCCCGTGCGCGAGGTCTGCGAAGTCTGCGAACGCACCCATCAGGGAGAGCGGGAACCAGTCGCGCGTCGGCTCCGTGATGCCCACCTGACTCTTCACGTCGTGCGCGAGATGCGAGAGCGTGTAACGCTGCTGCATGCGGCGCTCGTCCGTGATCTCTTCGTCGCGACCCGTGAAACTGACGGGCTGGAACGAGAGGAAGGCGATCTTCTTCGGATTGTCGAGCGCGAAGCGGATGACCGAGCCGACCTGATCGTTGTTGATGCCGTTGACCAAGGTGATAACGAGCACGATCTCGACGCCAGCTTCGTGCAGGTTGTCTATGGCGCGCAGCTTCACGTCGAAGAGGTTGCCGACCTGACGGTGCGAGTTCGCGTCGTTGCCGATGCCGTCGAACTGTAGGTACGCGTAGCGCAGACCCGCCTCGGCCGCTTCCTTACAGAACTGCTTGCTCTTGGCGAACTCGATGCCGTTCGTGGCGCACTGCACGGAGTTGTATCCGACCTTGCGCGAGTAGCGGATGGCGTCGATGAAGTGCGGCGAGATTGAAGGCTCGCCGCCCGAGAATTGAACCGACATCTGGCGGCGCGGCTTGATCGAGATTGCCTTATCGAGAATGTCCTTGACCTCCTCGAACGCAAGCTCGTGGACGAAGCCAACCTGATTGGCGTCCATGAAGCAAGGGTCGCACATCATGTTGCAGCGGTTCGTCAGGTCTATGGTCAAGACCGATCCGCGGCCGAACTTGATCGAGCTTGAGCCGTGGTCGTGCAGCCCTTCGTCGTTGTGCGCCTGAATGTCTCGACCGGGGAACATCGACTCGATGTGCTTGAGGAAGTTCGAGTCAATCGCCATGATGTCCTCGAAGTGGCCGTGGATGGGGCAGTCCTTGACCATCCAGATTTGACCGTCGCGCTCGATGATCTGCGCCTTGATCTCGCCGACCTTCTCGTTGACGAGAATCGAAGGGTCAATCGTCGGCGCGCTCAGGATTTTGTTGCGCGCTTCGATGACGCACTTCGGACACAAGGAATCGGTCGTGCGCGGGAAGCCGAGCGGCGGCTTCGACTTCTGCCATGACTTCAACAGAGGCTTGTCCGACCACTTCGGCGTGAACGACTCGTTCGGCCTGTACTGATTGAAAAACTGGATTGTGTTGTAGAGGCCGCCCGCGACCGTCGCCAGCGCCTTCTCGGCGTGCTTAATCGTCTTCATTCTTCGTCCCTTCCCAAACTGTTTGTTTCAGGTCAACCGGCCAGATAGAGACCGGCACCAACACTTGAGCAATGGTCATGCCACTGCGATTCATTTTACCTAAGTGAAGAAATAGCGGGAGAAAACGCACGTCGCCCGATTTCCGGCGTGTCCCAAGCCAACCTTCAAACGAGTCAAAGCCACTCAACTCTTACTCGACGGTAAGTAGTGTAGCTTCATGACACACATAGTGCAACTAGCGCAGTGCGCTTCGGCTCTTTTGACTCAACGACATGGAAAGTTTTAGACAGGGTGGCTGTTTTCCTCAATAATCCGCATGACTTCCGGTAAAAGGAGTCCATTCGTCGCGACGGAATTTCCGGAGTGAATCGTCCGCTGCCCCTGCCAATCGGAGAAGGTTCCACCCGCCTCTTCGACGACCGGCAGAAGCGCCGCGCAGTCCCAAACGTTCATCGCCGGGTCGAGCATCACGTCGGCGCGACCCGTCGCGACAAGTACGTAGCCGTAGCAATCGCCCCACGTGCGACGCATCGCGGCGCGGCGCTGCAACTCGTCGGCCGCCGCGCCGAACCCGTAGCGCGCGCACGAGCCGAAGTCGGTCGAGAGCAAGAGCGCATCATCGAGCTTCGCCGTCTCGGACACGCGCGCACGTTCACCGTTCCAGAAACAGCCCAACCCCTTCGCGGCGTAGACCATTTCGCCGAGCACAGGGATGTTGATGACGCCGACCACGGGCTCTCCGTCAACTTCGACGCCGAGGAGGACTCCGTAGAAGGGCACGCCGTGGACGAAGGAGTATGTGCCGTCAATCGGGTCTATGATCCAGCGCCGGCCCGAAGCGCCCGTGGTCTCGCCGCCCTCTTCGCCGATGATGGAGTCTTCGGGAAAGCTCACCGCTATCCGGCGGCGCAGGAACTCTTCGGCTTCGAGGTCTGCCTGCGTGACGAAGTTGTCCTTGCCCTTCAAGCGCGTCTCGAACGTCTTGCGAAAATAGCGCAGCGTTATCTCGCCCGCAGCGCGTGCGGCCTCGACCCCGAAGTCGAGAAGCTCTTTCAACTCGCGCTCGCTCATACGACGCCTCGCTCACCACGCCTTCGCGCGAGTTCGCCGCCGAGAGCTTCAAGCGTCAGCCCACGCTCGACCATCAACACGATTAGATGATAGATGAGGTCGGCCGTCTCGGCCGTCAGAGCCCCGAGGTCTTCGTCCTTCGCCGCGATGATGGTCTCGGCGGACTCCTCGCCGACCTTCTTCAAAATCTTATTCAACCCCTTCTCGAAAAGATAAGTGGTGTAGGAACCCGCTGGCATCTCGCGCCGCCGTTCGACGACGACCGCGTAAATCTCTTCGAGAACCTCGCCGAGCGCGGAGCCGCGCGACCCGGAATGTGAGTTCTCAACGGAGTTGCCCTGCTCTTGCTCGACTTTGGCTGGCGACGATTCCGGCTCGCTACGGAAGCAAGAGACGGAGCCCGTGTGACATGCGGGCCCTCTGGGCTCGACGAGCACGACGAGGGCGTCCGAGTCGCAGTCGGGTCGCACTTCGATGACGCGCTGCGTGTGCCCCGAGGTCGCGCCCTTGTGCCATAGCTCCGAGCGCGAGCGCGACCAGAACCATGTCTCGCCCTCCGCGAGAGTACGACGCAGGCTCTCCTCGTTCATGTATGTGAGCGTCAAGACCTCACGCGTCCGCGCGTCCTGCACGATTGCGGGGACAAGGCCGCGCTCGTCGAATCGAACGTCCTCCGGCTTAACACTCATCGCACGACGACTCCTCTCCCGCGCAGGTACTCCTTCACCTCGCCGATTGTGAACTCGCCGAAGTGAAAGAGCGATGCGGCGAGCACCGCGCTCGCACGCCCTTCGGTCAGCGCCTCGTAGAAATGTTCGAGGCGACCCGCGCCGCCCGAGGCGATGACGGGGATCGAAACGGCGTCCGCGACCGCGCGCGTCAAACGCGTGTCGTAGCCGTCGCGCGTCCCATCCATATCCATGCTCGTCAGTAGAATCTCGCCCGCGCCCAGGCTCTCGGCGCGCGCCGCCCACTCGACTGCGTCCCATCCGACGGCGCGTCGTCCGCCGTGTGTGTAAACCTCCCAGCCCTCACCCGACTCTTTACGCCTCGCGTCTATGGCGACGACGACGCACTGGCTGCCAAAGACGTTTGCGGCCTCTGTTATCAACTCCGGCCGCGCGACGACGGCCGTGTTGAGCGAGACCTTGTCCGCGCCCGCGCGCAAGATAGCGCGCACGTCTTCGATTGAGTTGAGCCCGCCGCCCACGGTGAGCGGGATAAAGACTTCATCGGCCACGCGACGGACGAGGGCGGCGACGATGGCTCGCTTGTCGGATGATGCGGTGATGTCGAGAAACGTCAACTCGTCCGCGCCTTCGAGGTCGTAACGCTTCCCCTGCCCCACGGGGTCGCCCGCGTCCGCCAGCGAGACGAAGCGGATGCCTTTCACGACGCGGCCATTATCAACGTCGAGGCACGGGATGATTCTTTTCGCAAGCATGTTCTTGAACGCGCTCCGACCTTCTTAAGCCTCCGCGAAATTTTTGAGCAGGCGCAGCCCCGCGGCCTGACTCTTCTCCGGATGAAACTGCACGCCGCTGACGACACCGCGCGCAACCAACGAGGCATAGCCCAGTCCATACTCGGTCTTCCCGAGCACGTCGTCTTCATCCCTTGCTTCACAAAAGAAGGAGTGGACGAAGTAGAAGAAAGTCTTATCCGCGATGCCATCGGCGAGCGGGTGTGGCTTCACCCATTCAACTTGATTCCATCCGACCTGCGGCACGTGCAGGCCGTCGTTGAAACGCCGCACGCGGCCGCGCAGCAACCCGAGTCCGCGCGTGATGCCGAACTCCTCCGACTCATCGAAGAGCATCTGCATGCCGACGCAGACTCCTAAGAGCGGCGTGCCCGCTTCGACCGATTCGCGCACGAGTTGGTCGAAGCCGCGCGCCTTCAAAGCCTCCATGCACGCGCGGAAAGCTCCGACACCGGGCAGCACAAGCCGCTCCGCCGCGTGCAGCACACGCTCGTCTGAACTGACGACCGCCTCGACCCCGCTCGCCTGAAACGCCTTCTCCACCGAGCGCAGATTGCCGACGCCGTAATCAATTATCGCCACGCGAGCCAACTTAATGAGTACCCCTTTTCAACTTCATACACCACTATCTTTATCCACACACACTCATAGCACGCCCTTCGTGCTCGGCACGCCCGAGACGCGCGGGTCGCGTTCGACTGCCTGACGAAGTGCGCGCGCCGTTGCTTTGAACGTGCCTTCAAGTATGTGATGCGTGTTGCGTCCGCGAAGGCAATCAATGTGCAGGTTGCAGCGCGCGGCCTCGGCGAGCGAGCGCCAGAAGTGCTCGGCCAGTTCGACCGAGAAGTTGCCTATCATGTGCCGCCGCGTCTCGACTCCGTAGACGAGATAGAAGCGGCCCGAAAGGTCTATGACCGAGCGGCACAACGCCTCGTCCATCGGCACGAGCGCGAAGCCGTAACGCGCGATGCCCGCCTTGTCGCCGAGGGCTTCGGCCAACGCCTGACCGAGCGTGATCGCCACGTCCTCGACCGAGTGATGGTCGTCAATGTGCAAATCACCACGGCATTCGATTTCGAGATCGAAGAGGCCGTGTCGCGCGAACAACTCAAGCATGTGGTCGAGGAACGCGACGCCCGTCGAGACCTTTGACTGCCCCGTGCCGTCGAGCACGAGACGCACGCGTACATCCGTCTCCTTCGTCTTGCGCCGCGCCTCGGCGGCGCGCGCGTTCGTTTGAAGCTCCGTTGCCATCACTCAAACGCCTCCTTCACTTCAAAAATTTCGCGCAGACCTTCGAGCAGCCGGTCGTTCTCGGCGGGCGTGCCGACGCTCACGCGGAAGTAGTCTTCGAGCAACGGGTAGCTGCTCACGTCGCGTATGAGCACGCCCGCGCAACGAAGCAGTTCTTCGTAGACGCGGCGCGGCACGATGCGAGAGCGCACGATCATGAAATTGGCGCTCGACGAAACGGGCGCGAGTCCTTCGATTGTTTGAAGCTCGGCGAAGAGACGTTCGCGCTCAGCCACGATGCGCGCGACCGTGGGCCGCAGTTCCGTCTCGTACATCTCGACGGCCACCTCGGCGGCGGTCTGCGAGAAGGCGTTGAGGTTGTAGGGCAGCACGGCCTTGCTCACCTCGCGCGCAAGCTCCGGCGAAGCCAGCAGGTAGCCGACGCGCAGGGCCGCGAGCCCCATCGCTTTCGAGAAGGTGCGGAAGACCGCGAGGTTCGTGTGACGCTCAAGCAGCGGCGCAATTGTCCGTCCCGAGAACTCGAAGTACGCCTCGTCAACGACGACGATGCCGCTTGTGACACTCAGCAAGTGCTCAAGCTCATTCTCCTCGATGCGGCAGCCCGTCGGGTTGTTCGGCGAGCAGAGTATCGTCACGTCCGGCTCGTCGTGCTCGATTGCCTCGCGCAGCTTTTCAGCGTCGAATCGCAAGTCGCCGTCAAGAGGAACGCTCAACACCTCACCCCCGAGCACGGTCGCGACCTGACGATAGAGAGCGAAGGTCGGCTCGGAGATAAGCACGCGCTTGCCTTCGCCGATGGTGACCATCAACGTCGCCTGTATCAACTCGTTCGAGCCGTTGCCCGCGACCACGCCGTCCGCGCGCCAGCCCGCGAACCTCGCCAGCTTCTCGTGCAACGACGCGGGCACGAAGTCGGGGTAGCGCGACCACGAGCGCGTCTCCATCCGACGCAGCGTCTCGCGCCTGATTGCTTCGGGCACGCCCCACGGGTTCTCGTTCTGGTTGAGCTTCACCTCGCCGAGGTCGGGCTTGAGCGTGTAAGCCTTCAACTCGCGGACGCGCGGCTTGATTTTGTCGAGCGGGTTCGCCATCTGTCTACTCTTCACTTCTCCAAACGAATCAAAGCCGAGCGCGCGTGCGCGTCGAGCCCTTCGGCTTCGGCGAGTGCGGCGATGAGCGGCGCGGTCTCCGTAAGCTCCGCGCGCGTGTAGCGAATGATGCTCGTGCGGCGAAGGAAGTTGAAGACGCCGAGCGCGGACGAGAAGCGCGACGAGCCGCCTGTGGGCAGCACGTGGTTGGGGCCCGCCAAGTAGTCGCCGACGGCCTCGGGCGTGTGCGCGCCGAAGAAGATTGCGCCCGCGTGGCGGACGAGCGCGGCCGACTCTTCCGCATCGCGCGTGATGATTTCAAGGTGCTCGGGCGCGAGTTCGTTGATGATGCCGCACGCCTCTTCAAGCGTGGCGACGACGAAGATTGCGCCGAAGTCGGCGAGCGAGCGCGTGACGATTGTTCTGCGTGGAAGCGTCTCAAGCTGTCGCGCGACTTCACCGGCGACTTGCCGTGCGAGTTCAAGAGACGTGGTGACTAGAACGGCCGAAGCGTCTTCGCCATGCTCTGATTGCGCGAGCAGGTCTGCGGCGATGAAGTCGGCGCGCGCCGAATCGTCGGCGAGCACGACGACCTCGCTCGGGCCCGCGATTGAGTCAATGCCGACCGCGCCGAAGACGAGCTTCTTCGCGGCGGCGACGAACTTGTTGCCGGGGCCCGTGATGACATCAACGCGCCGAATTGTCTCGGTGCCGTAGGCGAGCGCGGCGATTGCTTGTGCGCCTCCGACTTGATAAATCTCAGTCACCCCGAGTTCGAGGAGCGCGGCGGCGACCGCGGGTGTCTCGGAGAGCGTGCGCGGCGGCGTAACGACCGCGATTCTTTGCACGCCCGCGACCTGCGCGGGCACGACGTTCATCACGACCGACGAAGGGTAGCTCGCCGTGCCGCCCGGCACGTAGAGCCCGGCCGCATCAACCGGCGAGACGCGTTGGCCGAGCCGCACGCCGCGCGCCGACTCGAACTCCCATCCTTCGACGCGCTCGTGTTCGTGAAAGGCGCGAACGTTTCGGATGCTCACGCGAATGGCTTCGAGCACGCGGTCATCAACACGCGCGGCCGACTCGCGCAGCGCCGACTCTTCAACGCGAAGCTCCGAGGCGCGCACGCGCACGCCGTCGAAGCGCGCGGTGTAATCAACAAGCGCAGCGTCGCCGCGCCGCCGAACGTCTTCGATTATTTCGGCGACGATGGCAATCAACTCGGCGTCGGTCGCGACGCTGCGCCCGTGTATGCGCGCGAGCTTTTCGCGCCGCCCGCGCTCGTCTTGAATAATCTCGATCAAGCCGTTCCCTCTCCCGAGTCGTTTAAATCGTCGCCGCTCACGACGCGGCTCAACTCATTGATCAACCTGCCGACCGCTTCGGCCTTCAACTGGTAGCTGGCGCGGTTGACGACGAGGCGGCCAGTTGATTCGGTTATCGTCTCGACGACTATGAGCCCGTTCTCGGCGAGCGTGCGGCCCGTCTCAACCAAGTCAACGATGCAGTCCGAGAGACCGAGCACGGGTGCCAGCTCGACCGAGCCCGAGAGATGTATGATCTCGACGGGGACGCCGCGCGAACCGAAGTGCGCGGCCGCGATGCGCGGGTACTTCGTCGCGACGTGAAGCACGCCTTGACGCTCGGCGTGCGCGCCCTCTCTGACTGCGACGGCGATGAGGCAGCGGCCTATGCGAAGGTCGAGTGGCTGCAACACGTCGGCTTCCGTCTCAAGCAGAACGTCGCGGCCAACGACGCCGCAATCCGCGATGCCGTGCTCGACGTAGACGGGCACGTCCGCCGGTTTGACGAAGACGAAGCGGTAGCTTCCGCTCTCGTCCTCGACCGCGAGCCGACGCGACGCGAGCGCCTCTTCGCTCACACGCACGCCTGCGCGCCCGAGCAAGCCAAGCGCGTCCTGCTGCATCCTCCCCTTTGCAATCGCAATCGTCAGCATCGCTATTCCATCCGAATGCGCTCGCCCAGAGCGCGCCTGCGTCTCGCTTCATGGAAGCGCGCGGCAACGTTCGTCGCTTCAATCGCGTTGGCGTTCGTGCCCGAGCCGTTCTTCGTATCAAAGTCGCCGCGCGTGAGAACGTCGTTGAGCGCATCGCCGTCGAGGACGAAGCCGATTGCGGGTTCACGCCGCCCGAAGTTGGCTGTCAACTCGTCATAGCGCCCGCCGCCTCCGACACGCGCGCCCGCGCCCTCGATGTAAATCTTGAAGACGAGCCCGGTGTAATAGTCGAGCCCCGAAACGTCCGCGAGGTCAATCGAAAATCTTTCGCCGAGCCCGAGCGAATCAACGACTGCACGCAAACTCTCAAGCTCGTCGAGCGCCGCGCGCGAACGCTCGTTCGACAGAAGCTCGCGCGCCTCTTGCGGCACCTCGCGACTGCCCACGAGCCGCGCGAGTCGTCCCGCACGCGTGACGGTCGAAGCTCCCTTGCCCAATCGCGCGAGGAACTGTTCGAGCGCCGCCGCGTCGCGCACGTCAACGAGCCGCCGCATCTCTTCGCGCGCCACGGCGTCGAGGCCGAGTTGTTCGGCCACGCCGTTGAAGACCCCGACGTGATTGAGTGTGACGCGGCATGAGTCGCCGAGGCCGAGACGTTCGAGCACCTCGGAGGCGATTGCCAGCACTTCCGCCTCGGCCGCCGCGCCACCCGCGCCGATAAGCTCGCAGCCGAGTTGTCGTCCCTGCCGTTTCCACTCGGCGTGCGAGCGCGGCCGCTGGCGGAAGACCGAAGCGGCGTAGCAGAAGCGCAAGGGACGCGGCGCGCTCGCAAACAGCGTTGCCGCCGCGCGTGCCACCGAGGAGGTCACGTCGGGGCGCAACGCCAGCAGTCGCCCATCCGTGTCCGCGAAGCGAAAGCTGCGGCTCGCCTCTTCGCGCCCCATCCCGCGCTCGAACAGCGCGTAGTAGTCAACCGAGGGCGTCGCTATCTCTTCGTAGCTCCACCCGTCGAAGACGCTCATCGCCGCGCCCTCGACCGCGCGACGCAAACGCGCCTCGCGCCCGAAGTGATAGCGCATGCCGCCGGGGATGTTGGAAAGAGGCTCCATACGGATATGTGATTGCTGATGAGTGATGAATACAATTACGCTGCGATATTCATCATTCATCACGCATCATTCATCGTTCAACTCACTCATCATTAAAATCGAAACGCCGCCGGACACTTTCGGTGTCGCAGGCGGCGTGTGCTGGTGAAACTTTCTTTAAGCGCCCTTGTCTTCCTCCGGCGCTTTACGAATCACCCCACACGCGGCCGCACGCATGGCGATGGTAGCCATGATGGTGATGCGCCGAGACGTGGAAGTGATGCGTCATGCTTGAAATTCCTGAAATACCTTTCAGGCGCGTCCGTTATAACCGAGCGGCGGGAAGCGTGTCAAACCAACGCCTTCAGCTTAGCGGCGCGGGGCATAGTATCCGATGCGCGTCGAGACCTCGTAGTCGCGCCCCTTGACTTCGACGCGAACGCGACGAAAGCGCCCGTCGCGCGTCGGGTCGGTCGGCGTGTAGTAGAGCGCGTACTGGTGGCGCAGTTCATCCGCGATCTCCGCATAAACTTTATCGAGTGCGTCGAAGCTCGGCGGCCTGTAGAGTCGTCCGCCAGTCGCGCGCGTGAGTGCTTCAAGATTGCGCTCGCTCGCATCGAGCACGCGAAGGGATTCGCGCAAATCGCCGATGCGTAGCTGGTTGAAACGCACCACAGACTCCGGCCCGGCGAGCAGGCCGTCAAGCTCGGCGCTCTTGCGCGTGCGCTCGATCTCGGTGTTGGCAATGCAGTAGACGGCGACCTGCGCTTCGAGCAGCGCGCGCAACGCGGCTTCGGTGGTAGCCGCGCCGCGATTGCTGTCAATGCCGTCGCTCAAGACGACGAGCGCGCGCCGCCGCTCGTTTCGTTGAAACTGCTCACGCGCCGAAAGCAGCAGCGCGTCGTTGAAGCGCGTGAAGACGCCCGTGGTCAGGCGCGTGAGGGCGCGGCGCAGTTGCAGACGGCTTCGTGACCAGTCGAGCAGAAGCTCAACGCGGTCGTCGAACTTGACGAGGCAGAAGCGGTCTTCGGGGCTGACGCGGGCCGAGAAATCTTCGGCCGCGCGGCGAAAGTCCTCGAAGCTCTCGGCGACGGACGACGATGCATCAACGAGCAGCGCCACGTCCACCGGCACCTGACGCAGCGAGAGGTCGCTCAAAGGCTGCTCCCGCCCGTCCTCGAAGACCCGAAAGTCCTTTCGCCCAAGCTCGGTCACAAGCCGCCCCGACGCATCGCGCACCGTCACGGGCAGCAACACTTCCGAGGCGTTGATCTTGACGACCTCATCCTCGTCAACCTGCTCTTCCACTTGCTTCGACGGCTGCGCGGGCGGCGACGATGTAGTTTGAGGCGACGGCTCGCCCGCCTTCGTGTCCACAGTCTTGCGCGGGCGCGTTTGATTCTGCGTGAAGGCAGCCGGGACGGTTAACAGCCCCGCGAGCATGAACGTTGCGAGAAGTACGAGCGCGCAGATTCGCCACGCACCGCGCGCGTTTCGCATGCTACGTATTCGCATCAAGCTCTCGTTACGTCCCGCGTCCGACCCTCTCAACACTTCACCTCTCGGGGCGCATGGGCGTGTTCGCGTCCTCGCCCATCGCCGCGCGCATGGCCGTGATGACGGGCTCGCCCACGCGCCGCTTGCGAAGCTCACCGAGCTTCGAGGGCGACAAATCGAACTCGACCGGCGACTGCTCGATGCGCCGGATGATGGTGCCTTCGGAGAAGCCCGCCTCGACCAACTCGACCACCGAGTCGTTCGTCAACGTCGGCGTGCGTTCGAGCTTCGACTGCGCCGCCGTACCGCCCGCCTCGGCCGTGGGCTTGACGATGTGGACGGTCGCGCTGCCCGTCGTCAAAGTATCTGAGTCGCCTCCGCCGTTCCCGCCTCGCGTGCGCGTGCGGCCGTGTGACCCGCCCGACGAGCCGAAGATGTTCGCGCCGGGGTCTGTCGCCTGAGCCTGCCCGCGCTCGCCCGCACCACTATTGCCACCGCCGAGCGGCGTGCTGTCGTCGTCCCAATCAACGCTCGCGAAATCTACCGACTCGGCGCGCGCGATCATCGCGAGGATGACGCGCTCGGGGACGCCGCCCTTCTTCAACTCGATGAGCCTGTCCGGCGACAAGTCGAAGCTGACCGGGCGCGCGCCGATGATGGCGATGACGGTCTTCTCGCGAAAGCCCGCGCGGACTAACTTGACGACCGACGTGTTCGTCAGCGGCGGCTCCGCCGCCTGCCCCGCACCCTGCGCACGCGCGCTGACCGAAAGCGCGACGACCAACACCACGACACTCGTTAACCTCAACTTCATCTCCCACACCTCTGTCAATAAACAAGCGCGAATCCGGCGGACATTCCAGAAGAGGATATGTGATGCGTGATAAGTGACAAGTAATAAGAAGGGGCCGCTTGTCTTCTCTCATTACCTATCACTCATCACTCTCCCTTGTTGTATCGCGCGCCGACGCGGCGGACGTAGTCGCGTGTCTCGCGGAAGGGGGGCACGCGGTAGCCGAAGCGCATGACGTTGCCCTCGCCCGCGTTGTATCCGGCGAGCACAAGGTCTACGCGGCCGTTGAAGCGGCGGAGCAGTTCCTTCAGATAGCGCGTGCCGCCCGCGACCGATTGCGCGGGGTCGTGCGGGTTACGCACGCCGAAGCGCGCGGCCGTCCCCGGCATGAGCTGCATCAATCCGCGCGCGCCTACGGGACTGACCGCGCGCGCGTTGAAGTGCGACTCGTGCTCCATCACGCAGAAGACGAGATAGGGGTCAAC